>NZ_JBHUGY010000018.1:0-174212 GCF_042682105.1 Mesorhizobium calcicola
AATATCTTCAGCCTGTCGACGCCGGCGAAGCCGGCATCGCGCAGCACGGCGAAGGATGTCGGCCCCTGCAAGGCGAGGCCAGCGACCGCCTCTGTCTCTTCTTCGATCGTCACATCGAAACCGATCGCGCTGTCAAGAAGCCATGGCAGATGCCGCTCCTGCGAACACAGCCGGAAGCGCGTCGGCGACAGCCGGAACAGCGTGCCGTCGTCGAGAACGAAACCCTCGTCGTCGCACCACGCCGTATAGTGGACGCGGCCCGGCCTGAGCTTGGTGACATCGCGCAAGGTGACGCGGTTGAGGAAGGCTTCGGCGTCCGGCCCCTCGATCCGGTATTTGGTCATCGGCGAAATGTCGAACAGCGCCGCCTGGCTGCGGATGGCGAAATATTCGAGCTCCTCGTCCCACAGCGAATGCGGTGCGCGGTAGCCGGCCCAATTGTACCAGTCCTGGGTCTTGGCCAGCGCATCGATGCGCGGCTGGAACGGCGTGCCGAGACGCAGCGTGCGGAAATGGTTTTGGGCGGCAATGCGGGCAGGGTTTTTGATCTGGCTGGTCATGACGGCGTTCCTGCGCCGTAGAACGCAACGTTGGCGAGTTGAGACATCATGTCACCCCTTCATCGCGATGATGCGCCGCGCGGCGTTGAGGCCGGGAGCGCCGGAGACGCCGCCGCCAGGATGCGAGCCGGCGCCGGCCAGGAACAGACCTTCGAGCGGCGTGTCGTAGCCCGACCAGCCGGACACCGGCCGCGAGATCAGCATCTGGTCGGCCTGCAATTCGCCATGATGCCAATGGCCGCCCGGCATGCGATAGCGCGTCTCGATGTCGGCAGGCGTCAGAAGCTCGGCGTGGACCACGCTCTTGCCGATGCCAGGCGCATGGGCTTCGAGCTGCGCCATGATCGCCTTGAGGAATTTCGGCTTGCCGGCAGCCCAACCGTCCTTCAACGCGTAGGGTGCGTATTGCACGACCGCCGACAGCACGCAGGCGCTGCTGGGCGCGAGCGACGGGTCGGCAAGGCTGGGCAGCGTGATCTCCATCACCGGCTCGGGCGAGAACTCGCCATATTTGGATGGGTTGAAAGCGCGCTCGACATGATCGGGCGAGGGTGCGATGACCAGCCGGCCCTTGTGAGCGGCGGCATCGACGCTGGTGAACTGCGGCAGCCGGTCGAGCGCCAGATTGAGCTTGGCCACATCGCCCTTCATGCGGATGTTTTTCACCCTGCGCACGAAGCCGGTGTCGATCTCGCGCGGTCCGACAAGGCCGAGGAAGGTGGTCGCCGGATTGATCGCCGAGACGATCGTCCCGGCGCGCAGCACCTCGCCATTGTCGAGCGTGACACCGACGGCGCGGCCGTTCTCGACGATGATCCTGGCCACTGGCGTCGAGGTGCGGATGATGACGCCGGCTTTTTCCGCCGCGGCGCGGATGGCAGCGACAATCGCACCCATGCCGCCTTGCGGCAGTATCTGCGCGCCGGGCGCACTGCCGGTCTCGCCGGCCAATCGGTAGTAGAGACCGAGCAATGAGGTCGGCGAGCGTGGGCCGAGATGGCTGCCAAGCGTCGCGTCGAAGGCGAGCAGGCCTTTCAGCCTGATATCGGCAAGCTGTTCGTCGAGCAGGTCGGCGACGTTCATCAGGAGCACGCGCAGGAAGTCGCGCATGTCTTCCTTGCCGAGCTTCTTCAGCGCCAGGGCGGTCTGGCCGAGGGAGGCGGTCTCGAGCAGCGACATGCCGGCGAGATCGGGCGGGCGGCGGGAGAGGAACGGCTTCAATATGCCGGCATAGCGCAGCAGCTGCGCACGCAACGCGTTCCAGGCCGACTGCTCGGAGGAACTGGCGCCGGTCAGCACCTCGCCATAGGCGCCATGCAGGACAAGCGCGGGACCATCCCTCGACAGCGCAACCGACGGCATGAAGTCGGCACGCGTGACCTTTAGCCCGTGCTTTCCCAACTCCAGCGTCTTCACCACATCGGGATGCAGCCGGTTCAGCAGATGGGCGACGGAGGAGACACGAAAGCCCGGCGCGAATTCCTCGGTGCGCGCGGCGCCGCCGACTTCACTTCCGGCTTCCAGCACCAGCACCTGGCGGCCGGCCTTCGCCAGCGTGGCCGCGGCGACAAGGCCGTTGTGGCCGCCGCCGATGACGATTGCATCAGATGACGTCATGGGCAGGGCTCATATGCTGACACGATTTGGCGAGGTCGCGCAGGATTTCCGCCGCGGCATTGCGGCCGGGCGCACCCATGACGCCGCCGCCGGGATGGGTCGAGGAGCCGCACATATAGAGGCCGCCAACTGGCGAGCGGTACTGCGCGTAACCCGGCACCGGCCGGTTGAACAAAAGCTGGTCGAAGGTCAGTTCGCCCTGGAAGATGTTGCCCTCGGTGAGGCCGACCTCGGCCTCGATCTCGCGCGGCGTGCGAACCTCCATGTGAACGATACGATCGCGGAAGCCCGGCGAGTATTCGGCGATCTGCGAAATCACGCTTTCGGCGAAGCCGTCGCGGTCGGCATCGGTCCATTCGCGACCGCCAATCTTGGGCGGTGCATACTGCACGAAGCAGCTCATGAAGTGCTTGCCGGGCGGCGCCATCGTCGGGTCGAGCGTCGTGGGAATGACCATGTCGAGGAACGGGTCGGCCGACCAGCGTCCGGCCTTCCAGTCGTCATAGGCGCGCTCCATGCGCTCGATCGAATCGGTGAAATGCATGTCGCCGCGATAGACCGGCGAATCCTTCGGCAGCGCCGGGAATTCCGGCAGCGAATCGAGCGCGATGTTGACCTTGCCGGACGAGCCGCGCATCTTGAAGTTCCTGACCCGGCGAAGGAAGATGTCCGGCAGTTCCTTTTCCTCGACCAGCTTCAGGAAGGTGCGCTTGACGTCGGCATTGGAGACGACGAGCTTGCCGTGGATCTCCTCGCCGCCGGCCAGCACCACGCCCTTGGCCTTGCCCTTACCGATCAGCACATGGTCGACCTCGGCGCCGGTGCGGATTGTGCCGCCCGACGCCTTGAACGACGCGGCCAGCGCTTTGGTGACGGCGCCCATGCCGCCGCGCGCGTAACCCCAGGCGCCGACCGAGCCGTCGACCTCGCCCATATAGTGGTGCAGCAGCACGTATGCCGTGCCGGGCGACATCGGCCCGAGCGCGGTGCCGATGATGCCGGACAGCGCGAAGTTTGCCTTGATCACGTCGGTCTCGAAATACTCGTCGAGGAACTCCGCGATCGACATCGTCCAGAAGCGCAGCGTCAGCGCCATTTCCTGCGCCGACAGGCTGGCGAATTTCTTGCCGAGATAGAGAAGTTCGCCGAGGTCGCGCGGCCGCAAACCGGTCGGATCGGGTGCGGTGCGCATCAGCAGAGGCTGGATGAAGCGGCACTGCCGCGTCACATCACGGGCGTAACGGTCATAGGCTTCGGCATCACGCTTCGAGAAGCGGGCGAATTCGCGGCGGTGGGCATCGTGATCGCGGTAGTTGGCGAGATAGTCGCCGTCGCGCGTGAACACCGCGCCGCCCTCGTAGGAGATGACCTGCAGGCCGAAGCGCGGCAGTTCGAGGTCGCGCATGATCTCCGGGCGAAACAGCGAGCAGACATAGGAGCAGTTGGAATAGAGGAAGCCCGGCGTCAATTCCCGGCTGGTGGCGGCACCGCCGACCCAGTCGTTCTTCTCGACGACCAGCACGTCGAGGCCGGCGCGCTGCAGATAGCAGGCGTTGACCAGGCCGTTGTGTCCGCCGCCGATGATGATCGCATCCCAAGCTTTCATTTTGGCCCAGTCTCTTGTTTCTACGCAATTCCTAAGGGAAAGCGCTACGCGCTTTTCCCGGGAAAACCGCTCACACTTTTCCTGGAATTGCTCTGTGCGACCCGCTCTTCATTTTTGCGTGATCTGTTCCCGAATGCGAGGAATTTGGCACGGCAGCCGCCACACTGTCCAGCCATACTGAATGAATGCTCAACAAACGGTGTTGCGTTTTGCCTTGTATGCGCTACGCTTTGCCGGCGTTCGAAATGAGCATTCGTCGATTGGGGACCGAGGGCTGATGATCGAAACGGCAGCTGCCGGGCCAGAGTATGACGACACCGCCATCCGCTTCCTCGAGGCGCTGTGGGGCGATGGCTACCTGTCGCCGGGCGGACCGGACGAGGTCGACCGGGTGGTTGAAGGGCTTTCGCTGAGGGGCAAGAGGATCCTCGACATCGGCTGCGGCTCGGGCGGCATCACGCTGGATCTTGTCGAGCGCCATGGCGCCGCCCACGCCACCGGCTTCGATGTCGAACAGCCGGTAATCGAGGCGGCGAGGAAGCGCGCCGCCGCGCGTGGGCTCACCGAGCGTGCCAGCTTCATTCAGGCGCCGCCCGGGCCGCTGCCTTTCGCCGATCGCTGCTTCGACGTCGTCTTCTCCAAGGATGCGCTGCTGCACGTGCCTGACAAGGACGCGCTGTTCGCCGAGATCTTCCGGGTGCTGAAGCCGGGCGGCGTCTTCGCCGCCTCCAACTGGATGATCTCGCATGATGGTGACCCGTCGCCCGAGATGAAGGCCTATGTCGCCGCCGAAGGCCTGTCCTTCGCCATGGCGTCACCGTCGCGCTATGCGCAGGCGATGCGCCAAGCCGGCTTTGCCGATGTCACCGTCAGGGACCGCAACCCCTGGTACCGCGACGTCGCGCGCGGCGAACTGGAGAGGCTGAAAGGACCGCTCTATCCGACGGTCGCCGCCGTCGTCGGCGCCGCCTATGTCGACAAGAACATCCGAACCTGGGAGGCCATGCAGAAGGTGCTTGACAGTGGCGAACACCGTCCCACTCATCTTCGCGGGTGGAAGCCGGATGCAAAGGGATAGCCGGCGATGCTGGAGACCATCACGCGCATGAAGACAGCAGACGCCAGGCAAGCCCTCCTTGAATCGGCGCGGAAGAGTGAATCCGACAAGCGCGGCCGCAAGGCCTCGAAGGAGGTCAGGCAACTTCAGCTCATCGAGGCGACGATCGATTCACTGGCCAAGCGCGGCTATTCGGAGACGACGATGGCCGATGTCGCCGACGGCGCCGGCCTGTCGCGCGGCATCGTCAATTTCCATTTCGAGAGCAAGGAAAAGCTGCTCATCGCCACCTTGCAGCACATGTATGACGAGTACTCGGCGCATTGGCGCAATGCGCTGCACAAGGCAGGCGATGATCCCGCCCGCCAGCTCCACGCGCTGGTCTCCGCCGATTTCGACCGCTCGATCTGCAACAAGCGCAAGCTGGCCGCCTGGTGCGCCTTCTGGGGCGAGGCCAAGTCGCGGCCGACCTATCAGGCGCTGAGCAGCGCCCGCGACGCCGTCTACCAGACCATCTTCATCGAGCTGTGCGCGACGCTGAAGGCAAGTGCCGGCTATGCCTATGAGCCGCAAGTCATGGCGCTGGCGCTTAGCGCCATGCTGGAGGGGTTGTGGCTGCGGCTGATGATGGGGACCGAGGACACCACCCGCGAGACCGCGTTGCAGGCGGCCAATGAATTCCTGTCGGCGGCATTCCCCAAACACTATCCGTGGAAGGCGGCCGGCGTGACGAAACCATAAGAAAACCAGAACACCACAGAGGATGGAACAACGATGAAGAGATTCACTCGACGCCTGACATTGACCCTGGCACTGGCTGGAACATTGGCGGCTTCGGCGGCGGCACTGGCGATCGCCGCCGACAAGGACCTGATCGTGTTCGACTGGTCCGGCTACGAGGACCCGAGCTTCCATCCGAAATATGTCGAAAAGAACGGCGACTCGCCGACCTTCGCCTTCTTCGGCGACGAGGACGAGGCGTTCGAGAAGGTCCGCTCCGGCTTCAAGGCCGATCTTGGCCATCCCTGCTCGCAGAGCGTGGTGAAATGGCGCGAGGCGGGCCTGCTGCAGCCGCTCGACACCTCGAAGATATCAGGCTGGAAAGACCTCAATCCCGGCATCATGGCGATGAAGGATCTTGCCACGACATCGGACGGCAAGGCCTGGTTCATGCCCTGGGACTGGGGCAACACCCAGCTCACCTACAACTCCTCCAAGATCGACGCCAAGGATGTGCAGTCGCTGAAGGCCTTCGCCGATCCCAAGTTCAAGGGCCGGGTGTCGATCGGCGACAATGTCGACGACGCCTATGCGCTTGCCAGTCTGGCCATCGGCCTCAAGGACTGGACCAAGATGACCGACGACCAGTTCAAGCAGGCGTCGGATTTCCTGCGCCAAGTGCACAAGAACGTGCGCTCCTACTGGACCGATACCACCGACGTCGTCCAGCTGCTCAGTGGCGGCGAGGTCGACCTCGCCTGGGCATGGAACGACGCGACGGTGCAATCGGTCGCCGCCGGCGTGCCGATCCAAGCCAAGAAAGATACCGACGAAGGCATCTCGACCTGGGTCTGCGGCTACGTGCTGTTCAAGGACGCGCCCGATAATGTCGACAAGGCCTATGACTATCTGAACGCGGTCAACGATCCCGAGACCGCCAAGGTGCTGGTCAAGGACTGGGGTTATGGCCAGGCCAATGCCAAGGGCATGGCCGGCGTCGATCAGGCGGTGCTGAAGGAAAAGGGCTATGACGACGTGCAGAAATTCGTAGACAAGACGCTGTTCCAGTCGCCGGTGCCGTCAGAGCTCAAGCTCAAGATGATCGCTGAGTTCGAGAAGATCAAAGCCGGCTATTGACCCTGTCTTGACTGTCCGTCCGCCCGTCGACATGACGGCGGACGGGCTCGCCAAAGTGGCCGAATTCTCCTAACGTCGCGGCAACCTTTTTCGCGAGGGGGGAGTTTCGCGCCATGAAGTCAGTGCTACGCCGCCTTGCCCTTGCCGCCGCGTGTCTGATCGGTGCCGGCGCGGTCTATGCCTTGGCCGAAGGTGGTGGCGACCTCGTGGTGTTCGACTGGTCGGGTTATGAGGATCCGCTGCTGCACCCCGCCTACACCGCCAAATATGGCGCCGAGCCGACCTTCGCTTTCTTCGGCGACGAGGACGAAGCCTTCGAGAAGATGCGTGCGGGCTTCAAGGCCGATATCGCCCACCCCTGTTCGCAAAGCGTGGTTAAGTGGCGCGAGGCCGGCATGCTGCAACCGCTCGACACCAGCCGCATCGCCGGCTGGAAGGACCTCAATCCCGGCATCATGGCGATGAAGGATCTCGCCACCACCGCCGACGGCAAGGCCTGGTTCATGCCGTTCGACTGGGGCAACACCTCGCTGCTCTACCGCGCCGACAAGGTGACGGCCGACCAGGCGCAATCGCTCAGGATCTTCGCCGATCCGAAATACAAGGGCCGCGTCACCATCGGTGACAATGTCGACGACGCCTATGCGCTGGCAAGCCTGGTCATCGGCCTGAAGGACTGGACCAGGATGACCGACGCGCAGTTCCAGGAGGCGTCCGCCTTCCTGCGCGACGTGCACAAGAACATCCGCTTCTACTGGACCGATGACACCGACCTCAACCAGGCCTTTATCGGCAATGAGGTCGATCTGGTCTGGGGCTGGAACGAGACCTTCGTGACGCTGAAGGGGCAAGGCATGCCGATCGCCATGAACCGTGACACCAAGGAAGGCATTTCGACCTGGGTGTGCGGCTATGTGCTGATGAAGGATGCACCGGGCAAGCTCGATGAAGCCTATGATTTCCTCAGCGCCGTCAATACGCCTGGCGTTTCGGACTACATCGTCAAGACCTTTGGCTATGGCCATGGCAACGGTGCCGGCATGGCTGATATCGACCACAAGGTGCTGGCCGACCGCGGCTTCGACAATCTCGACACGTTCCTCGACAAGACGCTGTTCCAGCAGCCGGTGGCACCGGAGCTCAAGCAGCGCATGGTGGCCGAGTTCGAGAAGATCAAGGCCGGCTATTGAAGACCGGACCGGAAAGAACCGATGTCGTCATCGTCGGCGCCGGCTTCACCGGCCTGTCGGCAGCGCTTGAGCTGGAGGCAGCCGGCATCGACTTCCTGCTGCTCGAGGCGCGCGACCGCGTCGGCGGGCGCGTCGAGTCCAGACAGAACGGGCTTGGCGAGCGCATCGACAGCGGCGGCCAGTTCCTGTGCCAAGATATGCCGGAGCTGATGGCTCTGGTCGAGGCGCGCGGCAAGACGCTGGTCGCAGCCTATGTCGACGGCGACTTCGTGGCACAGCCAGCAATGTCTGCCCGGGCGGCTGAACGAAACTATCTCGCCTCGATGCTGATCCGCGACCGTATGAATGCGATCGAACCTGATGATCCGGCGATTGCCGGCCTGACTGTCGCAGCCTGGCTCGACAACCAGAATGATCCTGACGACGCCAAGGCGGTGTTCCGCTCGATGATCGAGGGCCTGTGGTGCCAGGCACTGGAAAAGCTGCCGTTGTGGCACCTGATCGACAATGACAGGCGCATCACCAACGAGGTGTCGGAGCTGCAGTATTTCGTGCGCGAAACCATGCATTCGCTGGCCGATGATCTGGCCCGCGGTCTCGGCGACCGGCTGCGGTTGAGCGCAGCGGTGACGGCGATCGAGCACGGGCCGGGAAGAGTTCGTCTGGCATCGGCGGCGGGCACCATCGAGGCACGGACGGTGTTGATCGCCGTGCCGCCGATGATGGCCTCGAGACTGGATTTTGCGCCACCGCTGCCGGCGGCCTTGGCAGGAGCGCTGAGCGTCTGGCAAAGCGGCGCGGTGATCAAGGTGCTGGTGCGCTATCCCAAGGCCTTCTGGCGCGACCGCGGCCTGAGCGGCATGGTGATGTGGCGCGACCTGCCGGGGCTTTTTGCCTGCGATGTCAGCAAGGACGACGATCATGCGGCGCTGGTCGTCTTCATCGGCGGGGCGCTGGCCTTGCGCTGGCGCGAGCTCGGCGATACGGCACTGCGCGCCGAGGTGACGGCAAGGCTGGTGGAAGGACTTGGCCCGCAAGCGGCCGGTATCATCGATCTCAGCTATCGCGACTGGACGGATGACCGCTGGAGCGGCGGCGCCTACAGCGATCTCATCATCGATGCGACGGCAACCGATGCCGAGCGCACGCTTCTCAGCGGCGCGCCTCCGGTGCATTTCGCCAGTTCAGAACTGTCGCCGTCATTTCCGGGCTATGTCGAGGGCGCCATCGTTGCCGGGCGCATCGCGGCGCGCAAGATCCTGGCCGATCTTCAGTCGGCCATCGCCACCAGCGCCTCGGGATCGTAGGCGAGGCGGATCGAGGTGCCGACCGGGATGTCGTCGGCGCCGAAATCGTTGGTCTCGGTCACCGATAGCGGCTTTTCCAGGCCCGGTATCTCGACGATCAGATGGGTGATCTCGCCGAAATAGTGGCGTTCGACCACCTTGCCGGCGACCTCGAACTTGGCCGTCGCATTGTCCCACAACACGCGCAGGCGCTCCGGCCGGATGCCGAGCGTGGCTGCGCCACCGTTGCGCACGAAGGCCTTGGGCTTGTCGGTCTTGACGCGGCCGAAGCCCAGCGTGTCGACAACCAATGAGGCACTACTCTCCTCGACGATCTCAGCCTTGACGAAGTTCATGCCGCCGAGAAAGTCGGCGACCTGGCGGTTGACCGGCCGCTGGTAGATTTCCTTGGGCGAGGCGACCTGCGCGATCTTGCCGCCGAACATCACGGCGATGCGGTCGGACATGGCGAGCGCCTCGTACTGGTCGTGGGTGACCAGAACGAAGGTGATGCCGACCGCTTGTTGCAGGCGGCGCAGTTCGACCTGCATCTGCTCGCGCAGTTTCTTGTCGAGCGCCGATAGCGGTTCGTCGAGCAGCAGCACCTTGGGCCGCATCACCAGCGCCCGGGCAAGCGCGACACGCTGCCGCTGGCCGCCGGAAAGTTCTGTCGCCAGGCGCTTGCCGAGGCCGGTCAGCGACACCTGCGCCAGCGCTTCCTCGACACGGCGTTTCTCCTCGCCGCCCTGCAGCTTCAGCCGGTTCAATCCATAGGCGACGTTCTGCTCGACATTGAGATGCGGGAAGATCGCATAGCTCTGGAAGACCATGTTGGTCGGCCGGCGATTGGCCGGGATGCCTTCCATCGACTGGCCGCCGACCGAGATCGAACCGCTGGTCGGATTGTCGAAGCCGGCGATCATGCGCAACAGCGTGGTCTTGCCGCAGCCGGACGGGCCGAGCAGGGAAAAGAACTCGCCCTCCCTGATGGTCAGCGAAGCGTCGTCCAGCGCCTTGAACGCGCCATAGCTGCGGGTGACGTTGCGGATATCGATCATTGTTCGTTCAGGCTTGGAGCGGTCTTCCGGAAGGCGCTCGACTTTGGGCAGGTCGATCCGCGGCTGCTCAGGCATAGAGGCCTCCTTCGTTCTGGGTGCGTCTAGCGGCGCGGCGACGCAGGAGTTCGGCGACAGTCATCAGCAGGAAGGAGGCAACCAGCAACAGCGTGCCCAGCGCCAGCACGCCGGGCAATTTCGCCGCGAAGCGCAGCTGCCCCCAGATGTAGATCGGCAGCGTCGCCTCCGTCCCGGTGAGGAAGAAGGCGATGATGAACTCGTCCAGCGAAATGGTGAAGCAGACCAGCAGGCTGGAGATGATCGCCGGCGCAACCATCGGCAGCGTCACCCGCCGGAAGGTGCCGAAGGCGCTCTCGCCGAGATCGGCGGAGGCTTCCTCGAGACTGCGGTCGAAGCCTTCGAAGCCGGAGGTCAGCACCGTCATCGAATAGGGGATGCAGACCAGGACATGGCCGAGCACGACGGTGAACAGCGACAGGCTCAAGCCGAGCTGCAGCATCACCAGCAGCATCGAGATGGCGACGATCACCTCGGGCAGCACCAGCGGCGCCATGATCAGGCCGTTTATGGTGCGGCGGCCGGGATAGCGGTAGCGGGTGATCGAACGGGCGGCGAGGATGCCGAGAACCGTGGAGAGGACCGCGGCCGAGACGCCGACAACAAGGCTGTTCCAGGCCGCGTCGAGCAAAGCCGGAGTGCGGGGCAGGTCCTCGTACCAATGCAAGGTGAAGCCGGAGAGCGGAAACTTCGGCGTCGCTGCCGTGTTGATCGAGAAGATCGGCAGGAAGATCACCGGCAGGTAGAGAAACGTGACGTAGAGGAAAGCGTAGGCCGACAGCCAGCCTCTGGACAGGAAGCGCCGCACCGCCGTCATCGCGCCAGCCTCCGCAGAGCGCGGATGATGAGCACCGTGGCGCCCGCCATGAGCGTCACGATCAGCATGGTGGTGACGGACAGGGCCGCGCCCAACGGCCAGTTGGAGGCCTTGCCGAACTGCGCCTGGATGGCATTGGCGATCATGACGCCGTCCTTGCCGCCGACGAGCTTCGGCGTGACGTAGTCGCCGACGGTCGGGATCATGACGATCAGCGCCGCCGAGATGACGCCGGGCGCCGACAGCGGCAGTGTCACGCGCAGGAAGGACCGCAGCGGGCCGTCGCCGAGATCGGTGGCCGCCTCGACCAGCGTGCGGTCGACCTTTTCCAGCGAGACGAAGATCGGCAGGATGGCGAAGGCCGCCCAGGCATGGGTCAGCGTGATGATAACGGCGCTCGAATTGTAGAGCAGCGCGGTCGACGGCTCGTCGATGATGCCGAGACCCATCAGGCCTGAATTCAGGACGCCGTTGTAGCCGAGGATGACCTTCCACGACATCACGCGCAAGAGATAGCTGGTCCAGAACGGGATGGTGATGAGGAACAGCCACAGGCTCTTGTGGCGGCCGCCATGGAACGAGATGAAGTAGGCGATCGGATAGGCCAAAAGGACAGTGAGCAGACTGACGGTCAGCGAGATGTAGAGCGAGCGCCACAACAGATCACGGTAGATCGGCTCGGTCAGCGCGATGCGGTAGTTTTCCAGCGTGAAGGTACGGTCGATGGTCAGGTAATGCTGCGTCCAGAAGGAGTGGGCGATGACCACCAGGATCGGCAGGACGAGAAGGATAAGCGCGTAGATGAAGGTCGGGCTGATCAGGGCTAAACCCTGTACGGGTTCGGATTGCAGAAGGGCATTTCGTCTGGCCCGCGTCATGCGCAACGGGGGCGACCCTTCCGCGGCCACCGTCATTGCAGGGCTCCGGGTGTGATCTCGGTTGCTGGCCTGGACTGTCCCGCCATGCGGCATCCCATTGTGCTGGCGCCGGCTCTTTGTTCCCAATTTTGTTTTGGAGCGCGATCGAACGCAAAACCGGTGACCACTTTTGCTGATCGCGCTCCGAGCTTGCCGGCTTTCTTTCATCATGCGCGCATCCGCAGATTGAAATCAAGCGCTATTTCTGCAATATTGATTGAACGGATATTCAAAATAAAGCGAAGAAAGCCGACATTTCCGGCGTTTGAAGCTGAGTTTCATGCCTGAGAAAATTCGATTGGATGATGTGGAGGCGATTGTGGCTGCTGCGAGAGATCTGAGAGCGACCGAAACGGCCGAAGTCGGCGGTGCCGATGCCGTCGAGCTGGCCAAGCGGCATCTCATCCAGCCCTGGCCTTTCGCCGGCTCTGTCGGTGCAGAGGCGCGCGCGTTGATCGGCGAAGGCGACGGCATCTACATCACCGACGGTACCGGCAAGCGGCTGATCGATGGACCTGCCGGCATGTGGTGCGTCAATGTCGGCCACCGCCACGAGGAACTCGCCAAGGTGATGTACGACCAGGCGATGGCGCTGTCCTACAACACGCCGTGGTACACGATGAACGCCCCGTCGGCGGAACTTGCCATGCGCATCGCCGGCCATGCGCCAGGCGATCTCAGCCACGTCTTCACCACCACCGGCGGCTCTTCGGCCGTCGAGACGGCGCTGCGCTTCATGCAGTTCTACAACAATGTGCGCGGCCGGCCGGAAAAGAAGCTGATCCTGAGCCGGGGCGGCGCCTATCATGGTTCGACCTATCTGTCGGCCTCGCTCAACGGCCGTCCGCGCGACCGTGACTGGATGGACGGCGCCGACGAGCTGGTGATCAAGCTGTCTTCGCCCGATCCGTTCCGCCGCCCGCGCGGCATGAGCCTTGCCGCCTTCACCGATTTCCTGGTCGATCAGTTCCGCGACACGGTCGCCCGCGTCGGCGCCGAAAAGATCGGCGCTTTTGTCGGCGAACCGGTGCAGGCATCCGGCGGCGTCGTCGTGCCGCCCGACGGCTATCTCAAGCGTATCCGCGAGACCTGCCGCGACAACGACATCCTTTATGTTTCCGACGAGGTGGTGACGGCCTTTGGCCGGCTCGGCCATGTCTTTGCCTCGGGCGACGTGTTCGGCATCGATCCGGACATGATCACCTTCGCCAAGGGCGTCACCTCGGGGTATTTCCCGCTCGGCGGCGTCATCATCTCGGAACGGCTGCTGGAAGAGTTGCGGCGGTCGAACCATCCCGACGCGATGTTCGGTCACGGCCTGACCTACACCAGCCATCCCGTCGGCTGCGCCGTGGCGCTGAAAAATCTCGATCTGCTGGAAGAGGGCGTGCTTGCCCACACGCGGGAGGTCGCGCCCTATTTCCAGGCGCAGCTGAAGACGCTGGAAGAGCTGCCGCTGGTCGGCGAGGTGCGTGGCCTGGGGCTGATGGGCTGCGTCGAATGCGTGGCTGACCGCGAAAGCAAGGATCCGCTGCAGCTCGACAAGGATGTCGGCAAGCGCATCGACGCGCATTGCCACGAGCTCGGCCTGCTGGTCCGGCCGCTGATCAACATGTGCGTGATGTCGCCGCCGCTGGTCATCACGCGCGAACAGATCGACGACATGGTCGGCATCTTGCGCGAGGGCATTTCGCGGACGATGGATGATTTGAGGAAAGAGGGTGTGTGGCGGGGGTGACGGCCAATCTCCCCCACGTGGGGGAGATCGGCAGCTCTGCTGTCTGCCCTTAAGACCGCGACCTGAGCGCGTCGTTCAAATTCCACATGTCCTTCTCCTCGGGCGCTGTCTCCAACCCCAGCACCGGCAGCATCTTGCGCAGATGGTCGTGATGGGTGCGCACGCCATATTCGAGGTCTGAGAGATAGAAGCCCTCGAAGGCCTCGGACAGCATGGATTCGTTCGACCACACGGAAAGCTGGACGTCCTCCGACATCGTATCGCGATCGATGCGGAAGGAGAGGTAGCGGGCGGCGGCCTGCTCGCGGCCTTCGTCGCGGTAGCGGTAGATGGCGCCGCGCAGCAGGGTCTGCCCGGTCGACAGCGGAAACTCCTGATAGAACTGCACCGATTCCGGCATCACCGAAATGACCGCATTGGGGAAGATGCCGTAATAGACCCAGGCCTTCTTCAGGTAGTCGGGCAGGTGCGCCGGCTCGGGCGCGATCTTGACATAGTTCTTGACGCTCCAGCGGCGGCCGGCATGCGGATTGTAGGTGGCAAAGGAGCGTGACACGCCATTGATGAAGGGCTCGTCGAAATAGGTGGCGCCATAGAGGTCCTGCAAGGCGGGATGTGCCATGGCGACGTGATAGCCCTCATTGTCGACATCGCGCACCGACTTCCAGTTGACCGGCGTCTTCTGGGTCCAGATGCCCCAGGACGGCACCATGTCGGCGGCGTTGTAATGCGCGAATTCGGGCTCGATCGGCTTCATCAGCTCGGCGACCGAGGGCTGCGGCCCGCCATTGCGGAAGCGGATGAAGATGAAGCCCATCCAGACTTCCAGATCGAGCGGCATCAGGCCGAATTCGGTCTTGTCGAGATCGGGGAAAGAGCGCGGGCGTGCGGCACCGCGCAACGTGCCGTCGAGGTTGTAGACCCAGCCATGGAATGGGCACACCAGCGCGTTCTTGCAATTGCCCTGGCTGTCGGCGACGACGCGGCTGCCGCGGTGACGGCACATGTTGTTGAAACCGCGCACCACGCCATCCTTGCCGCGCACGATCAAAGCGCGCTCGCCGACGACGTCCATGGTCAGGTAATCGCCGGCATTCGGCGTGTCTGAGACATGTCCGACAATCTGCCAGTGGTTGCGAAAGACGTGCTCCTTCTCGAGCTCGAGAAGGGCATCGGAGTGGTAACTCCAGCCCGGCAGTCCCCGCCGGTCCCAATCGTTGGGGATCGCCACGTCACGGAGGTGCGGGTTCATAAACGTCTCTTCATTTTGTTGAATACTCATTCAATATAAGCATATTTCTCTTTGAAATGCAATGGCTTGTGAAAATCCAACGGCATTCCGGATGGAATCCGCATGTCGTCCGGAGCCAAAATCCGCGCGGCCGTCGGCCCGGAAAATCTCGGAGAATCCTGGTGTTAGTCACGGTTTCAGGAGTGCTGTCCCGGCACGATTGCGAAGCGAATGGAGCGGAGGACAGGGCACCTTGCGGGGGTAGAGCGGCCCTGCCGCTGGTCGGCTTTGGGCTGCGCTCCGGCCGCGCTTTTGGCCAGTGCAATCGGGGAGACCGGGCGAAGACTCATCCTTCGGAGGACGTTTGAACGGCTGTGACCGATTTTGCCCGATTTTGCCCGAAACGCTGTTTCAAGTCGGTTACATTGTCAGTCTTGCGCCACCGTTGCGCTGTTACAAGACGCGCCTAAGTTCGTTTCATCACAAAAAGAAAATCAGTGAAGGGAACGACGATGTATTCGAAAATCCAGACGACCTCCGGCGAGCACCGCTTCCAGGCTCCAGAGCGCAATGACCGTCGCCCGAAACTGGCGCTGCGCCAGCGCGCCAGTGACCACCCCATGGCGATGTTCATGGCGATGGCTGCTTGTGCCTTCATCGGCATGGCGTTCACGCCGACAATCGGGCCGGCCTTCGCTTCGTTGAATCCACCAGCCAACGTCGTCGACGGCGCGCAGACAACGATCAAGACCGCGCGTCTGCCGATGCCTGCGACCGACTTCGCCTGCAAGGGTCAGGCCTGGGGTGCCGAGAGCATTGATTGCCTGCGCGCCATCGCCGAGCAGTCCGGAGCGCATAAGGCCCGCGCGATCCGCATGATCGCCAATGCCGCGCCGTTGACCGGCACGCCGAACATTTTCTGACTTTTGTCGAAGCCTGATCCCGAAACCGGTTCCCACCTTGGGATCGTGCTCCGACCTCCCCGAGCGCTGCCTCCAGCGCGCTCTTCTTCGGCCCCCCGCCTCGATGTCGGCCGGGGGCCTTTTTTTATCCCTTCGATGTCGCCTGTTCGGCAATGACGGACAGCACGCTGCGCACGTCCAGCGTGCTGAACGGCTTTTCCAGGATCTGCGGCCGCTGCTGCGCCGGCAAGGCCTCGATTTCGGCTTTCGCGCCGATCAGGTCGCCGGTGACCAGCACGAAACGCCGCGCCAGGTCGGGCTTTTCGGCAAGCAGCTCGCGATAGATCGATATGCCGCTGATGCCAGGCATGCGCAGGTCCGAAAAGACGATGTCGGGCGGCATGTGGCCGCTCAAGGTGGCGGCGCCCGATTCCCAGACAGGTGCAATCCGCGACTTGATGCCCATCAATTCGAGAATGTCGGAGAGCGAGCCGGCGACATCGGGCTCGTCATCGATGATCAGGGCATGGCGCAAACCGCTCGAGCGCGGCTGGTTCTCGCCGGCGCTGGCGGCGCCGGCCGCAATGGCCGGCATCTGGACGACGAAACGCGCCCCTCTCGGCAGCACTTCCTCGAACCAGACATTGCCATTGTGCCGCTCGATGATCGATTTCGAGATCGACAGGCCGATGCCGGTGCCGACGCCGACCGGCTTGGTGGTGAAATAGGATTCGAAGATGCGGCCGCGGATCGCTTCCGGCACGCCGGGGCCATTGTCCTCGACCGAAAAGCAGGGGTGGCCCCGATCGCTGCGGAACGTCCGCACCTTGATCAGCCGGTCGCCGGCGACGCTGGCCAAGGCATGCTGGCTGTTGATGAGGAAGTTGGCAGCCACCTGCGTCACATGGTCGGCGTCGGCCATGGCCAGCAGCGGGCCGGCGGCGAAATCGGTGTCGATGATGATGCCGCTTGACCGCGCACCATAGGCGGTCACCTCGAGGGCCGCGCGGATCACCTGGTTGAGATCGGTCTCGGCTTGTGCCGCGGGATGGAGGCGGACCATCGACAGGAAGCTCTTGACGATGCGGCCGCAGCGCTCTGCCGCGGCGCGCACTTTCTCGGCACGCACCTTGGTCTGCGGATCGGAGGCGAATTCGTGCAGCAGCGTCGATTGCGCCACCACCACGGCCAGCGGGTTGTTGAGCTCGTGCGAGACGCCGGCCAGCAACGAACCCATCGCCGCCATCTTCTCGTTCTGGTGCAGCTTCTCGCGCTGGCGACCGATCTCCTCCTCGGCGCGCAATTTGTCGCGCAGGTCGCGGATCGAGCCAAAGATGAGGCGGCGATCGGCGACCCGCATCTCGGTTGCCGTCAGCTCGATCGGGAACACCTCGCCGGCGGCGTTCTGGGTCACCGTCTCGAGCCGCTGGCCGACCATCGGCGCGCCGCGGCCGGACATGTATTCGGCCCCCGACGAATAGCCCTTGCGGTAGTATTCCGGCACGACGGTGTCGAGCAGGTCCTTGCCGAGGATATCGCTGCGCAGGAAGCCGAACATCTTTTCGGCGGCCGGGTTGAACTCGATGATCGAGCCGGTCTCGTCGATGACGATGATGGCGTCGAGCGAGGCCTGCAGCATGGTGCGGCGGATGACCTCGCTGGCATGGGCGTCGGAGGGCGATCGTTCGATGGCGTCGCCGATGGCGAGCGCGATGATGTGCAGCGTCGCTTCTTCCTCGTCGGTCCACTCGCGCTCGTCGACGCAGTCATTGACCGCCAGCGTGCCCCACAGATGGCCGTGCGCGAAGACGGACACTGACAGGAACGACTTGATGTTCTGCTTTTCGAAGTCGGTTCTCAGGAAGCCTTCGAGATCGCGCGTATGCCCGGCGAAGACCTTGCCCTGCCGCTCATCCTCGGCCAGCCGCTCTAGCAGGGGGTCCGAATTGACGATCGATTGCATGATGACGGTTGGGGATGCCAGTTCGCCGCCGAAGTCGGGATCAATCCAGTAGGCGGCGACCGACTGGGCGAAGCCCTGGCCGGGCAATTCGCGCAAGCGAAACAGGATGCCACGCTGGCATTCCATGGCCCGGCACAGCGTTTCCAGTATGCTTACCATCTCGCGCTGCCAGTCGCCGGCCTCACGCAGCCGGCGAACGACACGCACGGCCGCCATCGCCGCGCCCTGCCTGAGCCCTTGCATATCCGTGTTTGCTGCTTCAGCGGTCATCTTCTGCCGTCATTCCAGAGTCGTGCCAATTCGATCGGCGAGCGACGGCTGCGAATCCGAACCCCTCTAGCCTCGGTGCTCAGTTGCCGTCGCCGGTCGGCAGCGAGAAGATATAGCCTTCGCCGCGCACCGTGCGCAGGAATTTCGGATTGGCAGGGTCCGTCTCGATCTTCTTGCGCAGCCGCATGATGCGAATGTCGACCGCGCGCGACGATTCCGGGTCTTCGGTGAAGCCGATCGCCTCGGAGATCGCGGCGCGGGTCAGCAGCCGGTTGGCGCGGGTCAGGAAAACTTCCAGCACGTCGAATTCGCTCTTGGCCATGTCGATCACCGCGCCATTGACGCCGGTGACCAGCCTGCCGTCGAGATCGGCCTGGAAAGGGCCGAAGGCAACGGAGCGGCGATCCGTCGAGGCCTTCTTGTCCTGCGGTTCCGTCGGTTGCGGGACGCGGCGCAGCACACTGCGGACCCTCGCCAGCACCTCGCGCAATTCGTAGGGCTTGACGATGTAGTCGTCGGCGCCGAGCTCCAGCCCGACGATGCGGTCGAGCGCGGTGCCGGCGGCGGTCGCATAGATGATGCCGATCGGCAGCCGCGAACGCAGCCAGCGGCCGAGCGAGAGGCCGTCCTCGCCCGGCATGGCGATGTCGAGGATGGCGAGATGGAACGACTGCGTTTCAACGAGGCTGCGGGCGGCGGCGGCACTTTCGGCGGTGACCACGTCATAGCCGGCTGCGCCAAGATATTCGGCGACCGCGTCCCTCAGGTCGGGCTCATCCTCGACGATGACAATTCTTGCCCGCACGATGCGTTCGCTCCCACTTTCAGTGGAAAGTAGATTGGGTATAAACATGATGTCCAGTACTCATATCCGGTTGCCAGGGAACGGTTGGAAAATATGGCCGCACGATCCGTCATTGCGCTCGTTTCCGTCGCCGAAGTGGTCGCGACCGAACTCGCCGATCATCTCGAACGGCGCGGCCACGATGTGCATCGGGCGCGGCAGCCATGGGAGGCCGAATCGCTGCTGTCGGGAAAGGGCATCGACGTCGTCGTCGTCGGCGACAGTCTCAGCCAGGCGGAGGGGCGGGATCTGCTCAGGCGCCATGGTGGCGAGGGCGGGCCGGATTTCATTCTGATCTGCCGGCCGGCCGATCTCGTCGACAAGGTGCTGGCGCTCGAGCTTGGTGCGGCCGACGTCGTCGAGAGCCCGCTCAACGTCAGGGAACTCGCCGCCCGTGTCGGCGGCCTGCTTTCGCGGCGCGGCAGGGGCACCCAGGAACTGATCGTGCTGGAGAACGCGACCGTCGATCTGAGATCGGCCATGGTCATGCACCGGTCCGGAACGGAAGAGCAGCTTTCGCCCGGCCAGGTGGCGCTGCTCAGGCTGTTCCTGGCCAGTCCGCGCAAGGTGCTGACGCGTGACGATATCATTGCCGCGGCGCCGGCCGAAAACGTCGACGCCTTCGATCGCTCGATCGATTCGCGCATCGTGCGGCTGCGCCGCAAGCTCGACACCGAAACCATCACCACCATACGCGGCGCCGGCTATCGGTTCGATCCGCCGCAGCAATTCGCCGACTGACGGCTGGGGTTTCGCGCCATCTCGGTTGAACATCGGATTCTCCACCTCGAGGTCCGATGCTCCTGACGCTCAGCGCACCACCAGCAGCGACGGGCCGGATGGCATGTCATTGCCCATGGTGAACTCGCCCGCATGGGCGCGGTCCCTGAGCAGCACCGTGGCAACGCCGGCAAAGCCGAGCAGGCCCTGCGCGTAAAGCAGTGCGGAAAGCACCGAAGCGGCAAATTTCGTTTTCATCTTACCAATTCCCCAAATGTGTGTTGCAGGTCGCTTCAGGATACTCCCGAAGCACCCGCGCCGCCCACGGAGCCCCCCGCAGCGGCGCGGGCCTTCGGTCCTCTCGGCAGCAAGTTGCCGGAGGGGCCGCGCATTCCCGTCAGCTTGAGGCCGACCCGCCAGAGGGCCTTGAGCCGAGCGATGCGCAGGCTGGAAACAATCCAGACCGTGGCGAAAAACAGTGCGGCATGCAGCGTCGAAATCTCGCCTGAAGTCATCGCACCGAGCCTTGTCAGCGGGGTGCCGGCAACCGTGCCGACGCCGCCGATGACCGCTGCCGCGATGCTGATCCTGAGAAGCCAGGAGAGTGCGTTCGATTTCGTTTCCATTTTCGCTACCGGCTGTTTTCGTTGCGTCAACTTTGCTTGCGGTCCGTATCCGGATCATGCCGCTCCAAGCCGCGCTTTGTTGCAGGTTGGTTTCGAGATCAATGCCACTTCTTTCATATACTGGGAATTCGCACTTTCGGTTAAGGATAAATACCCATGTTCCTGATCTCGGTGACGCTCGGGCAGGCTGCGTCTGGTCCCCATTGCCGCTCAGCGGATGGCAGTGCTTGTTAACCAGAGGAAACACATTCGAAACACAAACGAGCATTCCACGAAATCTCCCCGAAACATGACGTTGGGATAAGCAGCCATCGAATTGGAGCCGGCCAAGCCCGGCAAAAAAGAGGGGATCCCATCATGCACACTGCCATTTCCGCCAAGTTCATCAACGTTGCCGCCGCCGCCCTGACGGGTGCCGCACTGCTGCTCGGCGCCGGCTCTGGCGCAGCGCACGCCGCCAACAAGATCGTGGCGCGCGTTTCGCTTTCACAGCAGATCATGGAGGTCTCGGTCGACGGCCGGCCGGCCTTCGCCTGGAAGGTTTCCACCGGCGACGGAGCCCATGTGACGCCGACCGGCTCGTTCAAGCCGACGCGCATGCATGAGATGTGGTATTCGAAGAAGTACGACAACGCGCCGATGCCGCACTCGGTCTTCTTCAGTGGCGGCTACGCGGTGCATGCCACCAATGCGATCAAGCGCCTCGGCCAGCCGGCTTCGCACGGCTGCGTGCGGCTGCATCCCGACAATGCCGCCGATTTCTATCAGCTTGTCGAAATGTTCGGGCCGACCAACACCAGCATCGTCATCGTCAAGTAGCAGGCTGTGGAACTGGCAGGCCAACTGCCGCGTCCTTGTTCAGGCTCCCGTCGGAGAGTTTTTCGCGGTATTGAGTACAGCTCAAACCGGCGGTATTGAGCCCAGCCAAAAAAAGAGGCCGGAATTTTCCGGCCTCTTTTTTGTCATCTGCTTTCACGCGATTCCGGTCGGAAACCGCTACGCGCTTTTCCTGGAATTGCTTCAGTCCTGCAGTGCCGGCATCAGCTTGGGATCCGGCTTCTCGGCATGGTGTGGCAGGTCCTTGCTGGCGATGAAGGTGTAGAACATGGGCACGACGAAGAGCGTGAACATGGTGCCGACCAGGATGCCGGTGAAGATCACCAGGCCCATCGAATAGCGTGCCGCGGCGCCGGCGCCGCTGGACGTGATCAACGGCACGACGCCAAGCGCCATGGCCGCCGTCGTCATCAGGATCGGCCGCAGGCGTACCTTGGCCGAGGCTATGATGGCGTCACGCCGTCGCATGCCATGGATTTCACGCTGCTGGTTGGCGAACTCGACCAGCAGGATGCCGTGCTTGGTGATCAGGCCGATCAGCGTGATCAGGCCGACCTGCGTGTAGATGTTGAGCGTGCCGAGGCCCAGATTGAGCGGCACGATGGCGCCGAAGATCGACAGCGGCACCGCCATCATGATGATCAGCGGGTCGCGGAAGCTTTCGAACTGCGCTGCCAGCACCAGATAGATGACTATGACGGCCGCCGCGAACGCGATCAGGATGGTGTTGCCCTGTTCCTTCTCCTGCCTGGACTGGCCGGAGTAGTCGATGAAGAAGCTGTCGGGCAGGCTCTCCCTGGCGATCTCCTCCAGCGCCTTCAGCCCGTCGCCGGTGGTGACGCCGGGCAGCGGAAGCGCGGAAATCGTCGCTGAATTCAGCTGGTTGAACTGCTCGATGGCGGCCGGCGCCGCATTGTTCGAAATCTTTACAACGGCCGACAGCGGCACCATCTCGCCCGTCACGCTGCGCACGAAGTACTCGCCGAGCCTTTCGGGGTTGTCGCGGAATTCCTGCGGCACCTGCGGGATGATGTCGTAGCTGTTGGAGTCGCGATCGAACTGCGCCACTTCGGCGCCGCCGACCAGCAGCGTCAGCGTGCGGCCGATATCGGCGATCGGCAGGTTCAGTGCCGCGGCGCGGTCACGGTCGATGGTCACGGTCACCTGGGGTGCGTCATAGGCCATCGAATTCTGCACGACGATGAAGCGGCCGGAGGCCTGCGCCTTGTTCTTGATCTGCTCGGCCACGTCGTACACTTCCGAGGCATCGCCGGTCGATCGCACCACCATGGCGATGGGTAGGCCGCCGCCGGAGCCCGGCAGCGTCGGCGGCGCAAAGACGAAGGCCTGGACGCCCGCCAC
This sequence comes from Mesorhizobium calcicola, assembly GCF_042682105.1. Lineage (NCBI taxonomy): Bacteria > Pseudomonadati > Pseudomonadota > Alphaproteobacteria > Hyphomicrobiales > Phyllobacteriaceae > Mesorhizobium > Mesorhizobium calcicola. Next base: position 22,534 of record NZ_JBHUGY010000018.1, read on the forward strand.
CTTGGCGAGACGGGCCGTAATGTCGGCTTGCAATTCCTTGGAATTGCGCTTGCGATCCGCCCAATCCTTGAAGGCAAAGCCGACGAAGGCGCTGTTTGTCTCGCCACTGAAGGCGACGGCGGAGAACTGCGCCCGCGTCTCTGGAATATCCTTCACCAGGCCGAGCATTTGGTTGACGTATGTCTCCGTGTAGTCGGACGTCGCATAGCGTGGCCCTGTCACAATCGAGAGCAGAAAGCCCTGGTCCTCTTCCGGCGCCAGTTCGGTCGAGGTCTTGGTGAACATGAAGCCGGTGACGCCGACAAGCGCAAGCACGATGATCAGCGTCAAAGGGCGATAATTCAGTGACCCGGTGACGGCTCGTTCATAGACATGCTCGACCCGCGCGAAGGCGCCGTCGACAATGCGCTGGAAACGGCCCGGCGTGCCGGACTTCAGGAGGCGCGCCGACATCATCGGGGTGATGGTGACGGCGATGACACCTGACAGCACCACCGAGCCGGCAAGCGTGACGGCGAATTCGCGAAACAGCGCGCCGGTCAGGCCGCCGGTGAAGGCCAGTGGCGCGAACACGGCGGCCAGCGTCATGGTCATGGCGACGATGGCGGAAGCGATCTCGCGCATGCCGTTGAAGGCCGCCTGCATCGGCGACATGTGATCTTCCTCCATATGGCGATGGATGTTCTCCACCACCACGATGGCGTCGTCGACGACAAGGCCGATCGCCAGCACCATGGCCAGCAGGGAGAGAAGGTTGATCGAATAGCCCACGGCAAACAAAAGGAAGCAGACGCCAATGAGCGACAGCGGGATGGTGACGATCGGCATCATCACCGAACGGAAAGAGCCAAGGAACAAAAGGATGACGACGATGACGATGGCAACCGCCTCGGCGATGGTCTTGAACACCTCCTCGATCGAGGCGCTGATCTGCTCGGTCGCATCGTAGACGACCTCGATCGTCATGCCTTTGGGCAGCGTCTCCTGAATCTGCGGCACGAGCTTTGTGAGTGCCGCCGCCGTGGTCAGCGGGTTGGCGGCCGGTGTCGGGAAGATGGCGAGGAAGGTGCCGGGCTTGCCATTGAAGCTAACCCTGGTGTCGGTATTCTCGGCGCCGAGTTCGACGCGAGCGACATCGCGCAGCCGCACCACATTGCTGTCGGTCGAGCGCAGCGGCAGCGCGGCGAACGCTTCCGGCGTCTGCAGCGTCGAGCGCACGCTGATCGACGAGACGACATACTCGTTCTGCGTGTTGCCGGGCGCCGACAGGAAGTTGGAATTGTTGATCGCCGTCAGCACTTCGGATGCCGTCACGCCGCGCGCGGCAAGCTTGACCGGGTCGATCCAGACGCGCATCGAGTATTCCTGGGCGCCGAAGATCTGCACGTCGGCGACGCCTTCGACCGTCGACATGCGCGGGCGGATGACGCGCTCGATATACTCGGTCAGCTGCTCCTTCGTCATGTTCGGATTCTGCATCGAGATGTACATCATCGCGAACTGCTGGCCGGTGCCCTTGACGATGACCGGGTCCTTGGAGGCGTCCGGCAAGGTGCCGCGCACGCCCTGGACCTTGGACAGCACTTCGGTCAGCGCGACGTCGGGATTGGAGCCGAGCTTCATCTGCACCGTCACGGTGCTGGAGGACGGGCGGCTCGACGAGGTGACGTAGTCGATGTTCTCCGTCGAGGCGACGGCGCGGGCGATCGGGGCGGAAATGAAGCCCTGGATCAGGTCGGCGCTGGCACCCGGATAGGCTGTCGTGATGGTGATGGCCGTTTCGTCAACCTTCGGATACTGCCGGATCGACAGGTTGAAGATGCCCTGGAAACCCAGGAGCAGGATCATGCAGGCAAGGACCGTCGAAAGGACGGGCCGGCGAATGAAGATATCGGAAAAGCTCATTGCTGGTCGGCCTGCTTGTTCGCCGATTTGGTCGGGTCGATGGTGTTGTCGACGTTGACGGACATGCCATTGAAGAGCCGGTTCTGACCGGCGGTGACGACCTCATCACCGGCCTTCAGCCCCTCGACGATCTCGACCATGCCGGCGTTGCGGCGGCCGGGCTTGACGAAGACCTGCGACAGCACCAGCGCAGCCTTGTCGCCTTCCGCCGCCGGCTTGGCCGGATCGGCAGGCTCGTCGGCTGGCTTTGCCGCAGCGGCGGCAGGCTTGGTTGCATCAGCCGCCGGCTTCATTGCGTCAGCCGGCTTGGCGTCCGCGGGCTTCGTGTCTGTGGGCTGGGCGTCCGCCGATTTGTCGGTTGTCGACGCGGCGGGCTTCTCTTCCGGCTTGGCCGGCGGCGCCCCGGCGGGCTTCGCCTGCTGCACCACGAAGATGTAGTCGCCATAGAGGCTCGTCGTCAGCGCCGTCTGCGGCAGCGTCAGCACGTTCTGCTCTTCGGGTAATTCGACACGTACCTGCACGAACTGGCCAGGGGTCAATTTGCCTTCGGTGTTGGCGACCTCGGCGCGCACGTTTACCAGCCGGCTCGAAGGGTCGATTTTCGGGTCGATGCCGCGAATGGTGCCGGCATAGGGCATCTCGCGGCCGCCGATGCCAAGCCGCACCGTCTGGCCGATCTTCAGCGAAGGCAGCTGTTGTTCCGGCACCGTGAAATCGACCCGCATCGTGTCGAGATCCTGCAACGTCACCACGGCGGTGCCGGGCGCCAGGTACTGGCCGAGGTCGATTTTCGGGATGCCGACCGTGCCGGCGAACGGCGCCTTCAACTGCTTCTGGTCGAGCACCGCCTGCAACTTCAACACTTGCGAAGCGGAACTCGATGCGGCGGCTCGAGCCGTATCGAGCGTGGCATCCGATCCGACGCCGCGCCGCTGCAACTCGACCGCGCGCTCCAGCGCCGTCTGGTCGGATACGGCCTGGGCCTTGGTCGCGGCAAGATCGGCACGTTCGACGGCGTCGTCGAGCTGGAGAAGCACGGCGTCCGCGGCCACCTTCTGATTGGCGTGGAAAAGGATGTCCTTGACGATGCCGGTGACTTCGACGGTCAGGTCGACGCCACGCACCGCGCTGACCGTACCGATCGCCTCGACGCCCGGCGTCCAGGTCGACGGCTTGGCGATGGTCGTCGATACGGTTGCCGCCGGCGGCTTCATGGTGGCGAAGTACTGCTTGATGCCGTTGTCGCGCAGGAAGTTGAAGCCGACGATACCGCCGACCACGACGAAGAGGACGAGCAGAACCAGGGCGATGATGACGATGCGGAGTATGCGCTTGAACAAGGAAGTCCCCTCAGTCGAAATCCGGCGCGAAGCTCGGACTTCGGGACACATGTCGACTGCAGGTCCCGATTTCAAAACAATGGCGATCTTACTGTACCGTCTGGACGGTCTTGTCAATTGGGCCTAAGCTTGCGATGGGAGGGGCCATGAAAGCTCCAAGATCGAACTCGCGCGAGAAAATTCTTGCCGCGGCGGCTGATGTCGCACGAGAATCCGGGCCTGGCAGCCTGTCGCTGGAAGCGGTCGCCAGCCGTGCCGGCGTGTCGAAGGGCGGGTTGCTCTACAATTTCCCGACCAAGGCCAAGTTGATGCAGGGATTGGTCGAGGGTTATTTGCGTGAATTCGGGCAAGCGCTCGAATCCGCCAACAGCAACGACAAAGGCGAAAACCCGCTCGCTGTCTATATCAGGCTGTCGGCAAGTGATTGCGAGGAAAAGCAGCCATCGGCATCCTGGATCTTTTCGGCGATCGCCGAGGATCCCGATTTCATGACGCCGATAAAGACATTCAAGCGGCAGCTTTTCGAGCGGCTGAAGGGCGAGACGCAGGATCTGAAGTCGCTGCTGGTCTGCTACCTCGCCATCGAGGGGCTGCGCAGCATGAACCTCTTCGATGCGGATGTCCTGTCGAGAGATGAGCGCCAGCTGCTCGTATCGTCCCTGCTCGAGATTGCGGGATCGCCGAAGATCCGCGAGGACATCCCTCAGGGCTGATCCTGGAAAGCCTTGCCGGTCTCCGGGTCAAACAAGCGAAGCGCGGCTTCGTCGAACGTGAAGCCGCATGTTTCGCCCTTGCCGACCCGGGTCCGTGGCGGCAGGCAAGCCGTCAGTCGCTGCGGACCGATGCTAGCCGTGGTGACCAGTTCGGGCCCGGTCAGTTCGACGACCTCTATCTCCACGGGCAACGACAAATCCGTTGCGGCGCCGGTCGCCACGCGAAGCGCTTCGGGCCTGATGCCGACGACGACCTGTGCGCCGTCACGGACCGCGTTTCGATAGCGTGCGGGCAAGGGTATCCGCACGTTGGTACCGGCAATGGCCAGCTTTGTGTCTGCAATGACCACTTGCAGCATGTTCATCGATGGCGCGCCGACAAAACCCGCGACATAGAGCGTTGCCGGCTGGTTGTAGATCTCTTCGGGCGTGCCGAGCTGCTCGATCCGGCCGTCGCGCATCACCGCGATGCGGGTCGCCAGCGTCATCGCCTCGATCTGGTCGTGGGTGACGTAAACGATGGTGGTCTGCAGCATCTGATGGAGGCGCTTCAGCTCGGTGCGCATTTCCAGGCGCAGCTTGGCGTCGAGATTGGACAGCGGCTCGTCGAACAGGAACACCTGCGGTTTGCGCACCAGCGCCCGGCCGATGGCGACGCGCTGGCGCTGGCCGCCGGAAAGCTGGCTCGGCTTGCGGTCGAGCAAGGTCTCGATCTGCAGCAGTTTCGCCGCTTCGCGCACCGCCTTGTCGCGCTCGTCGGCGGCAACCCCGCGCATCTCCAGCCCGAAGCCGATGTTGCGCTGTACGGTCAGGTTTGGATAGAGCGCATAGGACTGGAAGACCATGGCGATGTCGCGGTTCTTGGGATGAACGCCAAGGATCGAGCGGCCGCCGATCAGCACATCGCCGCTTGTCGCTTCGGCCAGCCCTGCGATGATGTTGAGCAGTGTCGATTTTCCGCAGCCCGACGAACCGAGCAGCACCAGGAATTCGCCGCTCTGCAGCGCGATGTCGATGCCTTTCAGCGTCTCGACACTGCCGTAGCTCTTGCGGATGTCGCGGATTTCAAGCGCGCTCATGCATGGATTCCCTCGAGATTCATCGGTCCGCCATAGTTGCGGGGCAAGGTGGAAATTGCGCGCGAGGCCACATGCGTCGCGGCGGAGAGACAGGCCGATAGCGGCTGCTCCTGGGCCAGGGCGGCGAGGAAGGCGGCGTTGAAGACATCGCCGGCGCCGATGGTGTCGACAACCCGGACATCGGGCGCGACGGCCTCGACAAGCGCTCCATCCGGGCCGATGCCGATGGCGCCCAGCGGCCCGCGCTTGACGACGAAGGTCGCGCCTTTTCTCATGCTCGAGCGGATTTCGCGCGCGGCCTCCACGGGGTTCCGCGTTCCGGCCAGGGTCACGGTCTCGACCTCGTTGAACAGCGCCAGCCCGCAGCGCGAAAGCCACGCGCGCGTCGCTGCGCAGTTGGCTTCGGTCCAACCATCGATCGGCCAGCCGGTGTCGAGCGCGACGGCGATGTCGTGGCTGTCGGCCCAATCGAAAAACGCGTCGTAGTCGCGCGTCAGATCGTCGGTCAGGAAGGAGCCGCACAACAGCGCGTATCCCCCGGAGAGCGCCCCGCCGTCGAGGACGGAAAACACATCGGCAAGACTGAAGCGCGGCAGGTGTCCGCGTGTGGTGAAGAAGGTCCGTTCGCCGTCGGGGTGGGTCATGCCGACGGACAGCGTCGTGCCTTCAGGACGGACCGGCCATTTCTCGGCACGGCGGCCGAAGGCTTCGCGAAGCCAGCGGCCGAACTGGTCGTCGCCGACATTGGCGGCAACGGCGAAATCGACGCCCAGAGCCTGCCAGGCCAGCGCGCTGTTGCCGGCCTGGCCGCCGACGCGCAATTCGTCGTGGTCGACGACGGTCTCCGTTCCCGCCTTTGGCCATGGCGCGACCGGGCCGACAATCAGGTCGACATTGACGTTGCCGATCACTGCAAGCGGACGCATCACTCGCTCCTGGTGATCTTGGTGGAGCGGACAGGCGTGCCGGCATTGTCGATACGGGCATCGGCGAAAGCGATCATCAGGCGCTGCGCGACCGGCAGCATGGCGAAGATCGCGGCCATGCTGGAGGCTGGCTTGAATGAAAGCGTGACGGCGCCCGCGATAGGCGACTGCCCGGACGAATCGAAGACGACCAGCGGCGCGCCGGCCTCGACCACGGATATGGCCATCGCGGTCACCAGATCCGACGTCGGGTCGTTGCCGCGAAACAGGATGACGCCGATGTGCGGGCCGAGCATCTCCATCGGCCCGTGACGCAGCTGGCCACCCTCGAGTGAAAAGCACGGCAGGCGCGACAGTTCGGTAAGACCAAGCGCCAGCGCTTCGGCGAGACCTTGCAGCCTCCGGCCTGATGTAACGATGGTTGTCGCCTTCTGCAGTGTTGCGAGTGCCTGCGTGATGTCGTTGTCTCGTGGCTGATCCAGGGCGCCAAGCGCGGCACCTGGGTCCTCGCCGAGTGCGGCCAGGATGGCCAGATGCAGGGCGAAGGTCACGGTCAGGCTGCGGGTGGCGGCGAAGGCCAGTTCGGTGCCGCCGGCGCCGACCAGGCAAGGCACGGTGCGAGCCAGGAACGAGGCGCCTTCGAGTGTCAGGCCGAAAACATCGGCAGGGCTGCCAGCCTCCGAGAACCATCTGACGACCTCGGCGCTCTCGCCCGACTGCGAGGTGACGAGCACCGTCCTGCCGGCCAGCGGCAGCGGCTGGCCGAGCTGTTCGGAAAGTGGCAGCGCCAGGGCATCGATGCCAAGCGCGCGGTAGAGCGGCTCGACGCCGCGACCGACCGCATGCGAGCCGCCCATGCCGAGCAGCAGCAGGCGCCCGGTCTGCCGGATCGAGGCGGCGACCTTTGCCGCCATGGCTGCATTGTGCTCGAACGACGCGATCGCATCGGCATGCTGGCGCGCCATTTCGCGGTCGATGGCGACCAACCCGGCCGGCCGGGGTTTTGCTGCAGTCATCATCATCCTTTCACACCGCCGCTGGTCAGGCCCGAAATCAGCGCGCGCTGCATGACCAGGCCGATCAGCACCGGCGGCAAGGCGGCCAGCACGCCGGCCGTGGCGATCAATCCGTAGTCGGAAACACGGCCGCCGGCCAAATCGGCGATGGCGACGGTCAAGGTCTTGGCGCGCTGGTCCGAGGTGAACAGCAGCGCATAGAAGAATTCGTCCCAGGCGAGCAGCACGGCAAACAGCGCCGACGTCGCCATCACGGGTGCGGCCAGCGGCAGCGTGATGATGCGCAGCGTCTGGAACAGGCCGGCGCCGTCGATCATTGCCGCCGCCTCGATCTCGCGCGGGATCGAGTCAAAACCCGACTTCATCAGCCAGGTGGTGAACGGAGCCAGAATGGTCAGGTAGACAAGCGCCAGGCCGAAGACATTGTTGAGCAGGCCGAGATACGACAGGCCCATATAGAGCGGTACGGCCAGCGCCACCGGCGGCAGCATGTAGGTGGCGATGACCATCGACAGCGACCAGCCGATCGACGGCGTGCGCGAGACGGCCCAGCCGGCGGGGATCGCCAGCGCCAGGGCGGCGATGGTCGCCATGCCGGCGATCTCCAGGCTGTTGCGCAGCGATGAGGTGAAGGCAGCACCGGCGCTGTTTTCGGCTGTCGACAGCAATTGCCGGTAACGGGAAAAGTCGGCACTTTGCGGCCACCAGCGCAGCGGCTTGGCGGCAAGATCGGCGGCCGGCGATATGCTCATGATGAACAGCCAGGCGATGGGCGCCAGGATGACGGCGGCGAGAAGAAGCGCACAGGCGTGGATGAAGACGGTGAAGGCAGGGCTCTGGCGCTCCATCAGGCGGCACTCCCCGCGGTCTTCCGCACCAGCGCCGCATAGGCGACAGCGAGCACGGTGACGAGCAAGGTGACAATCAGCGCCAGCGACGCGCCGGAGCCGGCGCGCTGGAAGGAAAAGGCCTCCTGGTAGACGAGGATCGACAGCGTGCGCGTGCTGTTGGCCGGGCCGCCGCGGGTCATCACCCAGATGATGTCGAAGACCTTGAAGGCCTCGATGGTGCGCAGCACCAGCGCCACCATCAGCGGCCCGGCGAGGTAGGGCAGGATGACGAAGCGGAAGCGGTTGAAAGGCCCGGCGCCATCGACGAGCGAGGCAGCGGTGATGTCGCGCGGCACCGCCTGCAGCGCGGCCAATGCGATCAGCGCCACCAGCGGAAAGTTCTTCCAGCAGTCGGCGACGATGAGCGCCGTCAGCGCCGTTCCCGGCTCGCCGAGCCAGGAGCGATAGGCGTCGAGAAGATGCAGTTGCGTGAGTGCCGCGTTCAGCGCGCCATACTCAGGATTGTAGATCAGCCGCCACAGCGTGGCGTTGACCACGGTCGGCAGCGCCCAGGGCAGGATCATCAAGGCGCGCAGGACGGTGCGGCCATGAAACGGCTGATTGAGCAGCAGCGCGGCGAGAACGCCGATCACCATTTCGGCGGCGACCGAAATCACCGCGAAGAGTGTCGTGGTGACAAGCGTGCGCGAGAAGTTCGAGCTGGACAGCATGTTCGCATAATTGTCGAAGCCGACGAAATTGCCGCCGGTGCCGACAAGCTTGGCATCGGTGAAGGAAAGCCCGACGGTATCGACCAGCGGCCAGCCGATGACGGCGACCATGACCACGAGCAGCGGCAGCATCAGCAGCCATGCACGGGTTGTCATCCAGGTGCCCGACATCGGAGCAACCCCTCTTCTTTCATCGTGATTTCAGACATAGCACGGGCGGCACTCGCGCATGACTCCGGAAATCGGAACCGATTTCCGGAGTCATGCGCAAGATCAGAAAGCGCTACAGCGTCCTTGCCCGTCCGAGGGGACGGGCGGCGCTGTAGTGCCGCCCGTGACTGGAGAACAGTGCTCAGAGGCCGCTATTTTTGGCAGCGGTGTTCAGGGCGTCTTCCGGCGAAGACTGGCCGAGAAGCGCTTCCTGGATCGCCTGCTGCAACGCAGTCGACAGCTCCTGATACTTCGGCGTGGTCGGACGCGGATACATGGCTGCCAGACCGAGCTTGGCGGCGGCGATCAGTTCTTCCTGGCCCTTGGTGACGGCCGGATCGTCATAGGACGAAGCCCAGATCGGCAGCGAGAGCTTGGCATACTGGTTTTGCGTCGCCTGCGAGGTCATGAATTCAATGTATTTCCAGGCTTCGTCCGGATGCTTTGAGACCGCCGTGATGCCAAGGCCCATCGAGCCGTTGACGGCCGACACCTCGCTGGTGCCGGTGACGCCTGGCGCCGGCACAACGCCGACCTTGCCCGCCACCTTGCTGTCCTTCGGATCGTTGGCCATGTTGTACATATAGGTCCAGTTCAGCGCGAAGGCGGCGTCGCCGTTTTCGAACACCTTGCGCACGTCCTCTTCCAGGAATTCCTTGGAATTGGGATTGGTGAGGCCCGACTTGTAGCTGTCGACCATGTATTTCAGCGCCGCGACGCCGCCGCCATTCTGGAAGTCCGGCTTGCCGTCCTTGAGGAAGTCGCCGCCATAGGCGCTGACCAGCGTGGCGTAGTCGCAGATAGCGGCCTCGGCCTGCGACCAGCTCCAGGCGATCGGAGTCTTCAGCAGGCCCTTGTCCTTGATGATCTTGGCCTGTTCGCCGAGTTCCTCCCAGGTCTTCGGCGGCGTCTTGATGCCGGCCTTTTCCAGGATCTCCTTGTTGTAGAACAGGTATTTGGTGTCGAGGATCCACGGCATGCCATAGTACTTGCCGTCATACTGGACCGTGGTCCAGGCGCCGGGCAGCACGCCCTTCTTCATGTCGTCGGTGATCTTCGACGTTTCGTCGACCAGCACCTTGTTGGTGGCGTATTCGGCCGGCCAGATGACGTCGAACAACACGACGTCGTAGCCACCGCCCGAGCCCTGCGCGAGCACGGTCTTGTCGTGCAGGCCTTCGTAGGGGACGAATTCGAGATTGACCTTGATGTCGGGATTGGCCTTGGTGAAGGCATCCGTCATGGCGCGCACGTCGGCCTCGCTATAGGCGGCCTGCGCCATGAAAAGCGCATTGAGCGACGTTTCGGCGAAGGCATGGGGAACCAGCAATCCTCCAAAAAAGACTGCGCCCAAGAGTGTCTTACCGATCGATTTCAGCATCTTCTTCTCCCATTTCCGATGTGACGGTCAGGCGATTGCGTTGCCTTCCCGGGTTGATGTCACGTGACCCAATGTTCCCGACCGGTGGGGCGGCGACAGGCACAAAGCCCTGGCCATCTTTTTCTGCAGTCGTTCCGCTATTAAGTCAATTCGCTTGACTTAATTAGTCGATCAATATCCTATTGGAGTCAAGAGGGAAACGCCGGTGGACGATATCAGCCCGATCCGCGCCAAAAGCGGCACCAATCAGGAAGGCACGAGCGCCCACAACCGTCGTGTCATGATCGAGGCGCTGCGTCTCAATGGCGCCCTGTCGCGGGCCGATCTGGCACGGGCGACGCAGCTCACCAAACAGGCGGTCTCCAACATCATCGAGGATCTCGAAAGTGATGGCCTGGTCGTTGCCCTCGATGCGGTGCGCAAGGGCAGGGGCCAACCCTCGACCCCCTACAGGCTGGTTCCCGAAGGCGCCTTCGCCATCGGTCTGCAGATCGACCGTCACCTGACGCGGGCGGTCGCCGTCGACCTGATAGGCAGCGTGCTGGCTCGCGCCGAGGCCAACCTGCCGTTCGATGAGCCATCGAAGGGCGTCGAGGTCATCCTTGGCCTGATCAGCGGCGTCCGGCGGAAACTTGCCGAGATTTCCGCTCAGTCCGAAGACAGGCTGGTCGGCCTTGGCGTTGCCATGCCAGGTCCTTTCGGGCTGAAGAATTTGGACGATAAATGGATGATGCCGGCCTGGCAGAAATTTCCGCTGCTCGACAAGCTGGCTGAAGGCACGGGCCTGAATGTCAGCCTGCAGAACGACGCCGCCGCCTGCGCGACGGCGGAGCGCATCGTCGGCGCGGCGCACGGCGTCGATCACGCGGTCTGCCTCTATGTCGGTTACGGCATCGGCGCCGGATTGATCCTCAACGGTGAGCTCTACAGCGGCGGCCATGGCAATGCCGGCGAGATCGGCATGGCGCTGCTGTCGCCGGCCGGCCCCGGCTCGACGCCGCTCGAACATCGCGCGTCGCTGGCTTCGCTTTACCAGCATCTCGACCTCAACCCGGCAGACAACGATATCTACCAGCAGATGAACGCCCTGGTCATCGCCAGGGATCCAAAGATGATGGCCTGGATCGATGGTGCGGCGCATGATCTGCGCTGGGGCGTGCATCTCATCGAAACGATCTTCGATCCGCAGACCGTCATCCTGACCAGCGGAGCGCCGGAAGCGCTGGCCCGCCGGCTGGTCGAGGCAATGCATCCGCTGCTGCCGTCGATCGCCGACCGGCCCGGGCGGAATTTGCCACGCCTGCAGCTTGGCACCACCGATCCCTGGTCGATCGCGCTGGGAGCTGCCGCGGCGCCGATCAGTCGTGCCTTCGATCCGCTGTTCTCTGCGATCCTGAAGACGCGATTCAGCGGCGCCTGAAGCGTCGACCGCCCGGCTTTTCGCCTGAGATATGCTCAGAGGTCGTGTTCGATATCGTCATACAGGGTTCATTGTGCGGACATAGCGTTCGTCCCGGTTCTTTGCTGCAATGCAATAGGAGTGGGACATGGTGGACATAGTTTCTAGTGAAGCGGGCATTCCGAGACCGGATCATCCGCTGGACAGTTCGGGTAGCGCGAAGTGGTTCCTGCCCGCCTTCGGCGTGCTGGTGCTCGTCGGCGTCGTCTATGTCGGCTACGCGCTCAGCCAGGATCTGGCCGAGGCCAAGACCGTGCCGTGGATCCTGCTCGGTATCGCCTTGCTCATCGCGCTCGGCTTCGAATTCGTCAACGGCTTCCATGATACGGCCAATGCGGTGGCGACCGTCATCTACACGCGCTCAATGCCGGCCGAATTCGCCGTCATGTGGTCGGGCGCCTTCAATTTCCTCGGGGTTCTCACCTCCAGTGGCGCCGTGGCCTTCGGCATCCTGTCGCTGTTGCCGGTCGAGCTGATCCTGCAGGTCGGCTCGTCCTCCGGCTTTGCCATGGTGTTCGCACTGCTCGTCGCCGCCATCCTGTGGAACCTCGGCACCTGGTTCCTCGGCCTGCCGGCGTCGAGCTCGCACACGATGGTCGGCTCGATCATCGGCGTCGGCCTCGCCAACCAGTTCATGGCGCCTGCCGGCAGTGCCACTAGCGGTGTCGACTGGTCGCAGGCGACCAATGTCGGCATCACCTTGCTGGTGTCGCCGATCATCGGCTTCTTTGCCGCGGCGATCCTGCTCTATGCGATGAAGCTGCTCGTCCGCAATCCGGCCCTCTACGAAGCACCGAAAGGCAACACGCCGCCGCCATGGTGGATCCGCGGGCTGCTGATCTTCACCTGCACCGGCGTCAGCTTCGCGCACGGCTCCAACGATGGACAGAAAGGCATGGGCCTCATCATGCTGATCCTGATCGGTGTCGTGCCGACGGCCTTTGCGCTGAACCGGACGCCCGACATCAACTACCTCGAGGCCTACAAGGCGGCTTCCGTCAGCGTCGAACAGGCGCTGGGCAAATATGTCAAGCCGGGCGTCACCGTCGCCGACGCCAAGGCAGCCGTCCAGGATGCCGTGCGCACCCGGACCTGGAACGACCAGACGACGGTCGCGCTGCAGACCTACATCCACAACACGACAGCGGGCCTGCGGCCCTATGCCACTGTCGACAATGTGCCGACCGACCTGGTCAGCAACGCCCGCAACGACATCTACCTGATTGGTGAGGCGCTCAAGCTGATCGACAAGAAGAAGTTGCTGCCGATGGAGGCTGCCGATCTCAAGGCGGTCACCGACTATCACAAGGCCGTCGACAACGCGACGAAGTTCATCCCGATCTGGGTGAAGGTCGCCGTTGCCCTGGCGCTCGGCCTCGGCACCATGGTCGGCTGGAAGCGCATCGTCGTCACGGTCGGCGAGAAGATCGGCAAGAGCCATCTGACCTATGGACAGGGTGCCGCCGCGGAGCTTGTCGCGATGGTGACCATCGGCATGGCCGACCGGCTCGGGCTGCCGGTGTCGACGACCCATGTGCTGTCGTCGGGCGTCGCCGGAACGATGGCCGCTAACGGTTCGGGCCTGCAATGGTCGACGGTGCGCAATCTGCTGCTTGCCTGGGTGCTGACGCTGCCTTGCTCGATCACGCTCGCCTTCGTGCTGTTCATCATCTTCCGCCAGGTGTTTTAGAGCTCGACAAACAAAAGGCGGCGCCGGTTCCGGCGCCGCCTTTCCTTCGGCAAGCCTGTCCTGAATTGGCATGAACACCGCCGGCCTGCCGCTTACCGAGACACCCGGCGGCTTTCTTTTGGCGCTGCTGCTCGCGGGCGTCGCGACCGGCCTGTTCTACTGGCTGCTGTTGCGCGCCGGCGCCAATTTGCGGTTCTGAAACCGCGATCCCAGCCCAGAACCCATCCCGATGGAACCGGGATGGGTTCTGTCTCAGTATTTGACCATGATCTTTCCCGAGAACCGGTATCCACTTTTCGGGATCATGCTCTGAGCCGCTGTCAGGTCGGATCCTCGCGGTGCAGGTCGTGGATGGCGACGCCCTCGACATTGGTCGGCAAGGTCAGCCACTGGCGATGGCGCAGCGTGCGCTGCGTGTCTTCCAGCCCCATCTCCCAGTGGTCGCGCATCGAGGTGCCGGAGAATTCGTAGTCCTTGGCGTGACCCTCATAGCCTTTGTGCTGGTAGATGAGGTGGACGATGTTGACCACGCCGGCATTGGAATAGTCGGCGATCAGCTCTCTTTCGCCTTCCTTCAGCAATTCGGCAGGGACGCGCTTCAGCGCGTCGAGCAATTTCATCTTGAGCGCATGGATGCGCTGGAAATTGTCTGTGTTCTGCCGCGTGCGGCTGGAATACATGATGTCCTTGTGCCGCGACAGCACATCGGCCATGCCGCGCGGCAAGGTGCCGCGCGCGCTGAACAAGTCGACCTGGAACACCAGCGAGGAGCGGTCCTCTTCCTGGTCGAGCAGGTATTGCAGCGGCGTGTTGGAGACGATGCCGCCGTCCCAGTAGTATTCGCCTGCGATGCGGATCGACGGGAAGGCGGGCGGCAGCGCGCCGCTGGCCATGATGTGCTCCGGCTCGATGCGCACCTTCTCGGTGTCGAAATAGACGAAGTTGCCGGTCCTGACATTGACCGCGCCGACGCTCAGCCGCTTCTTGCCGTCGTTGAGGACATCGAAGTCGATCAGGCTCTCCAGCGTCTCCTTCAACTCGGCCGTGTCATAGAAGCTGGTGGCGCCTTCGGCGCCCGGCTGCTCGAACCAGGGATTGGGATTGCGTGGCTTGAAGAAGCCGGGCTGGCCCATGGTCATCGTCATCCACGAACTGGTGCGGTTGCGGATGTCGCGGTAGATGTCGCCTTCCGGCGTATAGGCCCAGATCTTGCGGCCCGAGATCGTCTGCCAGAATTGCTCGAGACGCTGCAGCCGGCGGCTTGGCTCATTGCCGGCGATGATCGCCGCGTTGATGGCGCCGATCGAAACGCCGGAAAGCCAGCTCGGCTCGCAGCCGGCGTCGGCCAGCGCCTGATAGACCCCTGCCTGATAGGCGCCGAGCGCGCCGCCACCCTGAAACACCAGCGCGATGCGGTCATACTGCGCCGAGATTTCCTCGATGGTGGCGGTGGCCTCTTTCTTGCGATTGCGTTCAAGCACGAATTTTCTCCGGCTGGGTTGCGCCGATTTCGGACAGGCTGCGATCGGCGAGGTAGTCGTGAACCACCTTGCCCAGCCCGAGCGTCAGGTCGGCGGTGAAATGAACAGCGGATACGATGTCGAGCACCGGCAACTTCGCCACGTCGGCCATGACATGGGGCCGCAGATCGAGAGCCGCGGGCGCCGTCCATGCCTCCTTCAGCGTGATATCGGTAAGGTAGTAGCGAACCAGCTCGCAGATGCGCGGCGTGCCGTCGACATGCGGGATGATCTTGACCAGGAAGTTGGGAGCAGCCAGCGAAGCAAGCACGGAATCGTGGTCGGCCTCCCGGTGCTTGTAGCCCATGGTGCCGGTGGCGCACAGAACGCTGCCATAGTGCAGGGTGCCGACCACCACTTCGCCCTCGTGCACGATCTTCGGGCTGGCCAGCTTCTTGGGAAACCCCCACAGTTCACGCCCGCCGGCGATCGGCGCGTCGTCGTCGAGATACATCGAATGAACATAGCCGCCGTGCTGGCCCTTGTAGCGCACGGGGATGACCTGGCCGGTCTCGGTATAGTCGCCGAAGCCGGTTGAATCAGGCATGCGGATGAATTCGTACTTGACCAGCGGCTCGTCGATTTCCAGCGGCGCCGGCACGACGGCCTCGAGCGCCTCGCGCGTCGTGCGATACGTGATGATGACGTATTCGCGGTCGAAGAAACGATACGGCCCCGGCGGGAAGGACGGATTGGTCAGCG
Organism: Mesorhizobium calcicola; assembly: GCF_042682105.1. NCBI lineage: Bacteria > Pseudomonadati > Pseudomonadota > Alphaproteobacteria > Hyphomicrobiales > Phyllobacteriaceae > Mesorhizobium > Mesorhizobium calcicola. Next base: position 38,036 of record NZ_JBHUGY010000018.1, read on the forward strand.
GCATCGCATAGGCGCGCTTCAAGACATCGGCGATTTCCAAGCTGCACCCCCAAGGTTCTTTTGCAGGCAGAATTTAGTCTGGAATGACCACGCGAATGCGCTACCGATTATGTTGCACGGCACCATGACAGTGCCGTGTCAGCCCGGCGACAACGGTTTCGAACCGGATGGGAGCCATGCTCCAGCGCGGTCGTCAGGCTGTAATCGCATCGACACATGGCTCTGTCATTGTCATGCTGCGACGCACAATTATATGTCATGTTCCCTCCCACCTCGCGCGAGATCACCATGGGTTCCCTGTCTTCGAAGAATGCCCTCGTCACCGGCTCGACCAGCGGTATCGGCCTGGCAATCGCCCGCGCCTTTGCCGCCGAAGGCGCCAACGTCACCATCAACGGCCTGGGCGATGCTGGGGCCATCGAGCAGGAGCGGGCCGGCATCGAGAGGGATTTCGGCGTCAAGTGCCGCTATTCCGATGCCAATATGATGGACGGCGCGGCGGTGAGCGCCATGGTGCATGAGGCCGAGGCCACGTTCGGTAGTCTCGATATCCTGGTCAACAATGCCGGCATCCAGCATGTCGCGCCGATCGAGGAATTCCCGGACGACAAATGGGAAGCCATCATCCGCATCAATCTGCTCGCCGCCTTCTACGCGATCAAGGCGGCGCTGCCCGGCATGAAGGCGCGCAAATGGGGCCGCATCATCAACACGGCGTCCGCGCATGCGCTGGTCGCTTCGCCGTTCAAGTCAGCCTATGTGTCGGCCAAGCACGGCATTGCCGGCCTGACCAAGACGGTGGCGCTGGAAGCCGCCATTGACGGCATTACCGTCAACGCGATCGCGCCGGGCTATGTCTGGACGCCACTGGTCGAAAAGCAGATCCCCGACACGATGAAGGCGCGCGGCATGACCGAGGAACAGGTCAAGCACGATGTGCTGCTGGCGGCCCAGCCGACCAAGGAGTTCGTCACCGTCGACGAGCTTGCCGCGCTGACGCTGTTCCTGTGCTCGGACTCAGCCAGGCAGATCACCGGCACGACCTTGCCGATGGACGGCGGCTGGACCGCCCAGTAGGAGATGGTCAAGGCGTTTCGTTTGCCGGCTGATGCGGTCAGGCTTCAACAGGAAGCCGCCAGCGAGAAAGCACTGCGGTCAGGTCCATGAAAGTCATCCAGATATCCGATCCGCATCTGATGACGCCGGGCGGTCTCCTGTACGGCTCCAATCCGCTCTCCAGATTGCAAGCCTGCTTGCCGATATCGGCAAAAACCATGCCGATGCCGAACTGGTGGTGATTTCCGGCGACCTGACCAATGACGGCGAACGGGCCGCCTATGCCGCACTCAAGGGGAGCCTGGCAAAGTTCGGTCCGCCTTGCCGGTTGATGCTCGGCAACCATGATGATCGGGCGCTGTTTCTCGAAATGTTTTCGGAGGCAGCCGCTGAGCGCGGCTTCGTCCAAAGCGTCTTCGATGGCTCTGAAGGCCGCGTGATCCTGCTCGACACGCTGGACAGCGGCCATGTCGAGGGCAGGCTGTGCGAGGCGCGCCTCGGCTGGCTCGATGAGCGGTTGCAAGAAGCCCGCGATCGGCCGGTCTTCCTCTTCATGCATCACCCGCCGTTCCGGATCCACATCCCCGAGCTCGACCGTGTCCGGCTCGCCGACGCCGATGCCTTGTATGAGGTTCTGCTGCGCCACGGCAATGTCCGCCACATCTTCGCCGGACACGTCCACCGGCTGATCGCAGGCAACTGGCGCGGCATTCCCGTCAGCACGCTGCGCAGCACCAATCATCAGAGCGCGCTCGATTTCTCGCAGAGCTGGAGCTTGGGGTACGAGCCGCCGGCCTATGCCGTGATCCTGATCGATGCGGATGGGGTGATCGTGCATTTTCACGATTTTCCGGTGCAGGCGGCTCCATAGCCTTAACCGTTGAGGGGCGTGGCGAAGCGATCGTCACGCCCGGTGGATAAGCTACCCAGATTCCGTGTGTCGGGCGGCACGCAGCTGTGCCAGTCTGTTTCCTGCGCAACCTGCTGCGCGGCCTCCGCTTTGGTGGGCTGTTTTGGTCACGCAGAGCCTTCGCAATGGGGCGTCAAAAAGCGACTGGTGTGGACATTAGTCTTGACAGAAATACAGATGTTCAATACCCGTCAAGCGATTGAACAGCCTGCACTATGGGAGGAACAAGCGGTATGGCTTCCAATGTTTCGTTGACGGGCCTTGCCCGCGATCTTGAGGAGCGCGCCAGGTCGGGCAAGCCTATCCGCGTCGGCCTGATCGGCTCCGGCGAGATGGGCACCGACATCGTCACCCGTGTCGCCCATATGTCCGGCATCGAGATCGGCGCCATTTCCGAACTCAACCTGCCCGCCGCCAGCAGGGCGGTGGATATCGCCTTCCAGGAACCCGGCCACGCGCGCGAAGTGTCGAATGCGTCGGCGATGACGGCTGCGATGGAGGCCGGCAAGATCGCGGTGACCGGCGATGCCAGCCTGGTCATCGACAATGATCTCATCGACGTCGTCATCGACGCCACCGGCGTTCCCGCCGTCGGCGCCGAGATCGGCCTGCGCGCCATGGAACACGGCAAGCATCTGGTGATGATGAATGTCGAGGCCGACGTCACCATCGGCGCCTATCTGAAAAGCGAGGCCGACCGGCTCGGCGTCACCTATTCGCTGGGCGCGGGCGACGAGCCGTCCTCCTGCATGGAGCTGATCGAATTCGTTTCGGCGATGGGTCATCCGATCGTCGCCGCCGGCAAGGGCAAGAACAATCCGCTCAACATCGATGCCACGCCCCCCGACTATGAGGAGGAGGCCAAGCGCCGGCATATGAATGTGCGCATGCTGGTCGAATTCGTCGACGGATCCAAGACCATGGTCGAGATGGCGGCGATCGCCAATGCCACCGGGCTGGTTCCCGACAAGCCCGGCATGCACGGCCCGGCGGCGACGCTCGGCGAACTGTCCAAGGTCCTGGTGCCGCAGAAGGATGGCGGCGTGCTGTCGAAGGTCGGTGTCGTCGACTACTCGATCGGCAAGGGTGTCGCGCCCGGCGTCTTCGTCGTCGCCGACATGTCGCATCCGCGCATTTCGGAGCGCATGGAAGATCTGAAGATGGGCAAGGGTCCGTATTTCACCTTCCACCGTCCCTATCACCTGACCTCGCTCGAGGTGCCGCTGACCTGCGCCCGCGTCGTGCTCTACGGCAAGGCGGACATGGTGCCTTTGGCCAAGCCGACGGCTGAAGTCTGCGCCGTGGCCAAGAAGGACATGAAGCCGGGCGAGAAGCTCGATGCGATCGGCGAATATTGCTACCGCGCCTGGATCATGACGGCGCCCGAGGCGCGCGCCGCCAAGGCCATTCCCTGCGGCCTGCTGCAAGGCGGTTCGGTGACCCAGCCGATCAAGAAAGGCGAGCTCATCACCTATGCGAATGCCGCGCCCGCGCCGGGCTCCAAGATCGCTGAACTGCGCGCCCGCCAGGACAAGCTCGTCTACGGGTCCGTGGGAGCCTGATCATGGCCGGAGCCAGCAAAGCCGTCGCCGACAGTCGTGCCAACCTGCCTTTCGTCTATCGCCAGTACAGCCCCGAGCAACTCAGAGAGGTGCTCTACAAGATGTATCTCATCCGCCGCTTCGAGGAGGGCGCGGAGGAGTGCTACACGCGCGGCCTCATCCACGGCACCATGCATTTGTCGATCGGCCAGGAAGCCAGCGCCATGGGCATCTGCATGCCGCTTGCTGAGGATGACCAGATCACCTCGACACATCGCGGCCATGGCCACTGCATCGCCAAGGGCGCCGAGGTCAAGCGCATGTTCGCCGAGTTCTTCGGCAAGACGTCAGGCTACTGCAAGGGCCGTGGCGGTTCGATGCACATCGCCGATGTCGGCAAGGGCAATCTCGGTGCCAATGGCATCGTCGGCGGCGGCATCCCGATCGCCGTTGGGGCGGCGCTGTCTTCGAAGATGATGAAGACTGGCAAGGTCGTGGTGTCCTTCTTCGGCGACGGCGCCAACAATGAAGGTGCCTTCCACGAGGCGCTGAACATGGCGGCAATCTGGAAGCTGCCGGTGATCTTCGTCTGCGAGAACAACGGCTACGGCATGTCGACATCGACGGCGCGCTCGACCGCCGTCAAGAACATTGCCGAGCGCGCCGCCGGCTATTCGATGCCGGGCGTCATCGTCAACGGCAACATCTTCTCGGAAGTCGCCGAGGCATCCTACAAGGCTGTCGAGCGAGCCCGCGCGGGCGAGGGGCCGACGCTGATCGAATCCAAGACCTATCGCCATCGCGGCCATTCCAAGAGCGACCGCAACCGCTATCGCACCAAGGAGGAGATCGAGGACTGGATGTCGAACCGCGATCCGATCACCCTGTTCGAAAGCGAGCTGCGCGAATTCGGCTTCATCGACGACAAGGGCATCGAGGCCATTCGCGGCGCGGTGGCGCAAGAGATCGCCGATGGCATCGAGTTCGCCAAGGCGAGCCCGTCGCCGGATGTCCGCGACAGCGGGAATTATGTCTATACGGAGCAGGCTTGATGGACGCGATGGTGCGTGAACTGAGCTACGCCCAGGCGATCCAGGAGGCCATGGCGATCGCAATGGACATGGACGAACGCGTCTTTCTCATGGGCGAGGATATCGGCGTCTATGGCGGCGCCTTCCAGGTCACCGGCGATCTGGTCGATCGTTTCGGCACCGAGCGGGTGATCGACACGCCGATTTCGGAACTGGGTGGCGCTGGCGTGGCGGTCGGTGCCGCCCTCACCGGCATGAGGCCGATCTTCGAGTTCCAGTTTTCGGATTTCGCCACGCTGGCCATGGAGCAGATCGTCAACCAGGCGGCCAAGATGCGCTTCATGCTGGGCGGCGAGGTTTCGGTTCCGATGGTGATGCGCTTTCCGGCCGGCTCCGGCACGGGGGCTGCGGCACAGCACAGCCAGAGCCTCGAGGCCTGGCTCGGTCATGTGCCGGGTCTCAAGGTCATCCAGCCGGCCACGCCCTACGATGCCAAGGGCATGCTGCTGGCGGCGGTCGCCGATCCCGATCCGGTGATGATCTTCGAGCACAAGCTGCTCTACAAGATGAAGGGCGCGGTGCCCGAAGGCTACTACACGGTGCCGATCGGCAAGGCCGACATCCGCCGCGAGGGCCGCGACCTGACCATCGTCGCAACCTCCATCATGGTGCACAAGGCGCTTGACGCCGCGGCGGCGCTGGAAGCCGAAGGCATCGACATCGAAGTCGTCGATCTCAGGACCATCCGACCGATGGACAAGCAGACCGTCATCGACAGCGTCAGGAAGACATCGCGGCTGATGTGCGTCTACGAAGCGGTCAAGACGCTGGGCATCGGCGCCGAGGTCAGCGCCATGATCGCCGAAAGCGAGGCGTTCGATTACCTCGACGCGCCGATCGTGCGGCTGGGCGGCGCCGAGACGCCGATCCCCTACAATCCGGAGCTGGAAAAGGCTGTTGTGCCGCAGGTGCCCGACATCATTGCGGCCGCGCGCGACCTCGTGAAAGGGGTCCGCTAGCCCATGCCGACCGAAGTCATTCTTCCCAAGGTCGACATGGACATGGCGACCGGACAGATCTCGCGCTGGTTCGCCGAGGAAGGCGCCAGGGTCAAGAAGGGCGATGTGCTGTTCGAGATCGAGACCGACAAGGCGGCGATGGAGATCGACGCGCCGGCCAGCGGCACCTTACGCGATGTCACCGGTAAGGAGGGGATCGACATCCCGGTCGGCGCGCCGGTTGCTTGGATCTATGCCGATGGCGAAGCCTATGGGGCTGGCGCGGAGCAGGACTGGGCACCAATCTCCCCCCTCGTGGGGGAGATGTCGACAAAGTCGACAGAGGGGGGCGCTGTCCCGCATCCGTCTCAGCCTGTCGCGCCCCCCTCTGCCCTGCCGGGCATCTCCCCCACAAGGGGGGAGATCGGCCAATCGCCTTCGGTTGCACGTGCGACACCACTCGCTCGCCGTCTGGCTCGGGAAGCGGACCTCAACCTTTCAGTCATTGCAGGCACCGGTCCGCATGGCCGGGTGGTGAAGGCCGACGTCGATGCGGCGATTGCCGGTGGCGGCGCCAAGCCGGCCGCCAAGGCAGCACCGGCAGGCGCACCGGCGGCACCGGCGGCTGCCGCCGCGCCGGTGAAGGCGATGTCGGACGAGCAGGTGCTGAAGCTGTTCGAACCGGGTTCCTACGAGCTCGTCCCGCATGACAACATGCGCAAGACCATCGCGCGCCGCCTGGTCGAGGCCAAGACCACCATCCCGCATTTCTACCTGACGCTGGATTGCGAGCTCGATGCGCTGCTGGCCTTGCGCGCGCAGATCAATGCGGCGGCGCCGATGAAGAAGACCGAAAAGGGTGACGTGCCTGCCTACAAGCTGTCGGTCAACGACATGGTCATCAAGGCGATGGCCATGGCGCTGAAGGCGGTGCCGGATGCCAATGCCTCATGGACCGAGAGCGCCATGGTCAAGCACAAGCATGCCGATGTCGGCGTCGCCGTGTCGATCCCCGGCGGCCTGATCACGCCGATCATCCGCAAGGCGGACGAAAAGACGCTGTCCACAATCTCCAACGAGATGAAGGACCTGGCCAGCCGGGCGCGCAGCCGCAAGCTGAAGCCGGAAGAGTATCAGGGCGGCACCACGGCGGTGTCGAACCTCGGCATGTTCGGCATCAAGGACTTTGCCGCCGTCATCAACCCGCCGCATGCGACGATCCTGGCGGTCGGCGCCGGCGAGGAGCTGGCGGTGGTCAAGAATGGCGAGATCAAAATCGCCACCGTGATGTCGGTGACGCTGTCGACCGATCATCGCGCCGTCGACGGGGCGCTGGGTGCCGAACTGCTGGTCGCCTTCAAACGCCTGATCGAGAACCCGATGGGCATGCTCGTCTAGGAAGGGAGAAGAAGGGAGAAGGCGCCGGGTGCCGATCTGGGCGCCTGGCGCAGCTGGCGACCCCGCGCGAATTCTATTATGAGCCGGCAAATGAAATGGCGGCTTCCCGTCATTTCGCAGGCATTTTGCTCATCCCGTCGACGGGGGGGCGGCATAGCGATGGATGCTCGGCGGCTTTGGGGAAAAGGGCCGCACCAGTCTCGCCGCACCAACGCCTCGGTGGTGCGGCCCCGTGCGTGACCATCCAGATCACCAACCTGTTAGCGGCTAAATTGCGCCAATCCAGTGCCTATGCTTGAAGCCGCCGCCATTTCATTCCACATCGATCAGGATGAAGGACGAGACACGAGAACGGCGCCGGAATTTGCTGTGGGGCTTGCCCGCATCGCTGATCCTGCACGCGCTCATCGCAGCGCTCGTGGTCTACAGCCTGCCGAAGCCTCCGCAACAGCCGCAGCAGGAGCAGGCGGTAAATGTCGCGCTCGTGCCTCCGCCCGATCAGCCAAAACCGAAACCCGCTCCTGCACCGCCCCCAAAAAATCCCAAAGCCGAAAAACCACCGGAACCGAAGGTTGAAAAACCGCCAGAGCAGGATGTCGAAAAGCCGCCGCCACCGGAAAAGCAGCCGCGCAAGCCCTCGCCAATCGAGGTTCTGAAGCCTGTTTTTCAGTTCGGCGACAAGGATACCGGCCCCAGGAAATCCCTGGATGGGGCCAGCGCTCAAGACAACTCGCCGTCGCCGGCCAAGGATGAGGATGCTAAGCCGCCCGTCGAGCCGAAGCCTCCAGAGAACCAACCTGCCGCGCCGGCGGACGCTGTGGAGCGGCCAGCCAAGGTCGGCGAGAAGCCGGGAACCGCAGCGAAGGACGCCGAGCCCGCACAGGATGCGGAGAAGCAGCAGGCAGACAGACAAGAGGCGGGGGCGCATGACGCCGACAAGCAACCAGCCGCGCCAGAAACGCCGTTGACCGCCGCCGGCGGCGATGGCGAGATCGAGCTTCCCACATCCGCCGAAGCACCGAAGCCCAAACCCGCAGATGCGCCGAATCCCGGCCCTGCAAAGGTCTCGAAGTCCCGAAGCGGGGGCACCGAGAGGCCAGGATCCACCGACGCCGCCGTTGCCGCATCGCGCAGCTATTCAGGCCTTCCGGGGGTTCGCAGGCTCTACTCGCAGGGCGCCACCGGCGATGCACTGGCCACGACCTCGATGACCGACGTGCCTCGCGGTCAGCGCGCTGCCACACTTTGCGCCAGCGCGTTGCAGCAGCAATTGCTGGACGCCTCCTATTTTCCCGACCTGATCCCAAGCGTTCGGCTAAAGGCGGGCAATGTCCTTGACGCCCCGGATGTCGCTTTCCGCGCGACGACAGGATGGTACCATCTGAGCTTCCGGTGCGAGGTCGACACCGATGCGACGAGGGTCTTGTCCTTCAACTTCCGTGTCGGGCCCACGATCCCGCCCAACGAATGGGCCCGCCTTGGACTACCTACCCGCTAATAGACCAGGCCGGCACACCGAGCTCGGACAATTGCCGGCTAATTTCATGCCAGTCGGCGCAGACGAAATCGGCACCAGCCGCCGTCAGCCGTGCGCCATGCTCGGCATAGGTGTGACCGCCGCCGGTGTAGCCGATCGCCATCATGCCGGCGGCAACCGCGCCTTCGATGCCGAAGGGCGAATCCTCGATGACGATGCAGTCCGCCGGATTGGCGCCCATCTTGTCCGCGGCGAACAGGAAGATGTCCGGTGCCGGTTTGCCGCGCTTGACCATCGACGAGCTGTAGATCGCATCGCTGAAAAACCGCGCCAGTCCAGTGACGGCCAGGCTGTGGTTTATGCGCTCGACGGAGGATGACGAGGCGACACAGCGACCGCCGGCAAGCGTCTCCAGAAACGCGGTGATGCCGGGTGTCGGCTTCAACTCCTGCGAAAACAGGGCCTTGGTCTCGGCCCAGATGTCGCCGTCGGCCGTCGCCGGAAACTGGTGGCCGGTCAATTCCTTGATCTTGGCGATGATGTCGGACTGCTTCATGCCGATGCACTGGGCGATGATGCCGGTGTCGACGCCGGGCATGCCGTGCTTGTCATAGACGCGCTCATAGGCCCGGGCAGCCAGGGGCTCGCTGTCGACAAGAACGCCGTCGCAATCGAAAATGATAGGCCTTGATCGCGCCACGCGCTTCTCCCCCGAGTCGATTTCGCACATCGCTATCGGCAAAAAATCAAATGTTCAATAGTGCGCATTGACACCGGCGTCCGGCCAAGGCTCGCCGAGCGGGCCCGGGTGCTCAGAGCTGGCGGATGGCGTCGGTCGCACGCGAGGATCCGAGCGCCCGTTGCATGGCTTGCCGGGACTGGGCGCGATCCGGCGTGATCCAGTTCGGTTCGGCGCCGAGGAAGCGGTCGAGGAAAGCCACCGCGTAGGCCGGCATCTCGGTCACATTCTCGCGATAGGACCACCAGGTGCGCAGGTCGTCGGCGCATTTGTCGATGCTTGGCGCGCTGCCGAATTCCTGCTCGTAGATCGCCGAAATCACCGAGACGCAGTAGTTGGTGTAGAGGAACCCTTCAGGCCAGAAGCGGATGATTTCCAGCGTGCCGGCATTCTTCTCCGTCTCAATGAGCTGGGTGAGGCCGGAGATTTCGCTCGCCGGCGCCTGCTTTATCAGTTCGCGCAAAACGAGGCCGGCGGCAAAGACGATGAAGTCGGCGCGGTCGACCGCGGCGAAGTCTTTCTGAGCCTCCATGATCTCGACCCAGTCGAGAAAGGCCCGGGTCAGCCTCGCCTCATCGATTTCGAAGCGCACGCCGAATGTGTCCGAGACCACCTTGGCGCTGCCGCGGAAGGTGGCGCGGAACCAGCGCAGCTGCCGCAACCGGTGGCGAAGGTCGGGCATTAGGGCCAGTTCGTCCCTAAAGGGCAGATCCATGTTGCTCGTATCCTGTTCGTGGTCAGGGTAGCACAACGGCGCCGCCACCGAAATCGGTTGACGCCCTGTGGATGACCGTGGCCGAGGTCAATATCATACATATTGACATTCGTGGAAACAAATGTTCTCACTTTGCTGTTGCCACGTGCCGGTCCAAGGTGCGGTTCAACACAGGCTTCGGGAGGAGAACCGAATGGCGATTTGGCAGTGGGGATTGCTTCTGCTGGTTATTGTGTGGGCGCTGCAGTCGCTCGGCGTCTGGCTACAGATGCGGCACTATTCGGATGTCTTCAGGGGCGTCACCGACCAGTACAAGGATGGCTTCGTCGGAGCCGGCAATTTTCGCGGTCGACTGGCCAAGGGCACCATCGCGCTTGTCGTGGTGACGCCTGACCTTGTCGTGCGCCGCCTGATGGTGATGAGCGGCCGTTCCGTCTTCACCAAGTTCAAAAGACATGAAGAATTCGAGGGCGTTCCCCTCGATCGAGTCCGGTCCAACCCTGCAATCATGGGGGAGGGGGAACCCGGTGTGGCCGAGGCCGTGAAGCGGGCGATCGAACAGATCGACAAAACACGGTCGGAGCCGGGGAAGAAGCCGGGTCTGTCCGGTCTGAACATAGCAAGGGCTTAGAGAGAGGACGCCGCGCACCGACTGGGATCAACCGGGCGGGCGGCATAAGGAGGAGAAATGTCTGTATTTTCGTTGTTGGCGCAGCATGCCGACATGGCCGTGCACAATCTGCATGTCGCGGGTACCATGGTTTCGGATGCTGCATTGCATGGCAAGCTCGTTGTCGAGCATGCCTCCGACCATCTCGTTGTCCTGGCGCAGGCGGACAGCGGACCGATCACCGTCGATCAGTTCAAGGAGAAGCTGAAAGAAGTCCAGCAGGAAGAGCAGCTCGGCTGGCTGACCGCTATCGGCAAGTACTTCATCGGTATCTTCCAGAAGGGCGGCGAGGTCTTCGCCGGCTTCGTCACCGGCATCATTCCGACGCTGGTGGTGCTGATGACGGCCTTCTACGCCGTCACCGAACTGGTCGGCGAAGAGCGCGTGCACGGCCTGGCCCGCGGCGCCGGCAGGATCGCGCTGACCCGCTATACGCTGCTGCCGCTGCTGGCGGTGTTCTTCCTCACCAATCCGATGGCCTATACGTTCGGATCGTTCCTGGAAGAAAAGCACAAGCCCGCCTTCTATGACGCGGCCGTCTCTTATGTTCACCCGCCGCTCGGCCTGTTCCCGCACATCAATCCCGGCGAATACTTCGTCTGGGGCGGCATTCTCGTCGCTCTGCTGGAGCTGGAAAAGAAGGGCGCCGTCGTCGCCGGCTACCACGTCAAGGTCGCGATCTGGTACGCCATCGTCGGCCTCGTCGTCATCCTGCTCAAGGGCATGCTGACCGAACGCATCACAGCCATCATGGCACGCCGCCAGGGCGTCGATCTGTAAGGGCGGGAGGACATCATGGCCAAGACATACAAAGCCGTAAAGATTTCCCGGGGCAACACCGGTTGGGGTGGGCCCCTGGTCATCGAGCCGACCGAGCAGCGCAGCAAGGTAGTTTCAGTGACCGGCGGTGGCATTCACCCGGTGGCGAAACTGATCGCCGATATGACCGGCGCCGAAGCCGTCGACGGCTTCAAGGCGCCGCCGATCGAAAGCGAGATGGCGGTGGTCGTCGTCGACTGCGGCGGCACCGCACGGTGCGGTGTCTATCCGCGCAAGCGCATCCCGACCGTCAATCTGACGCCGGTCGGCCAGGCTGGGCCGCTCGCCCAGTTCATCACCGAGGATATCTACGTTTCGGGCGTGAAGCCTGCCAACGTCACCATGGCGGACGGGTCCGAAGCGGTCACCACTGCGGGGGGAGCAGCATCGATGAGTTCAAACAACAACAATGCGGCCGCGGCGCCGGAACCGCTGCCAAGCGAAGGCGGTGTCATCGGCCTGATCAGCTCGATCGGCCGCGTCATGGGTCGCGTCGTCGGCATCTTCTTCAATGCCGGCCGTCGCACCATCGACCAGGTTGTCCGCAACGTGCTGCCGTTCATGGCCTTCGTGACCATGCTCATCGGTCTGATCCTGTACACCGGCATCGGCGACGTGCTGGCGCAGCCGATGGGTCCGCTGGCCAACAACATCGTCGGCCTGCTGATCATCTCTGCGATCTGCGGCCTGCCGTTCCTGTCGCCCATCCTCGGGCCAGGCGCGGTCATCGCGCAGGTCATCGGCGTCGCCATCATTGGCCCGCAGATCGCCAACGGCACGATTTCGCCGGCGATGGCACTGCCGGCGCTGTTTGCCTACAATACCCAGGTGGGCTGCGACTTCGTCCCCGTCGGTCTGGCACTCGGTGAGGCCAAGCCGAAGACGATCGAGATCGGTGTTCCGGCGGTGCTCATCAGCCGCCAGATCATGGGACCGGTGTCGGTGCTGATCGCCTGGATCGTCAGCCTGATCGTGTTCTGAAGCAATTCCAGGAAAATGAGGTTCGCCATATGACGGTTCTTCTGAGAACACGGGTCACTGCCATCGGGCCCGAAGTGGCGGACCTTGCCGAAGGGGGCGTGGTCATCCTGTTTGCGGATGGCTCGCCGCCGGAGCTCGCCGAGGTTTCCGTGCTCCACAAGACGGAGCACGGACCCAGCGACGGCGCGCCGCAAAAGGGCGCGTCGATCACCATCGGTCCGGTTTCAACGACCATAACCGCGGTCGGCTCCAGCGCCTGGAGCAAGGTGCTGGAAATGGGCCACGTCGTCATCTCGTTCAACGGTGCCGCCGAGGCCGAGAGGCCGGGCGAGATCTGCGCATCGCAAGTCGATGCGGAAGCGCTCGTGGCCGCCCTGAAGACCGGCGCGGTCATCACCATCGCCGCCTGACAGCATCCGTGCCGCGGCCTATGTTGGCAGTGGCGCCCAGAACCAGAGTATTCGCCATGGAACGCTCGACCATCGTCAGAGTGCACGAAGGTTTGCACGCCCGTCCCGCGACGCGGTTCGTCAAGCTCGCCAAGGGCTTCGAATCCGATGTCGAGCTGGTGAAGGACGGCAAGGCAGTCAGCGCCAAGAGCTCGGTCAAGCTGATGCTGCTGGCGGTCAAGGAAAACCAGGAAGTCACCGTGCGGGCAAATGGCGCCGACGCCATCGAGGCCATCGAAGCGCTGATAGGCTATCTCGAAAATCCCAAGGCGGGCCTCGATGACGAGGAGGATCACAAGCCACACGATACCGGACCAGAGATGGCACCGGTGTCCGACTCGGCGCCGACGGCATCTGGTGAGGCAGGTGGCTTGCGCGGCGTCGCCGCAAGCGAAGGTGTCGCCATCGGGCCGGCCTTCGCGCATTTCCCGCCTGATATCGCGGGACAAGGCCGCATGCTGCAGGCCGAGGAGATCGCCGGCGAGGTCGACAGGTTCCGCGCGGCCGTCGCCGCCGTCCAGGCGCGCATGGACCGGGCATTGGCGCAGGACGCTCTGTCGGCCGGCGACCGCGGCATCATCGCCGCACTCAGGGACATCGCAGCAGACGACAGCCTGACCGGCGAGGCCGAGGGCCTGATCAAGGGCGGCAACGATGCCATTTCAGCCGTCATCACCGCAGCCTCTACCATCGCCGCCGATTTCGGCGCGGTTGACGACCACTATCTCAATGCGCGGGCGGATGACGTCCATGCGGTCGGGCGGCAGATCTGTCTGGTGCTGCTCGGGCAAGACGACGTCAGCCTCGAAACCATCCCCGAGGGCGCCGTCCTGATCGCCGACGACATCGGCGCCTGGGATCTGGCGCGCGCGCCGCTGAAGCGCATCGGCGGTGTGGTGTGCGGCCATGGCGGCGCCACCTCGCACATCGCCATCATCGCCCGCTCGCATGGCATTCCGGCGGTCCTCGGTCTCGGCGACCAGGTCAATGCCTTGCGCAATGCGCGCGAGGTGGCGCTCGATGGCAACAGCGGCCGCGTGATCGTCGATCCCGATGCGGCGACCCGCGCCGACTTCGCCGGCCGTGTCGAAGCGGCGGCAAAGGAGCGCGCCGGGCTGACCGTCTTCAAGACGGTGACGCCTAAGCTCGCCAATGGCAAAGTTATCGAAGTCGCAGCCAATATCGGCTCGCTGGAGGAAATCGAGGCGGCGCAGGAGGCCGGTGCGATGGGCGTCGGCCTGTTCCGCACCGAGCTCCTGTTCATGCGCCATATGCATCTCCCCTCGGAGGACATGCAGGCCGAAACCTACGCCGCACTGGCCAAGGCCTTCGCGCCCTATCCGGTCATCGTGCGCACGCTCGACATCGGCGGCGACAAGCCGATCGCCGGCATCGAATTTCCCGACGAGGAAAACCCCTTCCTTGGCTGGCGCGGCATCCGCATGTGTCTCGACCGGCCCGACATCTTCAAGCGCCAGCTGCGCGCGCTGCTGCGGGCGGCCGTCCACGGCAACATCAAGGTGATGCTGCCGATGGTCTCCGACATCGGCGAGGTCAGGCAGACGCGGGTTCTGGTCGAGGAATGCGCGGCCGAGCTGAAAGCCGAAGGCGTGCCGCATGCGATGTTCGACCTCGGCGTGATGATCGAGACCCCGGCCGCCGTCCTGATCGCACCGGCGCTGGCCCAGGAGGTGGCGTTCTTCTCGATCGGCACCAACGACCTGACCCAGTACATCATGGCCGCCGACCGGCTCAACCCGACGGTGGCGAAGCTCAACGATGTCACCAATCCGGCCGTCATGTCGGCGATCGAAATGACGGCCAAAGCTGGCGTCGCCGCCGGCATCATGGTCGGCATGTGCGGCGAAGCGGCCGGCCGGCCCGATCTCATTGCGACGTTCGTGGAGATGGGGCTGACCGAGCTCTCGATGAGCCCGGCCTCGATCCAGCGCGCCAAGAAGACGATCATGTCCATGGCGGGGGAAGGCGCCGCCTAGCCGAATTCCGAACAGTTACGGCAAATGCGCAAGCAAGGTGGCGAAGACTGGTGTCAATTCATCGACCGGGCTTGCCTTGGCGCAGGCCTGCGCGATGCGGTCGTGGCGGATGTCGGCAGCCAGGATCGCGATCTCCAGCATGTCGGGCTCCGGCGCGCCGTCACGGCCGGTTGTCGCCAGGCCGCAGGCCAGAACCACCGGCGCCAGGCAGCTTATGTCGAGCGCGCGCTCCCCGGCCGTTTCCGGCGCGGCTTCGCCAAAGCGCACCGGACGCTGGCTGAGCAACTCGACCAGCAGCGCCGCGCAGGTGGCCGCGATTGCTTGCAGTCCGGTACCCGGCGCGACCAGGGCGGCCAGCAGATCGCCATGCCGCTTGCGCATCGTGGCATGGACGGCGGCAAAATCGGCTTCGTGGATGCGGGCATTGTCGATCTTCAGCCCGGCAAGCACCGCCTTGGTCAGATAATACATGTCGCGCCGGAACAGGCGCTCCGCGCTCAGCTGGCGATCCTCGCTTCCGGCCGGGAAATAGGTGCCGAGGCCTTTCACGGTCGTGCCGTCCACCTTTATCGGGCGCTCGTGCGGGATAAAGGATTCGGCGATCGACAGCGCTTCGTCGACGGCACTTGCGGCATGGCTGAGCAGGTCTTCGATGCCCTTGCCCGGAAACGGCGGCAGATGGCTGGTTGCTTCGCGCACGACACTGGTGTCGCCGCCGTCATGGCGGCTCTGGCGGATGATATCGCGGACTTCCCGCAACCGGTCCTTCAGGTTGACGCGGACATCTTCGGAGATTTGTCGGAGCATCGCCAATCGCCTCGAAATTGCTGCGGACGGCCGCCAGCAGGGGCCTAGCCGCCACCTCTACATTGTTCCTATCGATTGGTAGATCAATAGGCGATACTAGACCAGCATGCAGAATCGGCGACGGCGCGCTCGTCCATCGCCGTCGGGGGAGGAATGGATTTGGGCAGGCGACGACAGAGCGCAACCGACGACGGTCGAGGTGGAAACGAGACGCACGAGCAGGCCGCTGGCGAAAGCCGGACGGATCGCCTCAGGATTCGCGCCGCCTGGATGTATTTCGTCGAGCAGATGACGCAGAACGAGATCGCCGACGTGCTTGGCGTCGGCCGCGTCACCATCGTGCGCATGCTGGCCGATGCCCGCTCTCGCAACGAGGTGAAGATCAGCATCGAAAGCGAATTGTCGGAAATCGTGCGGCTGGAGCGCGCGCTGGAAAAGACCTTCGGGCTGCAACAGGCGCTGGTGGCGCCGCTTTCCACGCCCGACGCAGATCCGATACCGGCAATCAGTGCCAAGACCGGCAGCTTCCTGTCTGATACGATGAAATCCGGCATGCGTGTCGGCGTCGGCTGGGGCAGGACGCTGTTCTCAAGCCTGCCCTTCATCAGCGCCAAGTCGCTCACCGACTTCAAGGTCATTTCGCTGCTCGGCGGCGTCGGCGTCGTGCGACGCTACAACCCGGCCGAGTTCGCCTGGCGCTTCGCCCAAATCTTCCAGGGCGACGGCTATCTGATCCCGACGCCGGCCGTCGTCGACAGCGTCGAGACCAAGATCGCGCTGGTCGAGCGCTGCGGCCTGCAGGAGGTTTTTGAAATGGCCAACGTGCTCGATGCCGTCCTGCTGAGCGTCGGCGGCATCGCCTCGGCCACCACCTTCTCTCGCGGCGGCTTTCTCAAGGAAGCGGATCGGGAGGCCCTGCTTGCACGTGGCGCCGTTGGCGACCTTCTGTTCCATTTCTTCGACCGTAATGGCGATCTGGTCGACCATCCCGTCAACAGCCACGTGATGTCGGTGGATGTCGACCGTCTGCGCAAGGCACCGATCCGCATCCTCACCTCCGGCGGTGCGGAGAAGACCGAGGCGCTGCTCGGCGCCATGAACCTGATCGCGCCGACGATCCTGATCACCGACGAGGAAAGCGCGCGGCGCATGCTCGAGGCGGTCAGCGAAAACTGAAGGAATTCGTGATGTAGTCCGGCCAGGCTCTGTGTTCGTCAAAAACAGCGGTGAGATCGGGTGTGTCCGCCAGTATTCCACTCAGCACTAACGCCGTGGCGACGCCAGCACTATTGCCGCCTGATATGTCGTGTTCGACACTGTCGCCGACGCAGACCACGGTGCTCCGGTCCGGCTTGCCGGCCAGTGCGAGGGCTGCGTCGAAAATCGCCGGATAGGGCTTGCCGATGCGGGTGACGCTGCCGCCCAGGCTCTCATAAAGGTCCGCCAGCCGGCCGGCGCCGAAGCGGGGGCCGATGGCCGTCAGCATGATGGTGTCTGGATTGGTGCAGAAGCATGGCACCTGCCGCGCCGCTGCCGGGGCAAGCAGCCTGCGGTAGTGGTCGAGGTCGTAGCGGTCACCCTCGCTGGCCGAGATCAGCACCAGTTCGGCCTCGTCGCCGGCCCCGGTCAGCACAAAAGGCAGACCCTCTATCGCCGAGCGGTCGTTGTCGCGGCTGATCAGCAAGCAGTTCGTGCCGGGCCGCAAGGCCGCGGTCGCCGCCATCTCCCGGAAGGATCGCCACGCCACCTCGCCGGAGGAGACGAAGTGGTCCCAGCTTCCGGCTGCGAAGCCGAGCTTCAGCAGGCGGTCCTCGTTAGGCCTGGCGCGCTTGCCGGAATTGGAAATCAGCACCACGGTCTTGCCGGCGCACTTCAGCGCCGACAAGGCATCCACCGCACCTGGATAGGGGGCCGAGCCGTCATGCAGTACGCCGAACTGGTCGAGCAGGAAGATCTCATAGCGCTCCGCCAGCGGCCCGATGCCGTCGAGGCGTTCGACCCTTTCCGTGCTCATAACAGCCCCGCTTTGCCTGCGCCCATCAAAGCCAGCCGCGCCGTGCCGGCGGCAGCCTCATCGGACAGTGCGGGCAAGAAACGGACCCCGAGCCTGCGCTGCCGGATCTCCGTCCAGGCCGGGTTTGCCGCGCCGCCACCAACGCTCCTGACCGATGTCAGCGCCGGCGCGCCAAGTTCGGCAAGCCTGTGATAGCCGAGCGCTTCGATGGCGGCGATGCCTTCGAACATCGCTTTCAGATAGTCGGCGTCATCCGCCGGCCGTGGTGCAAGCCGAGGCCGTAGCGCCGGATCGGCGATTGGGAAACGTTCGCCGGCCGTGCTGAGCGGATAGTAGTCGAGACCGGTTTCCGTCGTCGGGTCGATTGCTGCACTGAGTTCGATGATGCGTGCGAGCGGGAAATGCCGGGCCAGCACCTTGCCGCCGGAATTCGATGCCCCTCCAGCCAGCCAGGCGTTGCCGAGCCGATGGCTGTAGATGCCGAAACGTGGCTCCGAGATCGGCCGGTCGGACAAGATCTTGACGGTCAGCGACGACCCCAGCGCGGTGACGCCGTCGCCGATGGCCTCAGCGCCGGTCGCCAGAAACGAGGCGCAGCCGTCCGTTGTGCCGGCGACCACGATCACATCGCGCGGCAGGCCGAACAGGTCCGCGGCGGCCGCGGTGAGCGTGCCGGTGACATCGCCTGGTTCGACGACGCGCGGCAGCAATTCCATGCGCAGTCCGGTCGCCGCGATCCAGTCCGGCCAGCGGCGGGCCTCGATGTCGTAGCCTGTCTTCAGGGCATTGTTCTCGTCGCTGAGGTCGAAGCGGCCGGAGAATTTTGCCGAAATCCAATCGGCCTGATGCAGCAGCCTGGCAACGCCGGGCAGGTGTTGGAACCGCAGCGCCTTGGCGAGGCCGGACGTCACCCCAAGTGCCGCGCTCGTCGCCGGCGCCCTGTGAGCGATCGCGGCCAGAATGGTGTCGTCGGCGACCGTGTCGTTGTACATCAGCGGCTCGGCCAGCGGCCGGCCAGCGCCGTCGACCGGCAGCATTGTGCCCGAAGTGCCGTCAACGGCGATCGACCGGACCGTTGCGCGTTCGATGCGCGAAAGCAGTTCCGTCAGCGCCGCGCCGACCGCCGACCACCACCCTGCTGGATCACGGGCGTTCTGTCCAAACCTGTCGATTGGGACGGCAGAATGCGCGGCCATGGAGAAATCCGGGCGCATGGCGACGGCGCGCGCACCGGACGTGCCGATGTCGATGCCTATGGCAAGTGGCTTGTCAGCGGCTGGCTGCATTGAGCTTCTGGCGATACTGCTCGGCGTCCCAGTTGACCAGTTCATCATTCTCCGCGGCGGTGAGATAGTGCAGCCGCGCCGCCGTGTCGATCCGCGCCGTCACGTCGGCGAGGCAGCGTTGCATGGCGTCGGCGCCTGCGCTGGCGTCGCCGCGCATCAGCACGCCAAGCCCGGGAAACAAGATCGCCGCCGGCGCCGCGCCCAGCCGCGCAATGATATCAGTTGCGTCCTCGCCTGGCCTCGCCACGGCGGAGCCCTGGCCGAGGAAGATGACGTGGTCCGGATAGAGGCTGCCGGCCTCCGCCATGCGACGGCTTTGCGGATCGAGCGCAACCGCATGCGCCTCGGCATCCGCCGGCAGTCGGTAGAAGCTGTCGCCGGCAAGCACGGTCAAGGCTGCAATGTCGGGCGCGGCAGCCGCGCGCGCCGGCCGGGCCAGCAGCGATCTGACGCGGCGCAGCAGAAGCTCCGCCTCCGCAACGGTTTCGGCGGCGATGACCAGCCCGTGATTGCCAAGGACCAGCACGTCGACACCAGGCCGAAGTTTCTCGGCAATGCCGCGCGCGAGTGGCAGGCCCGGCCTGAAATAGGGCACATAGGCCCATTCGATCCCTTCGAGCCGCGTGGCGACCTCCGCCTCGCCATCGGCCTGCACGGCAAGCGAGATGGTGTCGACGCAGTGGACATGCACAACCACGCGCTGCGGCATCAAGGCGTGCACCGTGGTCTCGATCGATGGGCGCAAGCCGCGTGGGTTGATTGCCGCAATGGTGAAACCCTGCGGCTGGTCGGCGGCGCGGTCGCGCTGTTCGACGGCCGTGAGCAGCGGCGCCATCGCCACCGGCACCATGATGTCATCGGAGAGCGCATCCTTCAGCCAGGTGCCGGAGGCCTTGATCCATAGCGTGTCGCCGGCTTTCAGCGAGGTGTTGCCGCCCGCCGCCTGGGTCAGATGCGGGTTCTGCCCGATGCTGGCCGAAAGCGCCCGCAGGGCAGCCAGCTCCTGTGCATCAGCTTGGGTCGCCATGGTGCATTCCTCCAACGGCCCGGCCGTTTCTCGCACGAAATCCGGTCGCCGTGATCGATGTTGGCGCTGATATCGCAGATACGAGTGATCTACGTCAACTGTGATCTACTATCATCAAAACATGCTTTGCAATCTGACTGATGTTGAGTAAGTTGCGCCAACTGCCATGGAAAAATGGCATTCGGGAGGAAACAGTTGAGCGACTCCGGCCGCCAGCGTCAGATCGTCGACCTCTTGCGGGATCGGCCCTTCGCCTCGGTGCGCGAGCTGCAGGAGCGGCTCGGCGTTTCGGCGGCAACGGTCAGGCGCGACATCGACAGGATCGATGAAGCCGGCGAAGCGCGGAAGGTTTATGGCGGCATTTCGGCGCTCGATGGGGCTCTGCAGGGCATTGCCTATGCCCGGCCCTATGACGAGAACCGCGACCTCGCGGTCGAGGCCAAGCGGCAGATCGCCAATGTCGCGGCGACCATGGTGCGCGACGGCGATGCGGTTATCGTCCATGGCGGTTCGACCTGCTTCCATCTTGGCGTCAGGCTCGCCGAGCGCAACATCCGCCTCTACACCAACTCGATGCCGCTGGTGGCCTATCTGAGCGATCATGGCCATTGCAGCCTGACGGTTGCCGGCGGCGACCTGCATCGCGAGCCCGGCATCATCCATTCGTTCACGCAGCCCATACCCTTCTATGCCTCGAAATTCTTTGTCGGCGCGCAAGGCCTCGGCCAGGAAGGCGTGCTGGAATCGCATCCGCTGCTGGTGCGCTCGATAGCCGACCTCAGCCTGTGCGCCGACCAGATCGTGGTGCTGGCCGACAGCCGCAAACTGTCGATCCACGCGCGCAACGTCGCGCTGCCGCTTTCCCGCATCGGTACGCTGGTTACCGATGATGGCCTCTCGGACACCGACGCGCGCATGCTGGAGGACGCCGGCGTCATGGTGCGCATCGCGCCTTCCTCGGGAGCCATCCCGTGAAGATCGCCGTCCTCGATTTCGGCAAGACCAATTCGAAGCTGTTCGTCATCGGCCATGACGGGCGCGTTCTCGACGAGCGCCGTACGCAACCGAAATGGGTGCGCCAAAGCGGCTTCAGCGTGCTCGACGAGGCAGCGCTCCACGATTGGGCGCTCAGTGCCGTTGCCGATGCGGTCGACAGCCATGACGTCGAGGGGCTGATGGTGTCCGGCCACGGCTGCACCTTCGCCTTGATCGACGACGCCGCCCTGACGCACCCGATCCTCGACTACGAGCAAGAGCCGCCGGCCGAGATTGCCGCCCAAATCGATCGCCGCATTCCGGATTTTGCCGAGACCTTCTCGCCGCGCCTGCCGCTCGGCTTCAACTACGGCCGCCACATGATGTGGCTGCAGGAGGTCGATCCTGGGGCGTTCGCAGCGTCGATATCGATCCTCGGCTATCCGCAATACTGGAGCTGGCGTTTTGGTGGCCGGGCGGTGTCGGAGGTGTCCTATCTCGGCTGCCACTCGCATCTGTGGGCGCCACGCAGCCAGGATTTCTCCTCGTTAGTCGATGCGCAGGGGTGGCGCGGTCGGATGCCCGCCTTGGAGCGCGCCGGCACTGTGATCGGCGAGCGGCGCCTCGGCGGTGCGGTGGGGCCGATCGCCATCCACAACGGCGTCCATGACTCGAATGCGGCGCTGTATGCCTATCGCCGGCAAGGGCTCGGCCCGCTCACCGTCGTTTCGACCGGCACCTGGGTCATTGTGCTCAATCCCGACTGCCCGCTCGACGCGCTCGACCGGGATCGCGATATGCTGGTCAATGTCGATGTCGACGGCGGCCCTGTACCCACCATCCGCTTCATGGGCGGGCGCGAATTCGCTGTCATCAGCGCCGGCTGGCAAGGCGCGATCGGCCTGTCTTCGATACAGCGGGTGATCAATGCGGGCATCATGGCGCTGCCCAGTTTCGCACCTGGCGGGCCGATTTCAGGTCATTCCGGCCGGCTGACCGGGCGCACGCCCGATGCCGAGGAACGGGCGGCCGTGGCGCTGCTCTATGTCGCCGTGATGGTCGATCTATCGCTCGACCTCATCCATTCGAACAACACCGTGATCGTCGATGGCGGGCTGAACAGCGGCGGCCTGCTGGCCGGGCTGCTGGCGCAGCTGCGTCCCGGCCAGGCCTTCCTGCAGGGCGCCACGCAGGAGGGCAGCGCCACAGGTGCCGCGGCGCTCGCCTTCGAGAGCGTTGGGCGCGAATTTGCCGCCGAGGCGCCGGAGCCGGTGCGCGCTTCGCGTCTGACCGGGTTAGCCGGCTATCGCGACGGCTGGCGCGATCTCGTCGCCGGTCCTGCCATCACCGGCGCGGCAGCGGGTGGCGCACGATGACCGCAACGGCCAGGACGGAGGTGGCGCGCCGACCGGTGCTGGAAATGCGGCACATCTCCAAGACGTTCGGCGCGATCCGAGCCTTGCAGGATGTCTCGCTCAGCGTCCATGCTGGCGAGTTGCACGCACTGATGGGCGAAAACGGCGCCGGCAAATCGACGCTGATGAAGGTGCTGTCTGGCGCCTATCGGCCTGATCCGGGTGGCGAGATCCTGATCGATGGTGTGCCCGCCGTGACCGGTGATCCGATCAAGGCGCGCGCCAGCGGCATTGCCGTCATCTATCAGGAGCTGTCGCTTGCGCCCAATTTGACGGTGGCGCAGAACATCTTCCTTGGCAACGAGCCGCGACGGTTCGGCATCGTCGACCGCGCCCAGTGCACCCGGCGCGCCAACGAGATCATCAAGCGGCTCGGCGTCTCCTTCCCGGCTCGCGCCGCGGTCTCCAGCCTGTCGCTCGGCGAACGCCAGTTGGTCGAGATCGCCCGCGCGCTGTCGACCAGCGCCCGCATCATTGTCATGGACGAGCCGACCACATCGCTGACCTCGCGCGAGACCGACCGGCTGTTCGAGGTCATCGCGACACTGAAGTCGCAGGGCATCGCCATCATCTACATCAGCCACCGCATGGAAGAGATCTACCAGCTTGCCGACCGCGTCAGCGTGCTGCGCGACAGCGGCTATGTCGGCACCCTCGAGCGCGCTGAGCTCAACGCCTCGCGTCTCATGTCGATGATGGTCGGCCGTGACCTATCCGCCTTCTACAAGAAGGATCACCGGCCGCCGGATCAGAAGCGCGCGGTGGCACTGTCGGTGCGCGGCATGTCCGACGGTCGCCTGCTGAAGAACTGTTCTTTCGACCTGCACAAGGGCGAGGTTCTGGCGCTGGCGGGCTTGGTCGGCTCTGGCCGCACCGAGCTTGCGCGGCTGATCTTCGGTGCCGACAGACGCATATCGGGCACGCTGGAATTCGACGGCAAGCCGATAGCCATCGCCTCGCCGCGGCAGGCGCTGGATGCCGGCATCGCCTACCTCACCGAGGACCGCAAGGAGCTCGGCCTGTTCCTCGACATGTCGATTTCCGACAACATCAGCATGGGCGTGCTGGCGAGGGACGCGCGGACAGGCGGCTTGCGCGATTTTTCCGCTGCCGAAAAGCGCGCGGCAAAAGCCATTGCCGATCTCTCGATCCGCACCAGATCGGCGCAGGCCAATGCCGGTTCGCTGTCGGGCGGCAACCAGCAGAAGGTGCTGCTCGCCCGCCTTCTGGAAACCGAGCCGAAGGTCGTCATCCTCGACGAGCCGACCCGTGGTGTCGATGTCGGGGCGAAGTCGGAAATCTACCGGCTGATCGACAATCTGGCCAACAAGGGCATCGCCATCCTGATGATCTCCAGCGAACTGCCGGAGGTGATCGGCGTTGCCGACCGCGTGCTGGTGATGCGCGACGGCACCATTGCCGGCGAGGTGACGGCATCCGAAGGCCAGCCGCTCAGCCAGGAGAAAATCATGGAACTTGCCACGGGAGCGGCCCAGCAATGACCGACAAGTCGATCGGGATCAGCGCAGGCGACCAGGCCACCGGCACGAGCCGGCGGTTGCGCGGCGCCTTTGCCGCCCTTGGCATGCTGCCGGTGCTGATCCTGCTTGCCGCCGGCTTCCAGTTCATGAATCCGCGCTTCATGACCGAGACCAACCTGTTGATCGTCACCCAGCAGTCGTCGATCAACATCGTGCTGGCGGCCGGCATGACCTTCGTCATCCTGACCGGCGGCATCGACCTGTCCGTCGGCGCCATCCTCGCCGCTTCGGCCATGGTGGCGGTGATGGTGTCGCTGGTGCCGGACTGGGGATTGCTCGGCGTGCCGGCGGCCATTCTGGTCGGCCTCGGTTTCGGCCTCATCAATGGGCTGCTCATCGCCTACATCAGGCTGCCGCCCTTCATCGTGACGCTGGGTTCGCTGACGGCCGTGCGCGGCATCGCCCGCCTGCTCGGCCAAGACACGACAGTGTTCAACTCGGACCTGCCGTTCGACTTCATCGGCAACGGGTCGCTGTTCGGCATACCCTGGCTGGTCATCATCGCGCTGTCGGTTGTGGTGCTGTCGTGGCTGGTGCTCAAGCGCAGCGTGCTCGGCACCTGGATCTACGCCGTCGGCGGCAATGCCGAAGCCGCGCGGCTGACCGGCATCAAGGTGCCGCTGGTGCTGCTCTTCGTCTATGGCGTTTCCGGTATGTTGGCCGGCCTCGGCGGCGCCATGTCGGCAGCCCGGCTCTACGCCGCCAACGGGCTGCAGCTCGGGCAGTCCTATGAACTCGATGCCATTGCCGCGGTCATCCTCGGCGGCACCAGCTTTGTCGGCGGTGTCGGCTCGATCTGGGGCACGCTGATCGGCGGTCTGATCATCGCGGTTCTGTCCAACGGGCTCATCTTGGCCGGCGTTTCGGACATCTGGCAGTACATCATCAAGGGATTGGTCATCATCGTGGCGGTCGCCCTCGACCGCTACCGGCTCCAAGCCGGAGTAAGAACGTGAGTGACCTGGTCGCCGGCATCAACGTCCGGCTTGTGTAACGCACCGTGAGAGGCGCGGGGCAATTGGAGGAAGCAAGCTAATGAAGATCATCGCCAAACTGCTCTGCGGCGCCGCACTCGCGTCGCTCGCCATCGCGCCGGCATCGGCCAAGGACCTGAACAAGGTCGGCATCTCGGTCGGCCTGCTCGGCAATCCCTTCTTCGTCGCCACCATCAAGGGCATCGAGGACGCGGCCAAGAAGATCAATCCGAAGGTCGAGGTGACGTCGGTGTCGGCCGACTACGACCTCAACAAGCAGGTCTCGCAGGTCGATTCGTTCATCGCCGCCGGCGTCGACGTGATCATGCTCAATGCGGTCGATGCCAAGGCCATCGCGCCGGCGGTGAAGAAGGCGCAAGCGGCGGGTGTCGTCGTTGCCGCCTTCGACGTCTCGGCGCCGGGCGCCGATGTCACGGTCATGACCAATAACGTCAAGGCGGGCGAAGAGGCCTGCCAGTATCTCGTCGACCACACCAGCGGCAAGGGCGACTACGTCATCCTCAACGGTCCGGCGTCCTCGTCGATCCTGGAGCGGGTGAAGGGCTGCAAGAACGTGCTGGCCCAGCACCCCGACATCAAGATCCTTTCCGACGACCAGAACGCCGAAGGCTCGCGCGACGGCGGCCTGAAAGTGTTCCAGTCGCTGCTCACCCGCTTCGACAAGATCGACGCGGTGTTTGCCATCAACGATCCGACGGCGATCGGCGCCCAGCTTGCGGCCAAGCAGCTCAACCGCTCGGAGTTCATCTTCACCGCCGTCGATGGCGCACCCGATATCGAGAAGGAATTTGCTTCCGGGACTTCGATGATCAAGGCTTCGGCCTCGCAAGACCCTTACGTGATGGCTGGCCAATCGCTGACGATGGCGGCTGAATTGCTTGCCGGCAAGAAGCCGGCGGAGCCGACCGTGCTGCTCGACCCCAAGCTGATCACGGCCGAGAACCTGAAGGACTACAAGGGCTGGACCGCAGCCCGCTGATCGCTTCGACATGGGCGCGGCCGGGTTGACCCGGCCGCGCCCATCCTCATTGCCGCAAACCGGAGACGA
Source organism: Mesorhizobium calcicola (assembly GCF_042682105.1). Classification (NCBI taxonomy): domain Bacteria; kingdom Pseudomonadati; phylum Pseudomonadota; class Alphaproteobacteria; order Hyphomicrobiales; family Phyllobacteriaceae; genus Mesorhizobium; species Mesorhizobium calcicola. Next base: position 63,925 of record NZ_JBHUGY010000018.1, read on the forward strand.
TCCATGTCGCGCATCGGAATCCATTCTTTCGTCTGGTCGGCGAGCTCGGCACAGGGCGACCTCGAACGGACGCTGGCCAACACCAAAGAGGCCGGTTTCGACCTGATCGAATTCTCCTATCTCGATCCTGCCGATGTCGACATAAGCGGGCTCGCCAGGCGTATCGCCGATCTCAAGCTCGGCGTGGCCATCAGCATCGGACTGCCGGCCGAAGGCGACATATCGAGCGCCGACAAGGCGATTGCCGCGCGCGGGGTGGACATCCTCAACGACACCATCGCGCTGACGCGCGATCTTGGCGGCCAGAAGGTTGGCGGCATCCTCAGCACGGCTCACGGCTTGCAGACACAGGCGCCGACGCGCGATCAATGGAACCGCAGCGCAGGCACCCTTGCCAAGATCGCAGAGACGGCCAAGGCGGCCGGTGTCACGCTCAACCTCGAGATCGTCAACCGCTTCGAAAGCAATCTGCTCAACACCGCCGCGCAAGGATTGGCCTTCATCGAGGACACCGGCTCGGACAACATCTTCCTGCATCTCGACACCTTCCACATGAACGTCGAGGAGGCCGATGTCGGGCTGGCCATCCGCCACGCGGCTGACAAGATCGGCTACGTCCATATCGGCGAAAGCCATCGCGGTTTCCTCGGCACCGGCAATATCGACTTCGCCGCGATCTTCGACGCGCTGGCGGCCGTCGGCTATGCCGACGACATCAGCTTCGAATCCTTCTCGTCGGAAATCGTCGACGAGAACCTGTCGAAGAAAACCGCCATCTGGCGCAATCTCTGGACTGACAACATGGCGCTCGCCCGGCACGCGCGGGCTTTCATCGGCCTCGGGCTGGAGACGGCGCGGCGCAAGGCCGAGCTTGTCTCGGCACGGCACAAACCTTAGCGCTCGCCCGTCGAACCGGAATGCGCGGGCATGCCACGCGTGGTGGCGGCGGCATTGCCCGCGGCTGGGGCATCGGCTATCTGACCGTCCAGGCACCTGACGCCTGAACGACGACCCATCAAACGGAGCCCGAGCCATGACATGCAAGACGATCCTCAAATTCGGCGCCGTCGAAAACGCGGACGCCGGCGATCTCGCTGGCTGGGTCGTGGTCGAGGGCAAGCCGACCATGCAAACCGCGGTTCAGCACACGACCGAGGATGGCAAGGTGATGTCGGGGACATGGCGGGCGACGCCCGGCACCTACCATGCGACCTATACCGACTACGAGTTCGTGCACATGATCGCCGGCCGCATCATCATCACCCCCGACGGCGGCGCACCGGTCGAAGTCGGCCCCGGCGATGCCTTCGTGGTGGAAGCCGATTTCAAGGGAACCTGGAAGATCATCGAGCCGGTGACGAAGCATTTTGTCGTGCGGGTCGGCTGAGGCGTACACGGATCGGATACGCATCATGGAAAAGCCTGCCATGGCTCGCCGTGGTGGGTTTTTCATTGCCGGCGGGTACGCCTCAAGTCTTTGATTTTTCTTGTTGATCTGATCAGTTGTGGTGAAACTGTCTCCGTCTGATATTTTCTCGTAGCAAGCAGAAAACAGCGAATTCCGCGCAAGAACTTTGTGTACGCCAATTTGAGGCGATCATGATGCTCGCAACGACACAACGCCTAAAGGAAAAATGTCGGATCCTTGCGACTGAGCTCCCGAACACAATTCTGAAGAGTGAAGACTGCAGGAATTTTCTTGCCAGAGAGGAATAATTCTACGTGCGGGATACTCGAAGCCTCTGAATTGGCTTATACTTGTGGGTGACATAGGGACGGGGGTCTCTGGTATGATCGATTCAGACGTGTTTGACTTTGTCGAACGCTGCAGAAAGCACACGGGTACCGCGCCGCTGCTTGACGACCTCCTTGATACGGTCAAAAACCTTGGCTTCGAACATCTCATCCTGAGTGGTGTTCCCCTCGGTGGGCAGAAGTTGGCGCCGATGGTTGAACCGAATGGCTGGCCCGCGGGCTGGTTTGAACGTTATGTCGAAGCCGAGCACGCTGCCGTCGACGGGGTCTGCATCTATTCTGCAAAGACCCTGAAGCCGTTTCTTTGGGCTGACGTCCCTGCCAAATGGTCTGATACCGAAGGGTCTCTACGGGTGGCCGGGGAAGCGACGGAGTTTGGCATCTCAAGTGGGTGCGATGATAGCAGCTCATGTCGTCAATGCGCACAACAAGCATCTTTACGAAAACGAATTCGACGAATTTTTGCGCCGACGGCATGACTTTTTCGTGCATCAAAAACGTTGGCGCCCTTCGAGCCCGGATGGGCGCGAGCTAGATCAATTCGATACGGACGCGGCTACCTACCTGTTAGGTATCGAAGACGGTCGTGTAGTGACCTCGGCTCGACTAATCCCAACGAGCGAGCCGCACATGGTTTCGGAGGTCTTTTCTCATCTGTGCGAAAAATCGGGCGTCCCGAGACGCCCCGATTGGGCCGAATGGACACGCACCTTCGTCATTCCTGAGAAACGCTCGACTGGGTTGAGAGGCACACTCACACAGCTGTGCTGCGCGGTCATGGAATACGCGCTCGACGAGGGCCTCAGCGCGGTCGGCGGCGTCCAGGAAACGTACTTCATGCCGCACCATGGAGCTCTGAAGTGGCGGGCCGAACCGCTGGGCATGGCTCGGGAGGAAAACGGCGAATGGTACATCGTCGCATACATCGAGGTGAATGAGGCCGCGCTTGCCAGCGTCCGAAAGATCCTTGGAATCGATCACACCCTGCTCGTTCGCCACGGGAAGCAAATTCCCTTCATGGAAAGCAGCAAAAGGCAGGAGAGATTGATCGAGCTCGGCCCATAGCCGCATTTCGATCGCCAAGATTCCCGAGGGGTCGCGCCGAGATCTTGCCATCCCATATGGCGTCGATCGCTCGAACGCAGTGCCAGCCAATGACATGAGTACCGAGTGTAGGTGGCAAGGCAGCCCGATCAGGGCACGAATTACCTGAATAACAATGGTTCTTTGTCAGTCGCTGAAAGAAAGAGCCATGAGTGGGGCAACAAGTATTGATCCGGCCACTTCCGGAACGCATGGGTTTGATGCTTCTGAAAAACTGACAGCTGGAACAGCAAAGGCACTGCGCCAAGCGGGGTTTCGCTTTGCCATCCGTTATCTTTCGCGAAAATCAACGCCGCCGGACACCGACCTGACGGCCGACGAGCTCGACGTGATCCTCGATGCCGACCTCGGGTTGATGGCGGTGCAGCACGTCGCAAAGTCCGGCTGGGACCCCTCAGAGGAACTCGGGATCGCCTATGGGCGAAACGCTGCAGCACATGCGCAATCCGTCGGCCTGCCGGTCGGATCGAGTGTGTGGGTGGATCTCGAGGAAGTCGACAACAAGGCAGCGGCGGACGACGTCATCGCGTACTGCAATGCTTGGTTCAAGGAAGTGGAAGCCGCAGGCTACACCAGCGGCGTCTATGTGGGCAGCAACTGCAATCTAACCGGCGACCAGCTTTATTGGCAGCTCAAGACCAAGCGTTACTGGAAGTCTGGCAGCAATGTGCCGGACATCCCGCAGCGTGGTTATTGTATGGTGCAGCACATCATCAAGAACGACGCTGTCGGAGGCGTATCGATCTGCCGCGACGTGACTTCGGTTGATGCGTTCGGCAACGCGCCAATGATGGCTGTGCGCGGTGCGGCTGACCTTGCGATGGTGGCGATGGCGGCGCCTGCTGCTGCGGCCGGGCTCATCGACCGGGAGGAAGAAGAGGCCGTATTGCGTTCGCTGGCAGCAGGGAACTTCCTCGCCGAGCCGATGGATGCACTCATCAAATTCCGCAATAAGCGGGGCGCCCCCAACTCCGCCCGCTACTGGGCGATTGCCAATTTCAACCTCAGATCCAGCGAACCGCGGCTCTTCGTCTTCGACGTGAGGAACGAGACGGTACAGGCCTATCTCTGCGCCCACGGCAAAGGCTCGGAGGGGCCGACGGACGACGGCTACGCCAACGTCTTCTCGAATGTTGTCGGATCGAACTGCACGTCGCTCGGGGTCTATAGCTGCGCCGAAACGTACGAAGGCAAGCATGGTTACTCGATGCGGCTCGACGGGCTTGAACCCACCAACTCACACGCCCGGGCACGAGCTGTGGTGGTGCATGGCGCCGACTACGTTTCCCCGCAGTTCATCCAGCAAACTGGTCGCATCGGCCGCAGTGACGGATGCCTTGTGGTTGAGAACCGCTACGTCACCGAAGTGGTGAGCGCGCTCACCGGCGGTTCGCTGGTGATTGCCTGGCACACCGGCGGCTGAGCCGAGACGAGGGAGGCTACCCAATGTTGACCGCTACCCAGAAGCTCATCTGCGAGCGTGTGATCAACGTCTATGAGACTGGCACGGTGGAAGGAAGGTACGGCGCCATCAGCATCTATCACGATGGCCCTCACGGCATCCGACAGATCACATTTGGCCGCTCGCAGACGACCGAGTACGGCAATCTCAAGGAACTGGTTCAGATGTACGTGGAAGAGGGCGGCACGTTTTCCGCGGCCCTCGCTTCTTATGTCGATCGCATTGGCATTGTGGCGTTGGTTGACGACGCCAGTTTTAAGGATCTGCTCCGGCGCGCCGGCAACGAGGATCCGGCAATGCGGCAGGCGCAGGACGCGTTCTTCGATCGTCGCTACTTCCAACCAGCACTTGACTGGGCAGGCTCGCACGGCTTCACTTTGGCCCTTTCGACCCTGGTGATCTACGACTCCTTCATCCATAGCGGCGGCATCCTGAAACTGCTGCGCGCGCGTTTTCCCGAGAAGCCCCCTGCCGCCGGCGGTGATGAGAAAACCTGGATCAAGCAGTATGTCGATGTGCGCAACGACTGGCTGGCCAACAACCAGAACCCGGACGTTCGTCCCAGCGCCTACCGGACGAAGGATTTTCAGCGCGAGGTGGCAAAGGGCAATTGGGACCTCGCCATGCTGCCGTATATTGCAAACGGTACGCCAGTCGATGCATCACATCCGCCGGTAGGCACCGTCGATGTCGTGCCCTTTTTGGGGACGCCAGCGGGTGATGAAGAGGTGTGGAGTGAGCTCGAACCGCTCGGCGGACTCGCGATCGCTTCCGCGGCAGCAGTGTCTTCAGATACTGCGGCTACGCTCGCCCAGCGCATTCTCGACTCCGACCGGGTCGAATTCGCCCGAGCCCACGCTTCGGGCGTAAATGATCATGCCACGGCGTACTTGAACATCGTCGATACGGCCGCGGGTCGGGCAGCGAGCCGTAGTTCCTATGGGACGGCACCCGGTGGCACGGTGAACCTCGACCCGGCCATGTTGAGGGGCCTCCTGACGCTCGCCGAAGACTACACCTTTTCGGTGTCCGAGCTCTGTGGCGGCAGCCACAATACCAACTCACGGCACTATGCGGGTTGTACAGCCGATATCAATACCATCAACGGCCAGCACATAAGTGCCGTCCATCCGGATGTCGTCGCGTTCCAGCAGCGCTGCCGGGACCTGGGCGCAACGGAAGTGTTGGGACCGGGCAAACCGGGCCACGCAACGCACGTGCATGCGGGCTGGCCGAGACCGTGACCTGATCGCAACGCCTCGCCCAAGGGCCCAAACGCCAAGAAGGACGCAATGGACAATATTTACAAGCTCTTCCGGCTACTGCCGGTCGTCGTTGGGGCCGCGCTTGCGATTGGGCTGCTCGTTTTCTACCTCCGCAGCGTACAGAGCCTGGACACCAATGTGGCCTGGGCGGCAGCGGGTATCTGTGCGGTGACATTCGCAGTGGTTGCAATCTTGCGGTTTGGCCTCGGCTCGCTCGGTTCGACGGATGTGGCGGCCCCGGTGGCCGATGACGTGGTGACGCGCCAGAGGATCGCGCCATTGGTCATTGGCATCGGGACAAGCGGGATTGCCGCGATCGCGCTTGCGGCAATCGTCGCCGTCAACACAAAGGACACCGACGGTAAGTATGTGATCGGCGTGTTCTCGTCCGTCTTGCCGGTATTCGCGACCTGGGTCGGTGCTGTCATTGCGTTCTATTTCAGCAATGAGAGCTTCCGAATCGCGGCGCAGGCCGCCGGCGCCCCAGGGATGACCGCCGACAACGGTGCTCTGACCGGGCCTGCGCGAATGATCCCTTATGAGAAGATCACGAAGATTGAGCTTCCATCGACATTGGACAAAAGTGCCATCGCCGATGCCAACGCACTCGGCATGGACAAGGTACGAGCGCTCTTCGGCGACACTATTTCCCGGATTATCGTCTTCGATGCCAAGCGGCGCGCTATCTACGTGCTGCGCAAGAAACTGGACGACACGAGTGCGAAGACCGTGGCCGACTACATGGCCATCAAACAAAACACAGCCGACGCCAAGAACTTCCGGATCCTGCCGTTGTCTGCAACCGTGGCCGACGGCGTCCGCACCCTCGAGCTCTACAAGACCCTAGACATCTTCATCACCGACCACGGTGCCGCCGACGAGCCGGTGACCGGCTGGGTGCCAGACGACAAGCTCGCCTGATTGGCCGATCAGCCGGCCCAAACGTCGCATTGACCCGGCCGGGCATCGGCGGTCTCTTTAAGATCGATCGCAGCGTGAAATGATTGATCGAGGAGACAACAGATGCATCGACGCGGTTTTCTGGCGGCGGGTCTTGCAACGATTCTTGTGAGTGAGCGTGCCATCGCCCAGATGAAGATGGACGACATGCCCGGCATGGATATGGGCGGCCACGCAGGCCACGACATGGGCTCCGCGCCGCAAGGCGCGGCTGTCCTGCCAGAAGGAGAAGCACTTCGCGAATTGCCCCTGCTGGCGAACGAAGCCAGCACGCCTGGCCTGTTCAAGGCGAAGCTGACGGCCCAGTCCGCCACCGTGCGTTTTGCCGAAGGGCTGGAAACACCGATCCTCGGCTACAACGGCACCAGCCCCGGGCCGCTGATCGAGGCGGTCGAGGGCGACCGGGTCGAGATCACCTTCGCCAACCGGATTGCGAACGAGGCAAGCACCATCCACTGGCATGGCATGCCGGTGCCCGCCGACCAGGACGGCAATCCGATGGACCCCGTCGCGACGGGCACCGATCGCACCTACAGCTTCGACCTGCCGGAAGGCAGTGCCGGCTCCTACTGGTATCACCCACATGCGCACGGCAAGACAGCCGAGCAGGTCTATCGCGGCCTTGCCGGCGCGTTCGTCGTCAAACCGAAGGTCGATCCGATCCCGACCTCCTATGGCGACACCGTGCTGGTGTTCACCGATCTGCGGCTTGCGACCGATGGCACCTTGCCGGACAACACGATGACGGACCTGATGAACGGGCGCGTCGGTGACCATGTGCTGGTCAACGGACAGAAGAATCCCGCACTGACGGTCCCCTTCGGCACGAAGCGGCGCTTCCGCTTCTACAATGCGACCAACGCGCGCTTTTTGCGGCTCGCCTTCGATGGCGCGGCCATGACGATCATCGGAACGGACGGCGGTCTGCTGGAGGCGCCAGTCGCAGCCGACGACATCCTGCTTAGCCCGGCGGAACGGCTTGAACTGATTGTCTCCTTCGAGAAGCCCGGCCGCGCGACATTAAACACGCTCGACTACGATCGCGGCTGGATGGGTGCTGGACGTCCTGCCGATGCCGGCCTGACGCTCTTCACGGTCAATGTTTCGGAGACGCCGGCCGAGCCGGTCCCGCCACTGCCCGACAGGCTGCGGCCAATCGCGCTCCTCGGCGCTCCTGCCGTCAGCCGGCGCTTCGTGTTCACCGAAACCATGGCCATGAACGCCAGCGGCATGGAGATGGGGTTCCTCATCAACGGCGCCGCCTTTGATATGAACCGCGTCGACATCGTCGCCAAGGCAGGCGAGGTCGAGCTTTGGGAGATCGTCAACAAGGCCGACATGGACCATCCATTCCATGTGCATGGGACGCAGTTCCAGGTGGTCGAGCACGAACGCGACGGCAGGGCCTCGAAGCCGGCGTATCTGGCCTGGAAGGACACCGTCAACGTCGCGCGCGGCGAGACGGTGCGGCTCTTGCTGCGCCAGGACCGGCCGGGGCCGCGCATGTACCACTGCCACATCCTCGAGCATGAGCAACTCGGCATGATGGGCATGGTCGACGTGCGGGCATAGGCCGAGGTGGCGGCGCTCTGCCGGTCTCATCGGAGGTGGTGCTCGCCGGCCTGATCGTATCGGGTCGCGGTGATCCGGCACTGCTCCTTGCGGTCGCCACGATCGGCAACACGCTCGGCTCCGTGGTGAACTGGAGTCTGGGACGTAGCATCGATACGCTCCGGACCAGGCGCTGGTTTCCTGTAAGTCCAGAGCGCTATGAGCAGGCAAGCCGGACGTTCCGACGGTTTGGCGAGTGGACGCTGCTCTTTGCCTGGCTGCCGGTTATCGGAGATGCTTTTACCCTTGCCGCGGGCGCGGCACGTGTGCACCTCGCGGTCTTCCTTGCTCTTGTCGCCATAGGCAAGGCCGCGCGCTATGCGGTGATCGTCGCGGGAGGATTATGGGCGATTGCGTGAGCTGCCGGCCTCGTCGTCGACCGCAAGCTGCGCTTCCCGCGACGCGATGTGCGGCCGTCCAAAGAACATGGTGCGCATGACACCATCGCGAAGCAGTATGAAATGCACAAATGCAGCCAGGATGTGAGCGCCGACAAATCCGAGCATGATCCAGACCAGCTTTGCATGGACGAACGCGAAAGCCCTTGCCGGCAGCGCGCCGACGGATGGCGCCAGCGGGACAGGCAAGTTTCCGAAAAGCCGTGCGGGAGGCATGAAAGGCATTGGCCGGTAGCCCAGCCATCCGGTTGTCAGGACGGCAAGGATCATGACGTAGAGAAACACATGGAAGAACGAAGTCGCAAACCGCAAGAGCCGTGAGGTGTGCCTGGCAGGGGCCTGGGTGAAGTTGCGCCAGCAAAGCCTGAGGACAATGATGGCAAGGATCGTCACCCCGATCGACATGTGGAGCGGAAGCCAGTTCATCGCCGCCATCCCCGGCCCGTTCATCGGTCCGAAGGCAACGGCTATTTGCGCCGCGAGCGCGAGCACGGTCAACCAATGCAGCAGGCGAATGCCGAAATGCCAGCGCGAGCGAGGATTCTCTCTCACCTCTCAGGCCCGGCAGTCATCGAACGCATGCGAAGCCGTGATGTTTTTCGTCCTCTCCAGCGGACAAAACCTCGCAAGAAAATATGGCGGTTCTTCGCTGGTGCTTGAAAAGAATGGTGAACCGAGCGGAGTCCCGTGCGATCGATATCGCTCATGCATCGTGGCAGGAGATTGCTAACACCATCCAAAATCACGCCGCCGAGCGGGTGCCCCACTTTAGCTAGAGCACGTCCGGTTTAATCTGGGTCATAACCTGCGGCCTTGAAGTAGTTCTGGCATTCGGCTGGGGTGAAGAGGTCGACGAGCGATCCGACGGCGGTCCACAGGGCTGTGATTGTCCTCTCGGCTTTGGCCCGCATAAGAGCCTTGAGTTTTGAGAAGGCGTTTTCGATCGGATTGAAGTCGGGGCTGTAGGGCGGCAGGAACATGAGCCTCGCGCCGGTCGTCTCGATTGCATCGCGAACGCCGGCGGCCTTGTGGGCGGGAAGGTTGTCCATCACGACGATGTCGCCCTCCGACAGGGTCGGGACCAGCACCTGCTCGACATAGGCCAGGAATACGTTGCCGTTCATGGCGCCGTCATAGACGAACGGGGCGGTCATGCCCGTCAGCCGCAGTGCGCCGGTGAAGGTGGTGGTTTTCCAATGGCCGTGCGGCACGCCCGCCCGGCAACGCTCACCGCATGGCGCACGGCCCCGCAGCCGGGCCATCTTGGTCGATAGTCCAGTTTCATCGATGAACACCAGCTTTGCCGGATCGAGGTCGAGTTGGCCGTCGAACCACGCACGACGGCGCTTCAGGATGTCGGGACGATCCTGCTCCAGTGCATGTGCGGACTTTTTTTGAACGTCCAGCCGTGCCGGCCAAGCCAGGCGCTTAAGGCGCTGCGACTGATCCGAGCCGATCGCTCGACCGCCAGCCGCTCTACCATCTCGTTCAGCGTGATGTCCTTGCGCTCATCGATCAACCCCACGATGAAGGCTTTATGCGCATCGAGGCTGGACGCGCGTCGACGGCCTTGCGGCCGCGGCGTCCGCTCGCCGATCTTCGCCCGTGCGATCCACCGGATTGCACTCGATATGCCGACGCCGAACCGCGCCGCCGCCTGCCGGGCAGACATGCCCGCGTCCGAAGCCTTCAAGACCCGCGATCGAAGATCGTCGCTCAGTGCTCTTCCCATCATCCACCTCATCAAAGTGGATGTTGAATCACCCGCGAAGCCCGACGTCACATCACAATCGATTCATTGATCGCGGGACGTGCTCTAGAACGTTGGTCAGTTCGATCCTGGCTGAACAGAAAGGCATCTTTCGCCGAGGTGGGTCCGGGGCGTATGCGGGTGGTGGCTACCGCATTCGAGTGGAATACCCCGCTCGCTCGGTTAGAGAATGATGTCGCCGCTGGCAATTCCGTAAATGCCAACGAGGCAACCAATTGCTGCAGCCGCCAACACTATCCATTCCACTCCGACCAACACTGGCATTTTCTGCTCCCGTCTGACCTGGACATAGAGCAGCGTACCGGGTGCGTAGAGAATGGATGACAGCAATAGAAATTTCAGGCCGCCTGCGTAGATCATGAACGCAACATACAATGTGGCAATACCGGCCACGATCAGGTCGCGGGATCGCTGTGCCGCTTCGGTGCCATAGGTCTCTCGGCGCCAGGCGAGAAGGAAGCCGTACCCGGCCACGAGCAGGTAAGGTATCAATACCATGGCACTGCTGAGCTTCACCATGAGCGCGAACGCATCTTGCGAGAAAAGCGTGCTTATAAGGAAAGCTTGAATGATCATATTGGTCAGCCACAGCGCGGCGGCCGGGACGTTGTTGCGATTTTCACGCGCAAAAATCCTTGGCATGTCGCCGCTCTTTGCGGCCGCGAACAGCACCTCGACGCAGATCAACGACCAGGCGAGATAAGCGCCGAGCAACGATACGATCAGTCCCACGCTGACGAAAACGGCGCCCCAATGACCAACGACGGCCTCCAGCACCGCCGCCATTGAGGGTTGCCGCAATCCGGCGATTTCCGCCTGCGGAAGTACGGCATAAGGCAGGAGCGTCACCAGGACCAGTAGGAACAGCACGCTGATGAAGCCAAAGATCGTCGCTCGTCCGACGTCGGCGCGGTCCTTCGCATAGCGAGAATAGACGCTTGCTCCCTCAATCCCGATGAACACAAAGATTGTGACCAGCATCGTCGCTCGAATCTGCTCGAAGAGACCGCTTCGCGATGCCAGCTCTCCGCCCCATAGGTTGGTGACGAAGATGTTCGCGTTGGACGTTCCGGCTAGAATCAAAATGAAGACAAGAATGGGAATAACTTTTGCGACCGTGACAACGGTGTTGATGAAGGCAGCTTCCCTGATCCCGCGCAGGATCGTGAAGTGGAACAGCCAGAGCGCGATCGACGAGACCACCACTGCCGGGACCGTGTCGCCGTTGCCGAAAACCGGGAAGAACGCGCCGAGCGTCGACTTGATCAGAACCCAGTATGAGACGTCGGCAATGCAGGCAACCAGCCAATAGCCAAACGCGGAGAGAAAACCGGCGTAGTCTCCGAAGCCGGCTTTTGCGTAGGAAAAGATGCCGGCATCGAGTTCGGGCTTGCGCTCCGCAAGCGCCTGAAAGACCAGGGCCAATGTATACATCCCGGTCCCGGCGATACACCAGGCGATGATGGCGCCGATCGGTCCGGTGGCGGCGCCAAAGGTGCGCGGCAGCGCAAATATGCCGGCGCCGATCATCGATCCGACAACCATCGCCGTCAGCGCGGCGAGAGAAAGCTTCTGCGAGGTCTGGGATGCCATGGCCGCGTCTCGAGTCGGTCGTCAACTGCACAAGCGAAATCCGTCCGTGGAGCCGATCCGGCAGGTCGCTGCACTGGTCGACCACTCCGATGCTGCATCGGAGAAAGTCACAAGTCCAGCAGATGTAACTCCGCCGCGCGGTGTATTGCGTCGAAGCTCCGAAATAGAGACGTGGTGCATAGCCATGAGATTCTCAGCTAATCTCACGTCCAAAACGAAAGCATAGGATTTAGCCGCGCAGAGGTTGCGGCCCACTTGTTGGCTCACGGACTGATGATCTCAAATCGCTCTGGAGAGACACGTGACAAGTAAGTCCGAGCAGAAGCTTTCGCTCTTCGCGCTGACCGGGATGGTCGTTGGATCGATGATCGGGGCCGGCATCTTCAATCTGCCCGGCAGGTTCGCCACCGCGACAGGCCCGTTCGGCGCCATCATCGCCTGGGCGATAGCCGGAACCGGCATGTACATGCTGGCCCGAGTATTCCAGGCACTGGCCGAGAAGAGACCTGATATCGATTCCGGCGTCTTCGCCTATGCCAAGGCGGGATTCGGCGACTATATGGGCTTCCTCTCGGCGTTCGGCTATTGGCTCGGGAGCTGCCTCGGAAACGTCTTCTACTGGGTGCTGATCGGATCGACGCTCGGGCGCTTCTTCCCGGGGGTTTTCGGGGATGGCAGCACCGCGATCGCGATCATCGTCTCGCTGGTCGGCATCTGGGCCTTCCATTTCATGATCCTGCGTGGCGTCGAACAGGCCACCTTCATCAACAGCGTCGTGACGGTCGCCAAGATCGTACCGATCATCGTGGCGATTATAGTCACGGCGGTCGCGTTCAACTACACGCAATTCTCCGAGAACTTCCTCGGCGGCGTGGGCATGCCGGAAAAGACCCTGGTGGCGCAGGTGCGCGACACCATGCTGATCACCGTTTTCGTCTTCCTCGGTATCGAGGGGGCGAGCGTGTACTCGCGCTTCGCCCAGAAGCGTTCGGATGTCGGCACCGCCACCATTCTGGGTTTTGTCGGCGTCACCGGCCTGATGGTGGCCGTCACCCTTCTGCCCTACGCCACGGCTCCTCGTGCGGCCATCGCCGGGGTCGTGCAGCCCTCGCTTGCAGGCGCGCTCGAACTGGTTGTGGGACATTGGGGCGCGGTGTTCATTTCCATCGGCGTGCTGGTGTCAGTGCTCGGCGCCTATCTCGCCTGGTCGCTGATCTGCGCCGAGGTGCTGTTCGCGGCGGCGAAGTCGCAGGACATGCCGAAGCTTTTCGCGGCGCAGAACGGCAACCGGGTTCCCGCCAACGCGCTTTGGCTGACCAATATCGTCGTCTCGCTATTCGTCATCTCAACCTACTGGTCGCGTGACGCGTTCAACTTCATGCTCGACATGACAAGCGTGACGGCGCTGCTGCCCTACCTGCTGGTCGCGGGCTATGGCGTGCTGATCGCCCGCCGCGGCGAGGGATACCAGACCACGCCCGGCGAACGCGGGCGCGACCAGTTGTTTGCCTGGATCGCCGTCGTCTACACGCTCATCATGTTTGTGGCCGCCGGCCTGAAATACGTGCTGCTGGTGGCGGTGCTCTTGGTGCCGGGAACAATCCTCTACCTCTGGGCGCGGCGCGAACAGAACGCGCGGTTCTTCACATCGGTCGAACTTATCATCTTCGCCGTCACCTTGGTCGCTGGCCTCGCCGGTTTCGTCGGCCTGCTGACCGGCGCCATTACACCTTGACGAGAAAGGCACAAGCCATGGCGATGGAAACGAAATTCGGCGTGCATTCCGAAGTCGGCCAGCTTCGCAAGGTCATGGTCTGCGCGCCAGGCCGCGCCCATCAGCGCCTGACGCCCAGCAACTGCGACGCGCTTTTGTTCGATGATGTGCTCTGGGTCGACAACGCAAGACGCGATCATTTCGATTTCATGACCAAGATGCGCGACCGTGGTGTCGAGGTGGTGGAGATGCATAACCTCCTCGCCGAGACCGTCGCCGTCCCCGAGGCGAAGAAATGGATCCTCGACAATCAGGTGGTGCCGAACCAGGTCGGCCTCGGCCTCGTCGACGAGGTGCGCTCCTATCTGGAGGGGCTCTCCAACCGCGATCTGGCGGAGACGCTGATCGGTGGCCTCTCGACGCACGAATTCCCCGAATCCATCGGCGGCGAACAGCTCGAGCTGATCCGTGACGCGGCCGGGGTGAACGAGTATCTACTGCCGCCGCTGCCGAACACGCTCTACACCCGCGACACCACCTGCTGGATCTATGGCGGCGTCACGCAGAACCCGCTCTACTGGCCGGCGCGGCATGAGGAGACCATCCTCACCACCTCGATCTACAAGTTCCACCCCGACTTCGCCGGCAAGGTGAATGTGTGGTGGGGCGACCCGACCAAGGATTGGGGGCTTGCCACGCTCGAAGGCGGCGACGTCATGCCGATCGGCAAGGGCAATGTGCTGATCGGCATGAGCGAGCGCACCTCGCGCCAGGCCATCAGCCAGCTCGCGGCGGCGCTGTTCGAGAAGGGCGCGGCCGAGCGCGTCATCGTCGCGGCGATGCCGAAGCTGCGCGCGGCGATGCATCTCGACACGGTGTTCACCTTCGCCGACCGCGACTGCGTGCTGCTCTACCCCGATATCGTCAATGGCATCGAGGCGTTCTCCTACCGGCCGGACGGCAAGGGCGGCGTTGAGCTGCACAAGGACAAGGGCACCTTCGTAGAGACGGTGAGCCAATCGCTCGGCCTCAAGAAGATGCGCGTCGTGGAGACCGGCGGCAACGCCTATATGCGCGAGCGCACACAATGGGATAGCGGCGCCAACCTCGTCTGCGCCTCACCCGGCGTCGTGTACGCCTATGACCGCAACACCTATACAAACACGCTGCTGCGAAAGGAGGGCATCGAGGTCATCACCATCATCGGCGCGGAACTGGGCCGCGGTCGTGGTGGCGGCCATTGCATGACCTGTCCGATAATCCGTGATCCGGTGGACTACTGACGGCAGAGCATTTCCGAGGATCGGAGATGAGTGTCTCTCTGGTTAGGCAATCGACAATGAGCGGCGCTTCCATGAGCGGAACCGATCACCAGCGTCGAGCAGCGTCCCTGCATTCCAAATGGGGATGGTTCTTGGCCTTGGGCATCACCCTGGCATTGGCTGGAGTCCTGGCCGTAGCGCTGCCGGCAGTTTCCACATTCGCGGCGAGTGTTGTCCTTGGAATCGTCCTTTCGCTCGCGGGCATTGTGAAGATGGTTCAATCCCTGCGAGTCAAGGAATGGAGCGGGTTCATCTGGCAAGAGCTGACGGGCGCGGTCGAGCTGGTCGGCGGTATCCTGATATATTTCAACCCCTTCAAGGGCGCTCTCGCGATCACGCTTCTGATCGCCTTGGTGTTTCTGGTCCAGGGCATTTTACAAGTCGCGCTGGCGTTCCGGGTGCGCGATCAAGATGGTTGGCAGTGGTTCGCGATATCGGGCCTGGTCGCGCTGGCCGCCAGTGCGACGCTCGCATTGAAGTTGCCCTATACCAGCATTTACACACCGGGCACGGTTGCCGGCATTTCTCTCCTGGTCGCCGGCGGCGCCTACATCGCCATTGCCCTGACGATGCGCAAGGCCCGGTCATGAAGAGGCCGCGCGAAACATCCGAGCGATATCGTTCGGTTGACAGGCGGCGATGGATCACTCGCGTCTCCTGGGCTTGCTTGATGGCTGCTTCCCTGGCGGGCGCCGCGCCTCCTTTCATCAGCTCGATTTCCTTTGCCCAGCAGCCTGGCGCAAGGCCGCCGCCTGCCGTCGTCGTCGAGGAGATCCAGATTCAGCGGGTCAGCAGCCCCGTCCAGTTTACGGGTCGTGTGGAGGCGATCGAAGCAGTGGACATCCGGGCCCGCGTCACCGGCTTTCTGCACTCCGTCGATTTCAAGGATGGGCAGACCGTGAAAGCTGGGGACACGCTGTTTGAAATCGAGCCGGATCAGCTTAATGCGCTGGTCGCTTCGGCGCGGGCGCAGGTGGCGCGTGCCGAGGCAACACGAATATCGGCCGAGCGGAGCCTGGCGCGCAACCGGGACCTATTCGCTCGAAGAACGGTCTCGCAGGCCACCCTGGACGAGGTCCAGGCGGCATTCGATGTCGCTGCCGCCGATGTGCAGGTTGCAGAGGCGGCCCTGCGCACCGCCGAACTCAACCTGGCCTATGCGCGCATCATGGCGCCGATCTCCGGCAACATCGGCCGTGCGACGTTCACGACGGGCAATCTGGTCGGGCCGGATTCCGGCTCGCTGGCACGGATAGTCAGCCTGGATACGGTCCGCGTCGCCTTCGCAGTGACCGAGGGGTTGCTTGTGACGATCCGCCAGCAGGAGGCGAGCGGCAGCAACCTCGATCCGAATACGCTGAAGCTTTCGTTGCGTCTTGCCAACGGGACGGACTACGGCACGCCCGGCCGAATCGAATTTATCGAGAACCAGATCGACCCGCAGACCGGGACAGTCGCGGCCCGTGCGGTTTTCCCCAATCCTCGTCACATCCTCCTGCCGGGGCAGTTCGTCACTCTTTATGTGAAGGAGAAAGACGCCCCCAGCTTGCCGGTGGTGCCCCAGACTGCGGTGCTGCAGGATCGCGAGGGGCGCTTCGTCTATCTGCTAGGCAAGGACAATATCGTCTCGCAACAGCGCATCGACACGGGCGCACGCGTCGGCAATGGGTGGGCAGTCACCAAGGGCCTCGACGGCGGCGAGCAGGTCGTCGTCGAGGGAATCCAACGTCTCGCCCAAGGCATGACGGTTCAGCCGAGCCAAGGCCAGCCGGTCGGCGGCGGCTCATGATTTCCGATCTCTTCATCACCCGCACCCGGCTGGCGATCGTCTTGTCGATCGTCATTTCGATTGCGGGCGCGATCGCCATCTTTTCGCTGCCGGTGCAGCAATATCCAGAGATCACGCCGCCCACCGTCAGCGTCTCTGCCGTCTATCCCGGCGCGAGCGCGGAAGTGATTGCCGATGTCGTCGGCGGGCCCCTGGAGACGGCCATCAATGGCGTCCCCAACATGATGTACATGTCGTCGACGAGTTCGAATGCCGGGCAATATTCGCTGTCCGTGACGTTCGAAGTCGGCACAAATCCAGACATTGCGCAGGTCAATGTGCAAAACAGGGCGCAACTAGCGATTTCCCAATTGCCGGCCGCGGTCACCCAGCAAGGCGTGTCCGTGCGGTCGAGATCGCCCGATTTCGTGCTCGGCATCGCCTTCTATTCTCCGGACAGCAAGCTCGACGTGCTGCAGATCACCAATTTCACCTCGACGACGATCGCCGACGCGCTCTCGCGTGTCAGCGGTGTCGGTGAGGCTTCCGTCGTTGGCGCGTCCGAATACTCAATGCGCATATGGCTGGATCCGGCACGCATGGATGCTCTCGGCATAACGGCCGATGACGTGGCCACCGCCATTCAGCGGCAGAACATCCAGGCCTCGCTTGGCCAGGCCGGCGCCCCACCGGCGCGGGAAGGCACCGAGCTGCAATATACGCTCGTGGCCCGCGGCCGCCTCATGAGCACGGATGAATTCGGCGACATCGTCATACGCACCGGCGGGGCCGGGGCGATCGTGCGGTTGCACGATATCGCGCGTATAGAACTCGGCGCTCGTAATTATTCATCGAGCGCGAGCTTCGCCGGGCATGACACGGCGATGCTTCAGATAAACCAGGCGCCGGGAGCCAACGCGATCCAGACCGCCAACGCCGTGCTCGCCGAGCTACAGCGCCTTTCACCCAGGTTTCCGCCCGGCCTCCAATACCAGGTCGTCTACGACGCGACACGGTTCGTCCGGACGAGCCTCTCGCTCATCGTGCGGATCCTCGGCGAGGCTTTCCTCATCGTGCTCGTCGTCACCTACCTGTTCCTGCAGGACTGGCGTGCCACCCTGGTCTCGGCGCTGGCCATGCCCGTCGCAATGCTGGGTGCCATCGCCGTCCTGCTGGCGTTCGGATATTCGATAAACTCGATCTCGCTGCTGGCCCTGGTGCTGGCGATTGGACTGGTCGCCGACGACGCCATTCTTGTCGTCGAGAACGTCAAGCATGTCATGGAGGACGAACCCACGGTCGAAACGGTGGCGGCCGCCCGCAAGGCGATGGGGCAGATCACGGGTCCGATCATTTCCACCACGCTCGTGCTCCTCGCCGTGGTGATCCCGACAGCTTTCCTGTCCGGCATAAGCGGGCAGCTCTACCGCCAGTTCGCGGTCACCTTGTCGGCGGCGCTGGTTATCTCGTCCGTTGTCGGCCTCACGCTCAGCCCGGCGCTCAGCGCGATCTTGCTGAGGCGCGGACAGAGCGGATACCGGCGCGGTCCACTTGGCTGGTTCGCGCGCTTCATGAACGCGACGCGTGTCAGCTATGGTCGGCTGGTCGGTTTCCTGGTGCGCCTGTGGATCATACCTCTCGCCGCGCTTGCCGCCTGCTTCCTGGGCGCCTACCTGCTGTTCAGCGGTCTCCCCGCCACCTTCCTCCCGGACGAGGACCAGGGCGCCCTGTTTGTCGATATCCAGCTTCCGAATGCCGCCTCGCTCGACCGCACGAGGGCGATTGTCGGTGAGGTTCAAAGGACTCTGTCGGCAACGAAAGGCGTCGAAAACGTTATTTCGGTCGCCGGCTTCAGCATCGTGCAGGGGACGCAATCTCCCAACGGAGCGATGGTGGTCGCGGCGCTGGATCCCTGGGATCAGCGCAACACGCCAGATCTGCGGCTGGACGCCATCCTCGCAAGATTGCGCGCGCAATTCTCGACCATTCCAGGCGCCAATGTTGCCGTCTTTTCGCCGCCGGCCATTTCCGGCATCGGCGCGGTCGGTGGCCTCGATCTGCGCCTCCAGGCTTTGCAGGGGCAGCCGCCGGAAGAGATCGCGGCGGTGGTGCGAGCATTCGTTACGGCGATCAACCAGGCGCCGGAAATCGGCGGCGTGGCGACAACCTTCAGCGCCGACGTGCCGCAGATTTACGTCGATGTCGACAGGACCCGCGCCGAAGCGCTTGGATTGAGCGTGTCCGACATCTATTCGACGATCGGTGCCAGCTTCGGGTCGCGTTACGTGAACGATTTCACGCTGCAGGGGCGAGTCTTCCAGGTCAACCTGCAGGCTGACGCCGAGCATCGCGGGGACGCCGAGGATATCCTCAATCTCCATGTTCGCAGCCGGATGGGTGCGATGGTGCCGCTCAGGGCGGTCGTATCGACCAGCACGGTGCTCGCGCCCTTCGTCATCTCCCGCTACAACCTCTCGGTAGCGGCACAGATCAACGGCCAAGTCGCGCCAGGCGGCAGTTCCGGAGCGGCGATGGATGCCATCGAACGCGTCGCGGCCCAGGCGCTGCCGGTCGGCTATGGCTACGAGTGGTCCGGCCTGTCGTTCCAGGAACGGCGCAGCGCCGGACAGGAGACCATGATCTTCGGACTGGCCTTCCTGTTCGCCTATCTGTTCCTGGTAGCGCAGTATGAAAGCTGGATGCTTCCAATCGCCGTAATTCTGTCCCTTGGAGCCGCCTTGTTCGGCGCTACAGGGGCGCTCATGCTTTTCGGACTGCAAAACAGTCTTTATGTGCAGATCGCCATCGTGCTGCTCATCGGGCTGGCGTCGAAGAACGCCATCCTGATCGTCGAATTCGCCAAGGAACGCCGCGAGGAAGGGCAACCGATCGCCGAAGCGGCAAGACTTGGCGCCGAGCAGCGCTTCCGTGCCGTGATGATGACGGCTCTCTCTTTCATTCTGGGCATTGTTCCACTGGCGGTGTCCACCGGCGCCGGAGCCGGCGCGCGCCAGGCGGTGGGCGTCACAATCTTTGGCGGCATGCTGGCCGCAACGACGATCGGCCTTTTCATCATCCCGGCCTTATTCGCGGCGATCCAGCATATTGCGGAATGGGCCACTGTCCGGACGAAGGCAGGGATCGACACCAATGAGGGAGTCCAGCAATCGAGGAGGAAGCCATGACTGCCTATGAGAATGGAACCGCATCGACTTTGCCACCCACATCGGTTCGTCTTCTCCTTGGCCTCGTTCTCATTGTCGGGGGCATATTCGTCTTGGGCGACGTCGCGCTGGCTACCGTGATCAGCGCCATTGTCATTGGTGTTACGGCCATCGTGGTGGGTGCGTTCGAGATGATGCACGCCTTCTGGATGAAGGGATGGGGCGGCTTCATATGGCAATTCCTCCTCGGCATCCTGTATATTGTTTTTGGTGCCATGGTGGTGAGGCAGCCTGTGTCAGGCGCCCTTGTCCTGACCTACGTCCTCGGACTGCTGCTTGTGGCCTCGGGCATCGTGCGCCTTTTTGTCGGCGTCAGGCACTGGAGCGACGTCGGCTGGGCGATGGTTCTGTCCGGAGCATTCGGATTTCTGGCCGGACTTGTTATCCTGACTGGATGGCCCACGACCGGCCTTTGGGTGCTTGGATTTTTGCTGGGTATCGACCTCATTTCGCATGGCATTGCCTGGCTGACAAACGGCTGGGTACCAGCGGCCAAGACAGCGTAGTGGCCCGCGTGTTCGAGTTGGCGCAACATCTGGCCGGAACGAATTTGTTCTCGCTGATGTTCGCGGCGCTGATCTTCGACATTCCCCGCTACACATTGTCCTTGATCTCGCTTGCTCTGCTCCTCATTCTGACGAGGCCCGGGCATGGCCACGCGCCGCCCGGCGACGCTTCAATCAGCGTCATCCTGCCGGCCTTCAACGGCGCCGCCGGGCTCGACAGTTCGATCGCTTCACTGCGCCGGCAGACCTTGCCGCCGCTTGAGATCATCGTCGTCGATGACGGATCCACCGATGCGACCCGGGCAATCGGTGAGCGCGCTCGCGCGCGCGGCGAGGTGGATATGATCATCTGCCACGGCACGCGCTGCGGCCGCAGCGCAGCAGTGAACGCGGCGGCGCGATTCGCCCGTGGCGATCTGCTGCTGACCGCGGATTCGGATACGACCTTCGATCCGACGACGCTGTCGCGGATGGCAGCTGTTTTCCGCGACCCGCACGTGGCGGCTGCGAGTTGCAACATCGACGTCGCCAACGAGCGAGAAACGCTGACGACCGGGCTTCAGAGCGTCGAGTATCTGATGTCGCTGTCAGCGGGACGTTCTTTCCTCGACATGATCGAGGCCATCGCGTGCTGTTCCGGCGCCTGCTCTATGTACCGGCGCGAGGTATTCATGCAGCAGGGCGGGCTCGATGTCGGTCCCGGCGAGGATCTGGAATTCACTCTGCGCCTGCGCCGCTTGGGCCATGCTGTCCGCTTTGTACCGGATGCCTGGGCAACCACAGCCGTTCCGGACAACCCCGTCAGTCTGTTGCGGCAACGGGCGCGCTGGGACCGGGACGCCTTGCGAGTCCGCTTCCTGATGTATGGCGAATTCAGTCTGCTCCACCCACACGAGCGGCTGCCGGACACGCTTCAAAGACTGGACTTCATCGTTCTCGACTTGATTCCTACGCTCATTTTCCCATTTTATTTGATCTACATTGTTTCTGTGCTTGGAGAGAGTGCGATTATTTTTCTTGGGGCCGTATATATACTGATGCTTGTCATATCGTTGTTCAACGTTGCGCTTGCATTCGCTTTGTTTAACAATTCCGCCGGCTTCTTTGGCTTTTCGGTGTCGCTGATCTTCCCGCTCTACCAGGGTATCGTCATGAAGTGCGCGCGGTTCGTGACCTACTCAGCCGAAATCCTGTTCGCTAGTTCGCGGCATGACGACTACGTGCCGCTGCGCGTTCGTCGCGCGCTCTTGAGCGACCGTAACTGAGACGAAACAGATGAACATCGAGCTCAACCGCCTTGATCCCAATATTCCCGATCCGATCGAGAGTCGCCGGCGCACGGCCGGACGGTTCGTCCGCATCGTCTACGGCACGAGTGTCTTTGGACTGCTCGCCGTCGTCATCATTTATTTCGGCGCGCCACTCGTCTTTCTCGGCGGACCCGGCATCGTATCGGCGCCCCGACAGCTGGTGTCGCTGCCCTATGTTGTGCAGGTCATCGACACTCATGTGGCACCCGGCGACAAGATCAGCGCAGGCGACGAGATTGCGCAAGTTCGCTCGCCGCAGCAGGACGAGATCGTCGCGACCTACATGCGCGCGCTGGCCGACCTTGCGGGCCGCGAGGCCGAGTTGCGGATTAGGGCGCGTGTCGCGCGGGACTCTCTTGAGGCGGTGCGCTCCTACCTGCGACTCACCGAGGAGGCGGTGAAACGCCTCGAAGCTGCCCCTTCCGCAAGCGCGAGCCTCTCCTACCAGATGGAGGTCCTCAACGCTCGCGCGCAGGCGCTCAAAGCCGTCGCTTCGCAGGAGGCGGAAGCCGCGGAGGCTTCCGTCCAGATCGAATCCTTGAGCGCATTCCGTCAGCGGCTGCAGCAGCACCTCGACCAGGCCGAGCGTGAGTTCGCCGATGGCCGGGTTGTCGCGCCGATCGCCGGCGTCGTGTCGCGGCGCTTCGCGCGCATCGGGCAGTCGCTGGTGGCGGGCACTGCCATTGCCGAAATTTATGATACGACGGACATCTACGTCGACTGGTACGTTCCGAACCATCGCTTGGTCGATCCGAAGGTGGGGGATGAAGTCTTCGTGCTGTTCGGCAACAGGCGAATCTTGGGCGCGATCGCCGAAATTTTGCCGGTCTCTGACGTGCTCGGCGCGGAGCAGACTGTTGGGCGGCCCGCTGGTCAGTCGGCGCAGATCGCACGCGTTCGATTCAATCAGGACGCGGTGGCGCCCGCCTTAAACGCCACCGTCGACATCCACATGTACTATACAAGTGTAGCCGCCCGCGCGGCCGCCGCGCTGGTTGATTTTCTTGGGCTTCGCTAATTGTCTCGTCGGGGGCGCAACTCAAATGCAGATCGAGGCGGATCAGTCGTTTTGCCCAGTATGCGGGGCTGCTCGCCTGGTATTTTCCTCGGTCATTCATCACATGCTCTGCGCTTATGTCGGCCCGCAGTTTGATTTTGCGGAGACGCCGGCAGGCCTCACTTGCCCGAAATGCCGCAGGGAGCTGCGCGTGAGCGACGCGGAGATTGTCGGGACTAGCGCGCGCTGCGCCAATTGCCACGCGGAAATGATGGTTTCGCCGCCAGCTGCGTAAGGCCAAATCCGGACAGGCCCGCACTGTCGAACCTTACCGCCGCGCGCCAAATGTCGATCGCGTCCTTGATTGGCCTGTGATCATGCCTGCAGTCTGTTGAGCAACTGGCCCAACCGCTGGCTGGGAGCGACGTTCTGCAACTCGTCGGCCTGCCACTTCGATGGTCCGTTTTTGACACCAGCTCTCACTTCGGTTGGGCAGTACCCGAACGCGCGCCTGAAAGCGCGGCTGAACTCTGCGCCATCACAGAAGCCGTGTTCGTCGGCAATGTCGAGAATTCGACGGCGGTCATTCGGATCAGCGAGCGCTGCATGGGCCGCCAGGAGGCGCCGATGCTGGATGTAGTGCACGATCCCTCCTGAAGCTTCGAAAAGTCGATAGAGACGTGAGCGCGATATCCCGAGTTCGCGTGTCAGACGCTCGGTGCCGAGGTCGGGTTCGAACAGATGAAGTTGCACGAATCGACGAGCGCGCTCGAGCAAGGTGACGGAAATCGGATCATGGGCTTCGGCGAGATGGTCAGGGCATGGTGCGATGCAACCGTGTAGCATCGCTCTGGTCGCACTGAGCAAGCCAGGAAGATCGCCAACATTCATCGTAGGAAGCCTCTGGGCGAGACTGGCCAGATAGTCGGCAAGCAGCGTCCCCATGCCTCCACCAAGCACGGAGAACTCGGCCATGTCGAGACGCCACCCCATGTCGCGGCAGAAGTCGCGGGGTACGAAGAGCAACAGCATCTCGCTGTCTGTAACGCTTCCCTCGAAGACCCGGCCAAGCGAATGCACCTGCACCGATCCGGCCTCCCCGTCAAAAGACCTGGATGGAGTGATCGTCTGCGATCTGCCGTCCCGGATAAGGGTCACCAACCAATGATCAATGGGATCTCGGCGAATGTGGCCCGCCAGGCTGGTAAAACTCAAACCATTGGTGCTGACCTGGGCCAGGGCAAGATCGCCCAGGTCCCAGACAACCTGCGTGCCGGCGAAACCCGCCGCGGTATCGCTCGGCTCGATAAAGTCGAGCATGGTCGCGAAGCTCTGACGCCATCCCGCAAACTGATCCTTCGGAGACAACTCGCGGGTCGAGAATTCGAAGCGGGGAACTGGAATCTGTTCCGGGACAACCGGTGGAGGCTTGTCCGTGACACGAGCTAACGTTCCTGGGTCCGCAGGCTCGTCCAACACTGCCGGAGCCGATCTCGCCGCGTGTAAAGTCACGACGGAACCCTCGACGGCACACATAATAGGCATAGGGTGGGAAAGCTCCGATGCATTAGCGGAGCATAATCTATATACTGTACTGCGCGGCCTGTGCGCGCCAAAGACGCAAGATAACCCATCGGAGATATCTTTCTACCAAAGAACATCTCCCCGCTTGCGCATTTATCTACCCTGAATTGTCTGGCAATTCAAGTTGAATTGCCAAAGCACCCCTCCTCCCTTTGGACGGGTTTAGTTAATAGAGCTGATCGACATCAGGGCGGTGGAGTCCTCCCGGACAGCAACGTTGCGATCCAGCGTGTCGACGGCTCGTGCGCGTACCATGTGGCCACAACAATCAGGATCGGCACACCGATGAACGCCCCGGGCACTCCCCACATAAAGCTCCAGAAGAAGATGGCAAACATCACGGCAAAAGGCGAGATCGCCAGCGATGCGCCGGTCAGGAATGGCTCCAGATAACTGCCGATAACGAACTGAATGGCATTCAGGCCAAGGAACACAATCAGGGCCAGCTGCCACGACCCGGACTGCGCGACGGCGAACAAGGTCGGAAAGATCGTAGCCACCAGCGGTCCGACGAACGGAATATAGTTCAGCGCAAAAGCGATCGCCGCCCAAGCGCTTGCGAGTTCGAGCCCGGCAGCCAGGGCAAACCCCCACACGACCAAGCCCGTCAGCACGCATGCGATGCTGCGCACCACCATGAAACGGCGGACCTTGGCGCCAATTTCGCGGCCGATATGCAAGAGCATCTCGCCTTGAGGTTGAGCCGAACCGAGGCGAAGGCGACGCTGGAAATCGTCGGCTTCGAGCAGGCCAAGCATCACAAAGATGAAGGTCAATATGGCAAAGCCGGCCATGCTGTTCAGCCGTTTGATAAGGCCCTGTGTCAAGCTGATCAGCCAGATCAGATTGAAATGCTCTTCAAGCGGACCAACGATTGCGATGCCATGGCTCTCCAGCCAGACCGCCCAGTGCGTGTATATCGCCTGAAGCCGGCCGGTATTATAGAACAGCCATTGCGACAGTTCGCCGAGTCCCCAGACGATGGCGGATCCAACGGTTACGATCACGGCAAACGTGAGCAACAGTGTGATCAGCATCGCAGCCAGCTTCGCAATCCGCCTTTGCAAAGCCATTTGAACGGGCAAGACCAGCGCGAGAACGAACAATGAGAATGCAACCGGCATAAAGATTGATTTGGCGAAATACAGAACGGCGAGGATGAGAATGCCGGTTGCAACAGGGTGAATCACCCCGCGACCACTCGTTTCCGTCACTTCTGCCTTGTCGTCCATCGAGCACAACGGTCGCAATCTCCGGAACGGAAGCGTTCACGGCCGAGAAAGAAGCCAAGCTCAAATTCCTGCCGGAAGCCTCAACGGCAGCGGCCGGCATGGACTGGCCGAAAACCATCCGCACGGGCCAGGCAAGCGTTGGAGAAGGTGCGCAGGCGCCCACCCCTGCTCGCACAAACCGGAGCAAACTCTCGAGTACAGGCTATCGGCGGGGTCGGCCGCGATATGCGACACTGGCCATTGCTCACCACCCGGAATCCTTGGGCGCGAGCCATGCACGCGTTGCCAAATGTCTGCAGCCTTTCGCCGCGTCGGCCGCAAACGGGTGCATGCTGGAAGGTGCAGGCCTGGGGTCGCGGGGGAACAGGACGAGGATGATCGACGGCGACAGTGCACGCCGACAACAATGCAGCGACCAGCAACCACGTGCTCGGGCGGGCAAACAGGCATTGTACCTGGGTCATCTCACGTCTCCTTCGGATCGCCCTCGGCGCCTCACTCCGCCTACGGCAAAGGCAATGCACGCGGTAAGGACGAGGCCGCCTAACAATCCCGCAATGCCAACCCCGACAAGGATTGCCGGGGTAAGGACGCCAACGCCTTGGGCCGTGGCGTCCACTGCGCTTTCGACCTTTCCGACAATACGAGCGACGCCTGGTAGCTGTCCGGCCAGCCAGGTCAGAGCGAGTCCGCCGATCGCGCCCGTCAAGGCATCGGCCTTTGCGCCCAGACCAAGATCCGTCCATCGCCCCAGAGCGAGGCCGGCCGCTGCACCACAGATGACCTCTATAGCGAGTACGACAGCAGTCTCGAATGCGCCCATCGTTGTGTCCACGTTGCTAGGCGATCGGCTCACGCGATTCCTGAGCGGCGTTGAACCTTCTGATTATGCGGCTTCGGACGCCTGACTAAGCGCCTCACGCAGGATCTGCTCCTTCGTCTCGTCCAGCGATGTCTTGAGTACGACGCCACCAAATCCCTTGATTGCGCCCAGCACCTTATCGGCGGTCATTCCGTGAATGAGCACGAACAATGCAGCATTTCCCGGCTGCAAGGTGGCCGACAGATCTTTCATGAAAGCATCGTTTATTCCGACGTCGGTCAGTGCGCCGCCAAGCGCGCCGGAAGCGGCGCCAATCGCCACACCGATAACGGGATTGAGGAAAATGACACCGATGAGCAAACCCCAGAAGCTACCTGACACAGCACCAGCGACGGTCGTGTTCATGATCTGGTTGAGCTTCACGTTGCCGGCTTCAGTCTTGGTCGCAATCACGGCATCACTGATGTTGATGAGGTATTCCTTCTGCAATGCAAACAGGCGCTGGCGCACCTCTTCAGCCTTGGCTTCGGTGGGGTAGACTATGACGACCAGGTCGGACATGGGGCCTCCACTGCGAAATTCGATGGGATCGAGATGAGCCCACAAGCTTGCGGGATGTCATTTTAGGTCTCTACCGCAGCGAAGAAATTAGCCGGGAATCCCACACCTTTGCCGTCCGTCCCTATTTGATTGCAGCCCAGGACGACACAACAGCTTCGACTTGCGCCGGATCACCGCAGGCAATTACTTCATCTCAACGGTACGCAGCCGTAATCCGGAGGTCTGCATGAAGCGGCATTGGCTGATCGGGCTGTGGCATTCGCTCTCGGCAGGCGGCCTTCTTCTCGGAACGCTGTTCTTTGCCGCCTCGCTCACCCCGACGCTGCTTCCGCGGACCGTTCTGACCCAAGGTGTGCTTTCGGGATTCGCCCTGGCGGCAGGCTATGGCATCGGCGTGTTCGGCCGGTGGCTTTGTGTCTACCTGGAGTTGCCAGCGCCGCGAGGCCTGCGCGCCGCAAAACTGGTCGCCGCCGTCGGATGTTTGCTCGTCGCTTGCATCTTCCTCTGGTGGGCGGCGCAATGGCAGAACTCGATCCGGAAGCTGATGGGCCTCGACCTTGTTGAAAGCGCGCATCCGCTCAAGGTCGGTCTGCTCGCACTGGCGACCTTCGCTCTCGTCATCGCCCTGGCACGGCTCTTCCAGCTGACGATCCGGTTCGTGTCGACCAGAGTTAGCCGCTTTGCGCCGAGGAGGGTCTCGAACATCGTCGGCGTGATCGTCTCGGTTGCGCTTTTCTGGTCGATCACCAGTGGCGTGCTGTTTCGTGTCGCGCTTCACTTCGCGGATTCGTTCTACAGGCAATACGACGCGCTGATCGAACCGGAGACTGCACGGCCAACCGACCCCGACAAGACCGGCAGCAGCGCCTCATTGCTCGATTGGAACGAGTTGGGAAGGGCAGGGCGCGAGTTCGTTGCCGAAGGGCCGACGGGCGAGGAAATACACGCTTTCACCAACAAGGAGGCGCTGCAGCCGATCCGCGTCTATGTCGGGCTGCGATCCGCCGATAGCCCCGAAAAAAGAGCGCGGCTCGCGCTGAATGAGCTGATACGGGTCGGCGGCTTCCAGCGTTCGGTGCTGGTCGTCGTGACGCCCACCGGAAGCGGATGGATCGATCCGGCGGCGATGGACAGTCTGGAATATCTTCAGAACGGCGATGTCGCGAGCGTCGCCGTGCAATACTCCTACCTTGCCAGCTGGCTGTCGCTGCTTGTGGAGCCCGACTACGGAGCCGATACTGCGCGGGCCCTCTTCCGGGATGTCTACGACTATTGGATCAGGCTGCCCAAGAATTACCGCCCGCGGCTCTATCTGCATGGCCTCAGTCTGGGCGCGATGAACTCCGAACGATCAACCGACCTGTTCGACGTGGTCGGAGATCCGTTCCAGGGCGCGCTGTGGAGCGGACCGCCCTACCAGAGCGGCCTTTGGCGTTCGTTTACCAGGGACCGTAGTCCGGGGTCGCCTGCCTGGCTTCCCCGTTTTCGTGACGGATCGATAATTCGGTTCATGAATCAGGAGGGCGAGGCAGCGGCTCCGGGCTCTGTCTGGGGGCCGATGCGAATCGTCTATCTCCAATATGCAAGCGATCCGGTGACATTCTTCGACTATCGCGATCTCTACCGTGAGCCGGATTGGATGAAGTCCCCGCGCGGTCCGGACGTCTCGCCTGACCTGCGGTGGTACCCAGTGGTTACTCTCCTGCAACTCACGCTCGACATGGCCATGGCAACGACTGCGCCGATCGGGCACGGACATGTCTATGCGCCCGCCCACTACATAGATGCCTGGATCGAGGTGACGAATGTTCAGGGATGGTCCTCGCGGCAGATAGCGGAATTGAAATCACATCTCGGCCATTTGCCCTGACACGAGCCACGCTACTCGGTCGTCTTGCCGTCGAAATGTTCTTTGGACGCTTCGGCATCCGCCTTGGTGGCGTGCACCGTTCCATCCATATGTTCAGGTGGAGCGTAGAGCGTGTAGAGTTTCAACGGCTTATTGCCTGTGTTCTTCACGTTGTGCCGCGCACCTGCGGGGACAATCATGGCCATATCGGACTTTATGTCGGAGGCAACACCGTCGATCCATATCTTTCCTGTGCCCTTTTCCACCCGGAAGAACTGATCACGGTCCTGATGAACTTCCGCTCCGATCTCCTCCCCAGGCTGGAGCGCCATCAGTACGAGCTGCATCCTTCCTGTCGTATAGAGCACGCGCCGGAAGTCGTCGTTTCCTTCGGTCAGTTCCTCGATGTCGCTCACAAAACCCTTCATGCTGATCTCTTTTCACGCGTCGTTGGCCGACCGCCAGTCTCCGACCAGGTTCGATCCGAGGGATCCCCGGCAGGCCCAACGGGTCATGGGTCGTTTCGCGCCCTGCGAGTGTTACGGCGGGGGCGAGCAATCACCTGCATCGCGCCTCGAAGATTCGCCCGTGCCGATCCCGATATCGACAATATCCGCGACGGTCGGCCGCTGCTCCGATCAAGGTACCCGCGACGGCCCCGATTGCACCGCCAACGACCGCATTTCGCACGTCGTTACCGCCAGCTGCCGTTCCGAGCGCGGCGCCGCCAACCCCTCCGATCACAGCGCCTTTTTCCGCGTTGGTGCAGCCTGCCAAAGCTGACGCGACTGCAAGCGCAAGAGCCAATTTCCTCATAGTGGTCTCCTCGTAGCTACCTGGGCAATCTTCAGCGGTGGCGCACCCGGATGGGGCGGAAAGCGTAGTGCGTCAGGGCCATCTTCTTCTTCATTCGCAGCTGTCAGCCTCTTATGAGTGCACCGACGAAACCGGCCAGCACGATCAGGACAAGACCTCCGAGCAGCCCTGCTATTCCGGCTCCGATCACCATAGTCGGCGTCAGGCCATCGGCGTGGTGGCCGATGAGAGGCCCAACACCCGCAATCCGGGCGGAGGGCCATACGAAAAGCAGACCGCCGATGCCGCCGATTATGCCGTCGGCTGTCCTGCCAAGGCTGAAACTTGGCACCCAGCGGCCGAGCGTAATTCCGCTCGCGGCGCCGCAGACAAACTCTATGACCATGCTTGCGACGGCCGGCATGGCTAAACGTCCAGGAATTTAGAGAGCTCCACCACCATAGACCTCCACAATGCCGGTTCCAGCGGACGCTCCACTGAAGTCATCACGCAGGGCGCTCGTCGGAGCGTCGAGCGACGTGTTGAGGCCGCGCCGCCATATTTTCTGATCTCCACCAGGATTTTCGCAGTCATGATGAAGACGATGGTCGAGTTGTTGCAACCTTATCCGAACGGGCGCGCGAAGAAATTAGCTGAGAATCCCGTGGTTGGGCTCTACGTCTCTTTGTAGGGCGACAACAGCTCACTGCCCTTCGGCGACGCTCCAAGGGCAGAACTCGGCCAAACAACCAGTGAGCGGCGACCAGCCGACCAGAAGAGCGAAGTGTCGATATCAATTTTGGGGGGCACCGGTCTTTGCGTTCACCCTCTCGAGCAATGCCAGCAATCCCTTTAGAATTTCGATTGGCGATGGCGGGCAGCCTGGAATGTGCAGATCGACAGGCAGCACCTCCGACACGCCGCCCACGACTGCGTAGCTGCCGGCGAAACAGCCACCGTCCCTGCCGCAGTCGCCAAGCGCGACCACCCATTTGGGGTTGGGAGTCGCCTCATAAGTCCGCTTCAATGCCTCGCGCATGTTTTTGGTGACCGGCCCGGTGACAAGCAGCATATCGGCATGGCGCGGCGACGCGACGAACCGGATTCCGAAGCGTTCGACGTCGTAGAAGGCATTGTTCAGCGCGTGCATTTCGAGTTCGCAACCATTGCAGGAACCGGCGTCGACCGCCCGGATCGACAGGCTACGGCCCAGCCGCTTGCGGGCAGCGCCGTCCAGCGCGCGGGCGAGTTCGCCGATCGCCGTCTGGCTCGCCTCGGGCGGAGGCTCGGTAAGAGGGGTCCGTGTCAGGCCTTCGAAGAGGTGCTTGCGCATGACAGAATGCCTTAGAGATCGTGGCCGGAGTAGGAGCAGTTGAACGATTTGTTGCAAAGCGGGAAGTCGGCGACGATATTTCCCTCAATCGCCGCTTCGAGAAGCGGCCACTGAAACCATGAGGGGTCACGCAGGTGGCAGCGCTCGATCAGGCCGCCCTCGCCAATGCGCAGCCAGACCAATATATCGCCGCGAAAACCCTCGACCAGCGCCATGCCTTCACGCGGTCCGTCCGCGTGTGAAACATGACCATGGAACGGCCCTTCCGGCAGTCGATCCAGAATCTGTTCGACTAGCGACAAGCTCTGCTCGACCTCGTGGATGCGTATCCAGAGGCGGGCGTTCACGTCACCCTCCTGAAGGAGAGGTACGTCGAAGGTGAGTTCGTCATAGGGAGCGTAGCCTGGATTGCGCCGCGCATCGAAATCCCGGCCGGAAGCCCGACCTACATAGCCGCCGGCGGCATATTGCCGGGCGAGGTCCGCTTTGAGCTGGCCCGTAGCGACGGTCCGGTCCTGAAGCGACGCTGTGTTGTCGTAAAGCTCGACCAGGCGAGGGAAGCGCTGCCTGATCTCGGCGATCACCGACCGAACCGCGCGCTCTC
Source organism: Mesorhizobium calcicola (assembly GCF_042682105.1). Lineage (NCBI taxonomy): Bacteria > Pseudomonadati > Pseudomonadota > Alphaproteobacteria > Hyphomicrobiales > Phyllobacteriaceae > Mesorhizobium > Mesorhizobium calcicola. Next base: position 95,466 of record NZ_JBHUGY010000018.1, read on the forward strand.
CCTCTTCGCGCAGGTCGCTGACCATCCCTCCAGGCACGATGCAATCGCGCATCAGGCGATGGCCGAAGGCGGCTTCGCTGGCGCGCAAAACGCGTTCGCGCAGCACGCCGCAATGGGCATGCATGATTGCGAAGGCGGCGTCGTTGCAGATGGCGCCGATATCGCCGAGATGATTGGCAACACGTTCCAACTCGGCCATCAGCGCCCGCAGCCAGAGGGCACGCGCCGGGATCTCGACACCGAGCGCTGCTTCGACCGCGCGCGCAAAGGCAAGCGAATAGGCCACAGTGCTGTCGCCAGAGGTCCTGCCGGCCAGTGCGGCGGCGCGATCGATGGGCGAACCCGCCATCAAACCTTCTATGCCCTTGTGAACATAGCCGAGACGCTCTTCCAGCCGCACCACCGTTTCGCCGCTGGCGGTGAAACGAAAATGCCCAGGCTCGATGATGCCGGCATGCACGGGCCCGACCGGAATCTGGTGGAGGCTGTCGCCTTCCGCGGCAAGGAAGCGGTAGGAAGACGCCGCGGCCGGAGGCTGTGGCCGTGTCGCTAAGGGATGACTGACCCCCCAATGGCCATGATCAAGCCAGCCACGGGTATCGGGAAGCCCTTGCGGCAGCAACCCGAACAGGTCCGCGGCGGCGCGCTCGAGCCGCAAAGCGGGCGGATGCCGTTGGCCGACCGATGGGTAGCGGCCGCCGGGGCTTTTCAGGCTGATGACACCAATGTCGCGAGCGGCATCGAGAAGCGCCATGTGGACGGTCTCCGGTTCCCCCCAAAGACCGAGCAGGCTCAAGCGGCCCTCGGCGAGTTGCTCGACCGCAAGGTTCCAGATTTTCGGAACCACCACGGCGCGCGACCAAGGAAAATGATGTTCGACACGTTTACCAGCAAGGATGAGGTCGACCAGTGGGGGAGTGCTTCCTTTCTTCATCCGCTTCACCCCAGGATACTTGCGACATGCTGAAACCATGTGACCAGTGGCGGTGGCAGATAGATGCCGGCGGCACACACCAGTGCCAGGTGGGAATACATTGGAACATAGGACGCTTCGGCGGGCGCCGTGCTGCCGCACGGTTCGCCGAAAGCAACGCCGGTCAACCGAAGCAGCAGGGCGCCGAAAGCCAGAAGGATCCCGAAGACCAACGGGATTGCCAAAAGGGGGTGTCTTGCGAATGTCGAACTCACAACCAGGAATTCGCTCATGAAGATGCCGAGCGGAGGGAGGCCGGCGATAGCAACGACGCCGATGACCAGCGCCCAGCCAAGCGCCGGATGCGTCTCCGTCAGCCCCCGGATTTCGGCTATGTTTTGTGTTCCCTTGACCTGGGTAATATGTCCAACGGTGAAAAAGATCGCCGACTTTGTCAGGCTATGCATCACCATGTGCAGCAGCCCGGCAAAGTTGGCGAGCGGGCCACCCATGCCGAAAGCGAACACGATGATGCCCATGTGCTCGATAGAGGAGTACGCGAACAGACGTTTGATGTCGCGGCGGCGGTAGAGCATGAAGGCCGCGAAAACAAGCGACGTCAGCCCCATCGCGATCATCAATGGCCCAGGCGCAATCGCATCCGGGCTTGCGGCGAGCAGCAGCTTGAAGCGCAGCACGGCATAGAGCGCGACGTTGAGCAGCAAGCCCGACAGCACCGCGGAAATAGGCGTCGGGCCTTCCGCGTGGGCATCGGGTAGCCAGGCATGCAGCGGGGCAAGGCCAACCTTCGTCCCGTAGCCGAGCAGCAGGAAAATGAAGGCGACGTTTAGCAGCGCCGGGTCGAAGCGCGCCGCATGCTCGATAAGCACGGTCCAGACCATCGCATCCGTTCCCTCGCCGACAACCGGCTGTGCGGCCATGTAGACGAGGATGGTGCCGAAGAGCGCTAGCGCAATGCCGACGCTTCCGAGAATGAAGTACTTCCAGGCCGCCTCCAGCGCTTCGTGCGTGCGGTAGATGCCGACCATGAGCACGGTGGTCAGCGTGGCGAGTTCCACCGCCACCCACATCAAGCCGATATTGTTCGACACGAATGCCAGGTTCATGCCGAACATCATGATCTGATACATCGCGTGATAGAATCTAAGGTTTGGCGCGGTCAGCCGACCGGTCTCCAGTTCGTGCGCAATGTAGGAGGCGCTGAACACACTGGTCGTGAAGCCGACGAATGTATTGAGCACGATGAAAACGATGTTGAGATCATCGACGAGCAGATACTGTCCCGGCTGGGGACGGTCGGTGACGAAAAGCGACAATGCGGCAAGCAGGGTCAGGAAGCTCGCAACGACATTCAGGTGCGCCGTCGCCCTGTAGTTCGGCAGGACCGCCAGAAGGGCTGCCGCGACGACTGGTATCAGCAGGACGGCGGCCACCGCATCAAGGGAAAACGCGGTCAACGGTGTTCTCCCCTGTAGTCGTCAAGTGCGCCGACATCCACCGAGTCGAACCTCTCGCGGATGCGGAACAGGAAGACCCCGATGACGATGAAGGCGATCAGGATCGAGAAGGCGACACTGATCTCGACGACCAGCGGCATGCCCTTGGCCCCCGTGGCGGCAAGTACCAGGCCATTCTCGAGCGACATGAATCCCACAACCTGGCTGACGGCATTTCGGCGGGTGACCATCACCAGGAGACCCAGCAGTATGATCGACAGCGCAAAGGCCAGATCCTCGCGGGCGAGAGGGTCGGCGTCGGGCGTGACCCGCAGCATCAGGACCATGGACAGGGCCACCAGACCTATTCCCGCAAGCATGGTCGGCTCGATCCCAACGGCTGTCTCTATATCGCGATGGATGCCGAGCCGCTGAATGATGCGATGAAGTCCGACGGGAATGACGATCGCCTTGAAAATGAGGGCGATTGCCGCCGTGACGTATAGATGATGCGCGTCCTGAATGTAGGCCTGCCAGGCTACAGAAAGGGCAAGCACGATTGCATGAAGTGCAAAAACGTTGATCAGCGCAAAGAGGCGGTCCTGGTACAGCATCATGAAACTGACCAGCACCAGGCCGCCGGCGAGCAGATGAGCGATGTCGAAGGTGAGGCCGTTCATCAGAGGCTCCGCGAGACGAACAGCAGCAGCGTGCCGAGCAGGGCCAGCATCAGCGCTGCTCCGAGGAAATCCGGGACGCGGAAGACGCGCATCTTGGCGATGGCGGTCTCGAAGACGGCAAGCAGAATGCCGCAGGCGGCAAGCTTGCCGAGATAGGCCGCGACACCCAGAACAAATGATTTCGGTCCTGCTACGGCACCGGCCAGCCCCCAGGGGAGAAAGACGCAAGCGATCAGCGACACATACAGCAGAAGCTTGAGGAAGGCGGCAAACTCGATCATCGCCAGATGGCGCCCCGAATATTCCAGAACCATCGCCTCGTGAACCATGGTGAGTTCCAGATGGGTCGACGGATTGTCCACCGGAATGCGGGCGTTTTCGGCGACCGCCACCATCACGAGAGCGATGAGCGACATCCCGAGCGATACCCGCAGGCCAACCTGCGGCGAGCCCATGAAGGCGGCGACCGTGGACAACTGCGTTGCTCCGGCAACGAGCGCCAGGCTGAACACGATCAGCAGCATGGCAGGCTCGGCCAGGGAAGCGATCATGACCTCGCGGCTCGCGCCTATGCCGCCAAAGCTCGTGCCGACGTCCATGCCTGCCAGCGCCAGGAAGAACCGAGCGCTTCCAAGCAGTGCGACGATGGCTATCAGATCGGCGGTCCAACTGAAGGTGAGGCCGGTAGCGAATGTCGGGATGAGTGCGGCGGCGACCCAGGTAGCGGCAAAGATCAGATAGGGTGTCACGCGAAACAGCCAGGATGCGTTGTCCGCTAGGACGACTTCCTTGCGCATCAGCCGCAGGAGATCGCGGTAGGGTTGGATCAGGGATGGTCCCTGACGCCGTAGCAGTCTCGCCTTCACCTTACGCACGAAGCCGGTCAGGAGTGGCGCCAGCAAAAGCACCAGCGCCATCTGCGCGCCTTGAACGGCCAACTCAATGATCAGGGCCATAGTGCGAGGACCAACAGCAAGACAATGAGAAAGAGGAAGACGAGGGTCAGGTAGCGCCGGATCGTCAGGAACTGCAGATGATTGAGGTGGTCGGTCGCAAAATCGATGGCCCTGGCGACAGGCTGATAGAGCGCCTCCCAGATCACATCATGCATTTCGACATGCAAACGAGCCGGGCCGGTTTCGCCAGGCGCCGGCATTTCGACCGTTTCCCTTGCACGGAATACGAACGTGCCGAAGACGCGGCGTATAGGCTGCGCGAAGCTGACGGCCGTGTACTGCGAGCTTGGGACTACATCCGGGAAGCCACAACCCCAGGCGGGACCCCGACGGAGCGCGTGCGACGCGAAGCGGTGGATCGCATAGGCCGCAGCGGATGCGGAAAAGGCGATGAACAGAAACACCAGCAGGCCGTTGTAGGAACTGCGGCTCGCTGCAATCGGCACGATCGACAGCCAAGGCTGCGCCATCTGCACAGGCATTCGACTGCCAATCAGCGGGAGTGTCACCGATGATAGGCCGTCTATGACAAGACCTGGAACGATGCCGGCAAGCAGACATAGGGCCGCGAGGATAAACATTGTCGTCAGCGAGCAGCGGTCGACCTCGTGCGCCAGTTCCACCACGGCCGAGCGCGGCCGGCCGAGGAATGTGATCCCGAACGCCTTTACAAAGCAGGCTGCAGCCAGTGCCGTCGACAGAGCCAGCAGACCGCCAACGGCCGGCACCATTACCTTCAAGCCCCATTGCGGCAGATCCGGGCTCTGCAGGATGGCCTGAAAGGCCAGCCATTCGGAGACGAACCCGTTGAAGGGCGGGAGTGCCGAGATCGCGACGCAGCCGACAAGAAAGGCAAAACTTGTAAAGGGCATGCGATGGATGAGACCGCCCAGTTTCTCCATATCCCGCTCACCGGTTGCCGTCAGCACGGCGCCGGCGCCGAAAAACAGCAGGCTCTTGAAAAAGGAATGGTTGAGGACGTGGAATAGCGCGGCGGTGAGCGCCAGCGCCGCAGCCGATGGCATCGCGTTCGCCTTGAAGGCCAGCGCAAGGCCAAGGCTCACAAAGATGACGCCGACGTTTTCAATGGTGCTGTAGGCAAGCAGCCGCTTCAGGTCATTTTCCATCAGCGCGTAGAGGATGCCGAGAACCGCCGTCAGGCCGCCGAGGAAAAGCACGGCAACGCCCGACCACCATGCCGGCTCGCCGAGCAGGTCGAAAATAACGCGTATGAAGCCATAGATGGCGACCTTGGTCATCACCCCGCTCATCAGGGCCGAGACGTGGCTTGGCGCGGCTGGGTGAGCGAGGGGAAGCCAAACGTGCAGCGGTACGAGGCCAGCCTTGGAGCCGGCGCCCAGCAGCATGAGAGCCAGGACGAAAGCAGCGACGAGCGGGGTGGAGGACGCGGCGCGCATCGCTTCGAACGTGTAGTTTCCGCTCGGGCCAGCCAGCAGACCGAACGCAAGCAGCAGCGCCAGCGTGCCGAAGCTCGCCATCACGAGATAGATGTAGCCCGCCCGCGCGTTGTACTGTTCGCGATGGTGCGCCATCACGAGCGCCCAGGAGGCAAGCGACATGAATTCCCAGGAAAGCAGGAAGGTGAAGGCGTCGTCCGCGAGCACGACCAGGTTCATTCCGGCGAGGAAAGCAGGGAAGAACGGCAGCACCCGGTGCGGCGCAGACTCATGCCGGCCATAGCCGAGACCGTAAAGGCTGGCCATGGCGCCGCCGAAGTTGATGACGACAAGGAAGAAAGTCGAGAGCGCATCCAAGCGGAAATGAGCCCCAATCCAAGGCAGCCCAAGAGGCAACGCGGCGGTCGACGGGGTGACGGGATCATCGGCGATGCGGCTCGCGAGAACCAGGAGCACGGCCGCCGATATGCCGAGCGTCAAGCCGTAGATCAAGCCCGTTCCCGAGCCCGGTCTGCGGCTTTCCGCAATCGCAAGCACCGCAGTCCCCAGGAGCGCAGCAACGCCCCACAGGAGGACCGCGGCCCCCGAAATCACGCCACACTCCTCACGGGGAATTTGGCGTCCGCGTTGACCCCGCCTAGAATTTTGGCGGGGTCAAAATCCGCTTTCAGCCGCACGCCGCGCCCGCCGATTTGGCTGGAGGCGCCTTCAGCGATCAATTCGACGCCGGCGAGGTCAAGTGCCCCGATCAGCTTCATGAGAGAATCGACGTTACCCCGGATAATCGACTCGCTGGCTTCCATACGTTGAATTGTCGGCACGGAAAGCCCTGACAATTCGGCAAGCCTGCGTTGGTCGATGCCAAGGAGCGCCCTCGCGGCACGCAACTGTGGAGCAGTTATCACGGTCGCATCCCCTTTTTGATCAGCTTTGAGATATTATCTCTACGCCTTGCAGCATATATTAAAATGTGGAGCATTCAAATAATGATGCGTGACCCATCTGCGCAGCATGCTGCAATGACGGAGCGTCCATGTAAGCTCCTGACAGAAGGGAAGTTCGTGAAGCCGCCCGAGCGGCGGACTTAGGCATTGGTGACGAAGTCATGATCCGGGTTGCGAAATATCATACCGATTTCGGTAACATCGAGGTTCTGCGAACCAAGGTCTCAGGTTCGTTTATCTATCGCCAGGGTGGCTGCTATCAAAGCGAGTGCGACCCGAATGGCGTCAGCGTGGTGCCCTACATACACGCGATCTTTGGTCTTCTCGCACAGGCGCAAGCGTCCGATGTCTTGATGATCGGTTGTGGTGGCGGCAGCCTGGGCACGATGCTCGATAGAGTTGGCGTGCGTGTTACGATCGTCGACATCAACCCAAAGGCTTTCCAGATCGCCCAGGAGTACTTTGGGCTACCTCGTGGGGTTCGCTGCTGCGTCTCCGATGGACGGGATTTTTTGCGCGCCGGCCGTCATCGCTACGACGCTATCGTTCTGGACGCATATTCCGGGCGGCGCATTCCGGATCACTTGTGCGCCGAGACATTCTTCGGTCTGGCGCAGACACGTCTCAAGAATTCTTGCGGCATTCTGATCGGTAACGTTCATGCCCGCCACGACCTTGACATCATGCCGGATCGTGTCGCTGCAAAACTTGGCAATGTCTGGGAGGATGTGAGACTGCTCGACACTCGCGGTACTCCGGATCGCAACGCGCTCGTCATGGCAGGCAAGGTGCGGGATCTCGTCCAACCAGTATTGTTGATCCCGCCGTCGGTTGCAGCGGACGAGATCGCGGATGACCTTGGCCAGTTGGCCTTCAGGCCTTGGCATGTGCCACGACGGGCCGCATAGCGCGTGGCGAACTCTGGCATGTCGTAAAGCCTGTCGGGCTACCGCCAGAGCCGCCTCACGCGGACAGAGACATCCTCCAGGACTGGCATGGAGGCCAGCACCATAAGAATGGCTGCAAGAAACAACGTCGCCGCAAAGCCGACCTGCTTGGAACCGACGGCGCCGATGACGCCGCCGACAAAGAACAATGCAACAAGCGACGCAAGCAGTCGCAGCTTCCTCCGGTCTGCTTTCACGAACAGTTCGTCCGAGTCATTCGGTGACATGTTCCAATAGAGCAGTTTGCCGAGTTCGATGCCCATGTCGGTCACCAGGCCGGTGATATGCGTTGTCCGGATTCTGGCTTCCGATAGTTTGGTGATGATGGCGTTCTGCAAGCCCATGATGAAGCAAAGCAGCATCACCGTCATTGGCACAAACAGCGCTTCGTGACGTGCAAGATGGCTGCCGAGCAGACCGAAACAGATCAGCAGGATCGCTTCCAGGACAAGCGGAAACGCATACTCGCTCTCTAGATGTTGCCGTCGTCCCCAATTGACCAGCATCGCTGAACAGGCCGCACCTGCGACAAACGACAGGAAGGCCCCCAATCCGGAAAGCACCAGTTCGACGTTGCCGAGTGCCAGGTGATCCGCCATCGACGAAACGATGCCTGACATGTGCGACGTGTACTGTTGGACGGCCAGAAATCCGCCAGCATTGGCCGCCCCCGCGACAAAGGTCAGGAAACGAGCGAGGTGCCGGTCGGTCCTGTCGCTACGCTCCTTCCCGGCTAGTCGACGTAGATAGAGGATCATGAGCGAACTTTGCCTTTCCTTGCGGAAAAGCGGGACCGCAAGCTGACGCGCCGGGAGAGGCTCATTGGGTGTTTCTGGAGACAAGGAAGACGAGGGGATGGTGAATGCGTGGCACGGAGGTGTGCCTTGTATGATCTAGTCTGGCCTGCCCAACAGCGTATCCGGATGCCGGAACCTGACGCCACGGCCGCCATCGTCGCTACGCACATGCTCGCTGAGAAGTTCGACGCCGGCGCGGTTCAGCGCGTTGATCACTTTCATCAAGCTATCGACAACGCCTCGCACATTGCCTTGGCTGGATTCCGTTCGTTGGATCGTCGGCAGCGAGATGCCTGCCATTTCCGCCAGGGTTTTCTGGTCGATGTTGAGAAGGGCGCGGGCAGCACGAAGCTGGGAAGCGGTGATCATCAAGGCATCAGTGTCTGAATATGAGAAATGATATTCACCATGGTATCATTGACGTATGAAACATCAATACAAAGCGAAAAATATTGATCGGCTCCTTGGCACAAATAACCTCGGCGATTATCGTATCCGCATGACTCAACGCTACAAATCCTTTCAGGAGCCGGCCGGCACCTGGACCGTCAATGACGCTCGGACCGGCCGGCCCGCCGAGATGGGCAGCCGAACCATCATTGGAATGAACCAGCAGGATGCCGAGGAACTCGTCGATCTTCTCAACGAGCTCGACCCACAAGGACAGAAAGCAAAATCATGAAGGTCAAAGACAGCAATGGCGCTCCGCTGAGCGAAGGGGATTCCGTTACGCTCATCAAGGATCTCAAAGTCAAGGGCACGTCCGTCACCCTGAAGCGCGGAACGCTGATCAAGAACATCCACCTCACGGCCAACGAGGATGAGGTCGAGTGTCGGGCGGAAAAGGTCAAAAATCTTGTTCTGCGGACGGAGTTTTTGAAGAAAGCGTAGGGGGAGCCATCCCAATCGGGCTTTACCCCGGCGCGAGGTGCCCGAAGAAGCGTCCGTCGGCGACGCGCTTGCGCGCTGGCTGGATCCAAGAGAGGCAAAGGTGATAGGAGCACCCGCGACCTGCCCCCAATTTGTGCGTAGCCCCCGCTTCGCAGCGGATCTTGTCCGTTTTCTACCTTTCGGGATGCGCCTAATACCAACGGTCAATTTGATTGACCGACGTGAGCCCATTCGCGCATTCCGATTGATGTGATGGTGTTTGGTCGTTCGATGAGCTCGCGCCAGGCCCCGCACGCGGCGTCGATGATGGCGTCGTAGCCTTCGAAGACGCGATTTGAGAGCCAGTTCTGGCGCAGATACTGCCAGACGTTCTCGACGGGGTTCAGCTCCGGCGCGCGGGGCGGCAGGAAGATTAGCGTGATGTTCTTGGGCACTTTCAGTTTGGCGGTGGTGTGCCAGCCGGCGCGGTCGAGCAGCAGAACGGCATGAGCGCGCCTGGCAACATGGCGGCTGATCTCGTCGAGATGAAGTTGCATGGCCTCCGTGTCGGCGAAGGGCAGCGCCAGCCCGGCTGCTATGCCACGCGCCGGGCAGATGGCGCCGAACAGATAGGCGCTCTTGTAGCGCTGGTCGGCCGGCTGACGGGGCCGCGTGCCGCGCCTGGCCCATTGCCGCACGATGCCATTCTTCTGGCCGATGCGGGCTTCGTCCTGGAACCAGATCTCGACCGGCTTGCCTTTGGGCAGGTCGGCCAGATGGGCGCTCAGCGTGCGCGGGAAGTTTTTTTATACGCCTCGACGATCTCGCCGTCCTGGCCCGGATGAAGTGGCCGGGCGCTGATATGGGAGAAGCCGAGCTGCTTCAAAAGCGTTCCGACGTAGCGCTCGTGATAGTCGACGCCGAAGCGTTCCTTGATGAGCCTCTGGAGATCAATGCGCCGCCAGCGCACGACGCCGTCGACGGCCCGGTCCGGCCCGGTCTCGACGATCCGTGCCAGTTCCGCCTTCTGCGACACCGACAGGCGCGGCTCCGGCCCGCCGTTCCAGGCGTCCTCGAGGCCGTCTGGACCAGCGTCGTTGAAACGGTGAACCCAATCCCGCAGGGTCTGCCGGTCCATGCCGCCGACCCGGGCCGCATCCTCACGGCTCATCCCGTCGAGAACCGCTGCCAACGACAGCAGCCGACGGCTCTGCTTGCTATCCTTCGAACTCTTGGCCAGCCGCCGCAACTCGGCTGCCGAATAGTCCGTCCGCATCTTGATCGCTGATCCCATGGCGCGAATCCTCCTCGCCCCAATGGAATCACGGTTCCGCTCACTCCGGTATCCCAAGAGAGTCAGCCGTCAGATCCTTTAGTATAAGCTACAGGATCTACAAAGTTCGCCGTACTAATATCGCACAGCCAATCCTGGAAAAGTACGGCGGGCTCCTCGTCAAGCCCTTGAAAAGATTGGTGAACCGAGCAGTCACTGGCGAACCAGTCTCCGTTTGATATTCCCTGATAACAGGCAAAAAACAGGGAAGTCCCGCGAAACGCTCGATTTGCGAGGTATGGAAGAGCGATATTATCGTGCGGTTTTAGCTATTTAGGGGAAAATTCCCAGCGCTACCTATCAGGCAAATTCGACCAGGTATCAGGCAAATTCTACCGTCGGCGATGATTTAACAGGGAAATCCGTTGTCGCTATCCGGTGTGCGATTGTCATTAGGTGGGATCAAATTGTCGTTGTCCGGGAACGCGCTGTCGTTTGATGGGAACCGGATGTCCTAGAGCGGTTGCGCAGTGAAGAAAGTCGGGAACGGTTTGCTCTTTCCCGAAAACGGGGTGCGATAAGCTGGGATGTGATTGTCGGACTATGAAGCAGGGGTTCATTCCAGCCCGCGAGGATCATCTCCAGAAACAGCTCGACTTATAACGTAAGCTGTTGCTAAATTAGCAATGACTTACGCCGCCTCAGGTAATGAGCACGATGCATCTTTTGCGGTTCTTGGTTGGGATGTTCACCACGTCGACCGTTGTGGTGATCTGGACTTACATAGCAACGGGGTCCGGCTGGAAAGCGCTCGCCTGGACCGCACTCACGTTGATTATTTTGCAAGTTGGATATTTCCTCCTGGCCTTCGGGCTTTTCTATCAGCGTTCGACCAAAAGCATGGACGCAAAACCGGAGCCCGTCAGCCCTGTTAAACCACGGCGTCGAGGTGTTTCATCTCGGTGAATGCCTAATTACCTGAATCTGGGAGGGGCAAAGTGTTCGGCGAGTCCATTACCGTTCTGATGGTCAATGAGTATCCTGACTACATTGATGCACAAGTATGGGCTGCTGAGCTGAAGACCCGTGTGCAGCAGCTGGAGTTCAGGCTTTGGCCAGACGCCGGGAACGAAAGTGACATAGATATTGTGCTGATCGACAAGGGCGCCCGTCCTGGCTTTTTTGACGCCATGACTGGGCTAAGCGCCGTCGTCTATTTAGGGGCCGGTGTCGAGGGGATTGATCTTCAGAGCTTTCCCAAGAGTGTTCCGCTCATTAGGCTCGCAACGCGTGAGCAGGCTTCGGAAGTGGCGCAGTACATCGTCCTTCGCGTTCTCTGCCAGCAACGGCATGTTGCCGATTACATGAGCTTGCAAGCCCGCAAGTTGTGGAATCCGATCGCGCCGCAGAAGATCTCCGAGACTAGAATTGTTGTGCTGGGTGCGGGCCGGATCGGTGGTTGGGCCGCCAAGATATTTGCGGACTTGGGCTACGACACGGCAGTCTGGTCTCGTCATCAAAAGACGCTTCCTGGTATACATAGTTACTTTGGCCGTGCCCAGCTCGCGGACGCACTCGCAAGTCGGGACTACGTTATCTGTTCACTTCCCCTGACTGGTGACACTCGTGGGATACTGAACTCCAGTGCCTTTGGAAAAATGAAGCGAGGTGCCTACCTTGTGAATGTCGGCAGGGGCGCGCATGTCAACGAAGCCGACCTGATCCGCGCTCTCGACGAAGGTCAGCTTTCTGGTGCTTGTCTTGACGTGTTTGAGCGTGAACCGCTGGAGGCTTCATCGCCGTTGTGGGTTCATCCTAAGGTGACCATCACACCTCATGTCGCGAGCTTCTGGGTGGATTCTGGAATCGACCAGGCCGCCGATCTCTGCGGTCAAGTCGCAAGAGGAGAGCCTCTGTCCAATAGGATCGACCTAGAACGGGGTTATTGAATCGAAGTAGCGTCTTTACCCACTTTAGCACGTTCCGATCTTCATGAAGCGCGGACATCAGCGCCTGCGTCACTGCCAATGCATCTCTAGACTCCCAATTGAGCCTTCTGTTCGACGAATCGGAACGGCGGACGGTCTTCGTGCATCCGAACGCGGCTTCGGACCCTCATCGCGAATCTGGGGCTGCCGGATACGCTTTAGAGCACGTCCCGCGATCAATGAATCGATTGTGATGTGACGTCGGGCTTCGCGGGTGATTCAACATCCACTTTGATGAGGTGGATGATGGGAAGAGCACTGAGCGACGATCTTCGATCGCGGGTCTTGAAGGCTTCGGACGCGGGCATGTCTGCCCGGCAGGCGGCGGCGCGGTTCGGCGTCGGCATATCGAGTGCAATCCGGTGGATCGCACGGGCGAAGATCGGCGAGCGGACGCCGCGGCCGCAAGGCCGTCGACGCGCGTCCAGCCTCGATGCGCATAAAGCCTTCATCGTGGGGTTGATCGATGAGCGCAAGGACATCACGCTGAACGAGATGGTAGAGCGGCTGGCGGTCGAGCGATCGGCTCGGATCAGTCGCAGCGCCTTAAGCGCCTGGCTTGGCCGGCACGGCTGGACGTTCAAAAAAAGTCCGCACATGCACTGGAGCAGGATCGTCCCGACATCCTGAAGCGCCGTCGTGCGTGGTTCGACGGCCAACTCGATCTCGATCCGGCAAAGCTGGTGTTCATCGATGAAACTGGACTATCGACCAAGATGGCCCGGCTGCGGGGCCGTGCGCCATGCGGTGAGCGTTGCCGGGCGGGCGTGCCGCACGGCCATTGGAAAACCACCACCTTCACCGGCGCACTGCGGCTGACGGGCATGACCGCCCCGTTCGTCTATGACGGCGCCATGAACGGCAACGTATTCCTGGCCTATGTCGAGCAGGTGCTGGTCCCGACCCTGTCGGAGGGCGACATCGTCGTGATGGACAACCTTCCCGCCCACAAGGCCGCCGGCGTTCGCGATGCAATCGAGACGACCGGCGCGAGGCTCATGTTCCTGCCGCCCTACAGCCCCGACTTCAATCCGATCGAAAACGCCTTCTCAAAACTCAAGGCTCTTATGCGGGCCAAAGCCGAGAGGACAATCACAGCCCTGTGGACCGCCGTCGGATCGCTCGTCGACCTCTTCACCCCAGCCGAATGCCAGAACTACTTCAAGGCCGCAGGTTATGACCCAGATTAAACCGGACGTGCTCTAGTTGAGATTGTCGGATTGCAGAGACTGCAGCGAGAGGCGTCGTCGCCCACCCTCACGGTTGGGCGACTTGCTGTAGCTGCTGATCCCTGGGGCTTAGATCGCTAGTTGGCTTTGGCCTTAAGCTTTGCAGGCGCCTGCTTCGCTGGCACGGCGGCGGCCTTGCGGCCAAGGCCAATGGTCTTCGCCATCGCGGATCGCGTTGCAGAATAACTCGGCGCTACCATGGGGTAGTCTTTTGCCAGCCCCCATTTTGCCCGATAGGCATCGGGCGTGAGACCGTAGGTTGCGCCCAAGTGACGCTTCAGCGACTTGTATTTGCGGCCATCTTCAAGGCTGATGATGTAGTCGGCAAACACAGACTTCTTGGGATTGACCGCTGGTGTTTGGACCGGTTCCGGTGCGGCAATGGGCGTGATCAGCGCGGAAAGTGCAAAATTTACGGTGGAGATCAGGTCAGGCAGTCCCGCCACTGGGGTTGCATTGTTTTGAACGTAAGCGGCAACGATGTCCGCGGTTAGTTCAAGAAGAGCGGTTTTCTCTGCGCTGGTTTCGTCGGTCAAACTTCATCTCCATCAATTTTGCCCCGGCGCTACTATTCTGAAAAACACTGCGGTCGCAAGGCAGAACGACCAACACCATCATTGGTCGGCTAATTGCTCGAGCCCAAGAGCAATCATTTGCGCCTGGCGATCGCCGAGTGATTCGACCTGGGTCGCATTTTTGAAATGAGTGCAACAATTGCACTCATTAAATGTGGCCGAAAGGTGTTCTTAAATCGGTATTAAACGGGCAATACAGTAAAAATCATCCATTTGGCTCTGTTTTTGATCAGTAAGCCTTGATTTTTGCCGCCGCCTTCGTCTCCATTTCCGCATCTACTATGTAATCAGCCGAGCGGATAGTTAGAGATGAATTCCCCATCGATCGAAATGCAGCCCGTTGCGGCCCTTCGGCCCTATGCCGGTAACGCTCGAACGCATTCCAAAAAGCAGGTCCGACAAATTGCCGAAAGCATCTCGCGCTTCGGCTTCACCAATCCGGTCCTGGTGAGCGATGCCGGTGAGATCATCGCAGGCCACGGGCGGGTCATGGCCGCCAAGGAGCTTGGAATTGTCGCCGTACCAACGCTGCGGCTTTCGCATCTCAATGCTGACGAGCGTCGCGCCTATATTCTTGCCGATAACAAGCTTGCGCTGAACGCAGGCTGGGATACGGAGATCCTGGCGATTGAGTTGCAGGCGCTGATCGACATTGATTTCGATGTGACTTTGACCGGCTTCTCGCTGGCGGAAATCGACCTAACACTCGACCAGGCAAAATCGGCTTCCACGGACGCAAATGATGCTGCCGATCTCATTCCCGAACTTCCAGGCGAGGCGGTCTCGAAGCAGGGTGACCTTTGGCTGCTTGGCCGCCATCGCTTGCTGTGCGGTGATGCCCGATCGAGCGATGACGTCACTCGCCTAATAAGTGGCGAGACAGCCGACCTGATCTTCACCGACCCACCATACAATGTTGCCATCGACGGCAATGTCGGCGGCCTTGGTTCTGTCAGGCATCGTGAGTTTGCGTTCGCTTCTGGCGAGATGAGCAATGCCGAATTCACCGAGTTTCTGACGGTGACGCTGTCCAATGCCTCCCGCGTTTCCAAGGATGGCGCGATCGCGTTTGTCTGCATGGATTGGCGCCATATGCGCGAGCTTCTCGATGCAGGGCAGGCGGCATTCACCGAACTCAAGAACCTCTGTGTTTGGAATAAGTCGAACGGCGGCATGGGCAGCTTCTATCGCTCGAAGCATGAGCTGGTGTTCGTCTTCAAGATCGGCACTGCTCCCCACACCAACAGTTTTGGCCTTGGCGAGACGGGTCGATATCGGACCAACGTCTGGGACTATGCCGGCATCAGCAGCCTCGGCGCCAACCGCATGGATGAGCTCGCCATGCATCCGACTGTAAAACCAGTCGCGTTGGTCGCCGACGCGATCAAGGACTGTTCGCGGCGCAACGAGATCGTGCTCGATCTATTCGGCGGCTCCGGCAGTACGCTTATCGCCGCCGAGAGCTGTGGGCGGCAAGCCAGGCTTATCGAATATGATCCGGCCTATTGCGACACCATCATAACACGCTGGCAGAGCTACACCGGGAAAGCGGCCGTTCTTGCTGAAGGTAGTATCCCGTTCGAAGCTGTGGCGGAATCGCGACGAGGGCGCTCCGGTTCTTGGGATGAGGAAACCTCGATGCGGAGGCAATCCAATGTCGGCTGAGGGCGATGGCAATGACGACATCAAGCGCCAGGTTTTATTCGGAACCGGTTATGGTAAGCCGCCAATGGCAACACGTTTCGAAAAGGGACGCTCCGGCAACCCTGCAGGGCGGCCGCGAAGAGCGGCGCCGGATCTATCGATGGCGGAGCAGCCAATGCTGGGTGCGGTGCTTAAGGCAGCGAATAAGAAAATCCAAATGATCGAAGGCGGCAAGCCGATTGAGCTGTCTGCTAGGGACGCTGTCGCACAGAAAATTTTCGTTGACGCCATCAAAGGCAATGCCCGCTCGCAGGGGCTGGTATCGGACTTGATCACAAGGGCCGACGAAGCCCACGCGCGGGAAATGCGGCAACGAAACGAACTATGGGAATGGTATAAGGCCGCCAAGACGGCTCAACTCGAAGATGCGAAGCGGCGAGGTGAGCCCGCCCCAAGCTTCCTCCCCCATCCAGATGATATCGTCACTGACCCCCACACAGGTCCAAGGTTTGTGGGGCCAGTCGATGAGGATGAGCAACGGGAACTGGAGCGGGCACTGCAACTGCGGGAAACGCTCATCATGCAGGATGCGCTTGATCACAAATCGACCCACAGACCAGACGGCCGGCAATTCAATGATCCTGGGGCCGCAATGGTGATGGCGATGCTTCTGGAGAAGGCCATCCCACCTCGTCTGCGGCTCTCTGACATCGAGTGGATTCACAGGCAGTTCAAATACGAGGGTATTTCAAAGCGAACGTTGCTCAAGCTTTTGTTCACTGCCTGGCGCAAGATCGGACGCCCTCGACAGCGCGGCTACCTGTCACTTGACCTTCGCGTCGTAAAAAAATGGTTCGAGGATTTCGGTGCAATGTATCAGGAGGTCCAAGCTGGGAATCTCGACGTCGACGCCATGGCGAGAGGCGAGTTCGACCATGCGGCATTGGATTTCATGGAGCGACGAGGGCTGCATTGACCTCTAGCGTCGCGCGTTTTCGAGACATTTGATCCCTTATCGGCCATAAGGGCGATTGCTGGCTTGCCCGCTCGCGCTGGACGCCAACGATATCGAAATGGCCGACGTCGTAGCACTTGGCCTTGAGCCATGCTTGTGATGTCCCGGTTCGATAGGTGCAAGCGATTAACTCACCGGCGGCGCTTGGCTGTCGAGTATGCGGGCAATCTGCTCACAGGTCTCATCGACACTGTAGCCATCGGTGTAGAACGTTGCCGTCGCCAGTGACGCGTTTGACGGGTGCTCCAGGAACGGCCGGTTTAATGCGACAAAATTCGCCCTTTCGTCTTCCGGTACCTCAGCCCTGGCGCATAAGATGTCCAGCGAGCGCTCGATATCTGGCGAGGGCAGCAGATAAACGACATGTGATGCGCGCTTGACCGCGGTCTGGACGCGCGCCAGAAGCACGTCGTCCTCATAGACTGAGTGACCTGCGCCGAAGTCGATGATCGTATCCGGATAGTCGAGAAGCACCTGCTCCACCGCATACGCCTCGAACGGTTTCCAGTAGTCGAAACGTGCACGCCAGCCCATTGCCTTGACACGCCGCCTCTCTTCCCGCCGGTCATAGCCGATCTGGTAATAGTATCCCCAACGTACGAGATCGAGGGGGATGTTGGGCAGTGACAAACGGTCGGAGAGGCGCTCCGCAATCGTGGACTTGCCGGAGCAGATCGGCCCTATCAGCACCAAACGTGTCATTCTAAACCGGCATCCACCCGATGATCGGCTTGTTGCGGTGAAATTGTCACCATGTGCGTGCATTGGCAAGCCCAGACCGTCGACACCTCGTCGCCACCGGGGCTGCCTTGCGACGACGTGGGTGGCGACGGTGCTTTCCATGCCAGGGATGTCGATTTCGTCTTCACAAGGCGTATCTGTCCCGTGGTTTCCGTTGGTAGGCATGACAACCGGGCCGCTCACGCCGGCGCTGGATCAGGGCGCGGCCGCAGTTCGGCGATCAGTCGCAGGATCTCGGCGAACAGCATCCTCGGCACGGCGACCTCGGCCATCTGGAAGGCGACATAGCGGCCGTGGCTGACGAGCTTGGCGCCGATCTTGATCAGCTTCTCCCTCCGGCTGGTCAGCGACCAGTCGTCTATCGGCTCCGGCGTTGCCAGCGTGCGCAGGAAGTTGCCGAGATTGTAGGCGAGCGCATGAAGCTGAAGCCGCACGGCATTGGCAGTGAACGTCCGGGACGACAACCGTGTCCACTTGATCGCGCCTTTGCCTTCCTTGATCCACTGCTCGCAGGTGCCGCGCTGATTGTAGAAGGCGACAACCCGCTCGGCCGGGCGAGACAGGTTGGTGACGATGAAGCCGACGCGGGGACATAGCTCGCCCGGGTGCCACTCGACTTTGGCGTCTCGAAACGGAGGCGTTCCAATGTCCGCTGAGAAGGGAAAGGGCACTTCCAAGAAGGCAAAATCGGTCGAGCTCAGCCAGGATCTTCAGAACGAGATCACGCAACGCATCATCTTCGGCGCCGGCTACGGCAGTCCGCCAGAACATACGCGTTTCAAGAAAGGCGCCCCCTCGCCAAACCCAAGAGGTCGACCACGTAAGGCACTGCCTGATCTGTCGCTTGCTGAGCAACCGATGCTTGAAGCCGTGCTCAAAGGCGCCGACAAAAAGGTTACTATGCGCGAGGGTGGCAAGATCACAGAGGTTCCCGCACGTGCGGCGCTTGTACACTCGGTTTATGCCAACGCCCTAAAAGGCAATGCTCGCTCTCAAGGCCTAATAGGGGATTGGTTGCAAAGAGCCGACGAAGTCAAAGCTCGAGAAATCAGGGAATCCCGCGATTATTGGCGGACCTACCAACGGGTTGCCCGTGAGCTCATTGCCGAAGCAAAGGCAAAAGGTGAGAGCGAACCTATTATAGTACCGCACCCCGACGACATCATCCTCGACGACGAGAGCGGCGCGCGCATCATCGGGCCTTTTGACGAGGAAAGCGCCAGGAAAACACGGAGTACAATAGACTACCGACATGCCTTCATTCTCCAGGCAGCTCTGGACGAACGGTTAATGCCCGACCTCAGACACGATGATCCGCGATCGGGGCCCGGAGCAGCCTACGAGGTTGCAAGGATGATGAACCGGTCTTTGCCACCAAGACTGAGGCTTTCCGAAGCGGTGATGATTTACAAGGTCGACCTGTATTCTCGCCATCCCCAACGGTGGCTCCTCAAGGAGGTCTATTCGACATGGCGCAAGCTGGGTAAGAAATTCAAGCGCGGGCAGCTCTTTCCCAGTCTTGGATGGGCGGTGGAGAAGCTTACGCTGATGCTCGATCTGCAGGCAGCTGCGGGAGACGGCCATCTGGAAATCGATGCGATTGCCAACGGTCATTTCGATGAAACGGCACGAGAGTTTTTCGAGGAGAGAGGCTTTGTGTTTGAATGACGCAGGGCCGTCGACAGAACATAGCGCCGGCCTGCTTTGGTCTCGCGCTGGAGCCGCAGGTCTACTTAGCTTCACGCCTCGGCTCGCGCTGGCGGTCTTTACTATGGCTATCAAAAGAATCCCAACCGATAGCGTGGCAACCCCGTATGATATATGATGGTCGTCTAATTTGACCGCTTATCCCGGGGGGGAGCCAATTTTGGGGATGTCCAGTTCTACAGGAAGAAAGGTGCTGTCGAGGAGCGTGGTCGAAATGGGCCTCTTCTCCGCAGTGATGAACACCCTGGTGTTAATTCTGCCTCTCTATATGCTGCAGGTATATGATCGAGTTTTGCCCGCCGCCAACCTGGATACTCTCACCTACCTAACCTTGCTGGCGCTTGCGTCGCTTTTGCTTTTCGGAGTGCTCGAAGTCGTGCGGGGCGTGTATGCAAGCCGACTCGCCGCGCGACTGGATGTCTCTTTGGGTACATCGTCTTTTCTCGCGGCAATGAGTGGCCCCCGCGCTGGACTCGGCGATGTCCAAGCCTTGCGAGACTTAGCCACCCTGCGAGGTTTCATCGCTTCACGAACGATTTTCTTTCTCTTCGACCTTCCTTTTGGGCCAATCTTCGTGGGCCTGCTTTATTTCATCCACCCGTTGCTTTTCCTTGTAACGGTCGTCGGAGCGGTTCTCATGGTTTCCATCGCCGTGCTGAACCAGGTCGCGAGTTCGCGGCCTGGCAAGGAGGCGGCGGAGAATCTTAGCGCCGCAATGAATTCGGCGCAGGCCTTCGCGCGAAACTTCGAAACGGTTCGCGCGCTCGGCATGGTGTCGAACGCGATAGAGTTCTGGGGCACTCGTTTTTCCGGCTCGCTGCACGCCTCCGATGGGCTCGCTCGCACCAACGCATTTTACGGCGGTGTGTCCCGCACCACACGATCGGTACTGCAAATCGCGATATTGGGCGTCGGCGCTTATCTGGTTCTGCACAACGAGATGACCGCCGGTATGATATTTGCGTCGTCGATGATTTCGGCGCGCGCCTTGCAACCTCTTGATCAGATCATTGGAAGTTGGCGGCAGGTCATCGACGCCAATCTTGCATGGAAGCGGCTTTCAGCTGCCCAATCAAGGTCCGGACCAAAGGAAAATGTTGCATTGCCATCGCCTCAAGGGGCGTTGAGCGCAGATCAAATAGTCTATCATCTTCCGGGTTCGGCCGACGGGTCGCTGCCGCTGATAAAACGCTTGACCTTTGAAGTAGGCGCCGGCGAAACAGTCGCGATCGTCGGGCCAAGCCAGGCAGGAAAATCGACGCTGGCGCGCCTCATAGTCGGTGCCATTGAGCCCCGTTCCGGAGCGATCCGCATCGATGGCGGCGATATTCGAAACTGGGATCCGGAGGAACTCGGCCGTCATATTGGCTATCTTCCGCAGGATGTGGAACTTTTCCCAGGGACCATCGGCCAGAACATCGCACGTTTTGAGCCAAATGCGCCTGATGAGAAATTGGTTCAAGCAGCGCAGCAGGCGCAGGTGCATGAGCTTATCCTGGGTCAGAGGGACGGGTATTCGACGGTGATCGGCCCGACCGGCGTTCGCCTCTCGGGTGGCGAGCGTCAGCGCATTGGGCTCGCACGCGCCTTTTACGGCGATCCCAAGGTCCTGGTTCTCGACGAGCCCAATGCGAATCTTGATTCCGACGGCGAAGCCGCACTCGAGCGGGCGATCATCCAGGCGCGATCACGAAAAACGACCGTGCTCGTCATAACCCACCGTCCCTCCCTCGCTTCCAAATGCGATCGTATACTCATGCTGCGCAATGGCCAGGTCGAGATTTACGGTTTGACCAAGGACGTGCTCGACCAACTTGCCCAGCGACGGGGCCAAGCGGCGGCGGCCGCGGCCGCTCAGTCCTATGACAACGAAGGAGTGGTGCCTTTCCCGTCACCTGCTCGCGTGGACGTAAAGGTCGCCAATGACGGTTCCTAGCCAAACCATCCAGACGGGCGCTAAGACGTATCGCTGGCAGCGCGACATCGATACACGCACGGATCGGATCACGCTGGCGGGATATGCAAGCGTGGCCGTTTTCGTGCTCGGCTTCGGGTTCTGGGCAGCCACTGCACCGATTGCCGGAGCAACGATCGCGCCGGGTGTGGTCGCAGCAGCAGGGCAGAATGTTATGATCCAGCACCTCGAAGGAGGTGTCGTCGGCAGCATTAGAGTTCGCGAGGGTGACAGGGTCTTAAGAGGCCAGGCCCTGATCGTGCTCGATCCGACGGTGGCGCAGTCCCAGCTCAACCGCGTTCTCAAGCAGTGGGTTGCAGAAAAGGCTGAAATTTCTCGGCTCGAAGCAGAACGGGACGGCCTTGAGAAAATTGTCTTGTCCAGTGACCTGGGAGCCTATTCAGGCGCCTCCGAATATAGCGGTGTCTTCGGAGAGCAAAACAAGGAATTTCAGGCGCGGCTAGCGCGTTACGGCGCGGAACAGGGGATTCTGAAGCAAAGGGTGGCAGCTCTTCAGGACGCCGTTGTCGGGTTAAAGGCTCAGAAGGAGGCAGCGGAAAATCAGCTCGCGATCGTCAACGAGGAGACGGAAAGAAAAAAAGACCTGCTGAAAAAAGGACTCACGAATCGTTCCGAATATACCGATCTTCTGCGCAGCACTGCCGAGCTGGTCGGCCAGGCAGGATCTCTGGAAGCGCAGATTGCCAGCTCGGCGACCCAGACCGTAGAAGCGCGCCAGCAGATTGAAAGGCTTACAACCAGCCGGGTCGAGGATGCCGTCACGGAACTGAACAAAGCCCGGGCACAGGTCGCGGACCTCGAGGAACAAATCAACGCTGCTCGATCGGTCCTGGAGCGGACGACCATCCGGGCGCCTGTGGATGGCATCATCGTCCGATCGCTTTACAATTCCGAAGGCAGCGTCATCCGAGCAGGGGAGGTGGTGATGGAGCTTCTGCCGACCACGAACGAGCTCATCGTCGAGGCCAGGATAAAGCCCGAAGACATCGACTCAATCCGAGTGGGGCAGGACGCAAACATGATGTTCACGGCACTCAACGCGCGCACGACGCCGAAAGTGCCTGGAAAGGTGTTCTACATTTCGGCGGACCGGCTGATAACACCCAGCACGGGACTGCCTTACTTCACCGTCCGGCTTAAAATGGCCGACAAGCTGCCACCGCATGTCAAGCCCGAGCAGATCTATCCCGGCATGCCGGTCGAAACGTTCATCTCAACCGGCGAACGAACGTTCCTGGCTTATCTGACCAAGCCCCTTGTGGACTCGTTCCAGCGCGCCTTCCGGGAGAGATAGAGCAATTCCAGGAAAACTGTGAAACGGTTTTCCCGGGAAAAGCGCGTAGCGCTTTCCCTGGGGATTTGTGTCAAAACAAAGAGATAGAGTGGGGTTCGCCGTTTCCCTGAAACGGTGATCCGCTCTTGGCCCGCCCCATCTCCCTGATAATCGGAAGCTCGGATGTGAAGCGGGCGCCGGATTGATCCGGCGCCCGCTATCACATTGGAGCCTGCGGCCTTCAACGTCAGACGAAGTGGAAGTCGTCCGCCGGATTATAACCAACCACTGTCCGCCCAGTGCCGTCGTCGGCTACGGTGAAGCTGTCTGCATCGTAAGCGCCGACGATGTGGAGCGTGGCATCATGGGTGCCGTCCGAAACAGTCAACGTTCCCCCACTTCCATCCTGGTTTGCCTGATAGACAGCGGATGTTCCAGTGCCGTACCAGATATCTCCGAGGTCTACTTTGTCATCATTGGTGATGCCGGCGATGCTGCCGCTGAAATCGAATGAATCGTCCAGCCGCAATGTGCCAGCTGCATCCGTCCCGAAAATGACGTCTGCGGATGAGGCGGCGTGAAACTCCAGCTGCGACATGTTTCCGATGATGGCATCGCCGTCGCCGGTAACCTGACCGCCGATTGCGATGTCACCGCCATTGGCCCAGATCAGTCCGGAGTTGGCGACGGCACCGTTGATCGTCAGGCCACCCGACCCCGTCGCCTCCAGCGTTCCCGAGTTGACGATGGTGCTGCTCCCGGTGTCGATAACCAGCGCATGGGTGCCGGTGGCGATGATCGCGCCTTGGTTGTTCAGACCGAGCAGACCGCCGCCGAGTTGGCCGGCGCCGGAGATGGTGTTGTCGACATTGGTCAAGGTGACGTCGGCAGACGTGCCGGAGATCACGTTCGCATCGCTGTCGGACAGGACGATCTGTCCACCACCTTGCAGCGTTATGCCGCTGGCGATCACTTCGAGCTGCGTGGTCGAGCCGGCACTGTCGAGCGCGATCGTGCCCGTGTTGTCGATCACCCCGCCGAGCGGCATAATCGCGCCGTCGGCGATCGACATCGTGCCGGCATTGTGGGTGACCGGCTCCTGATTGAAGAGGAAGTTGCCGGCTGCGAGATCTGAGGCCACCACGCCCTGCACGGTGATCGTCTCACCGGTGCCGACGGTGATCAAGGCATTGCCGTTACCGTCGTCGGTGATGGCAAGGTCACTGAAGCCGTTGACGCCATCGAACCCGATCAGGTCGATCTTGTCTGCCGCCACATCGAAATTGTGCAGTGTATCGGCGGCAATCGGCTGACCGAAGACGAACAGATCGGCGCCGGAGGAGCCGGTGAGGTGATCGTCGGTGGAAAGCGCGTAGATCGGATTGCCTTGAGCGAAGACCTCGACGTTAGCGGCCGCAAGCGCTCCGCCCGTGCTGCCGTCGCTGTTTGTCCAAGCCTCGGTGATATTGAGCAGCAGCGCACCGGCATAACTATCCGGCGAGGTGATTGAGAGCGCAGCGACTTTATCGGTCGAAACCGTCCAGGTGCCGTCGCCGGCGTCGACGCCTTCGCTCAGGCTCCAGCCTGCCGGAATGCCGCTGATCGTGAGAGTGAGTGGACCGATATGACCAGCCGCCGGATCGGTGAGGCCGAGAGTGATCGCGCTGCCGGCAACGCCTGCGGGTCCAAGCGTGTTGTCGTAGACGACAATGTCAGAGGCAGTGATCGCGGTAACGCCCGCCACATTTGTGACGTTGCTGAGAGTTGCCACCTGCACGCGGCTACCCGTATTGCTCCAGTCTGAGTCGAACCAGATTTCTCCCTTGCCGGTCGTTGAGTTAAAGACGATCGCGTACAGGTTCGTCGCCCCGCCTCCCGTATCGTTCAAGATCTGGGTAGTGGTTTGAGAATTGCTAATGACGTCTACTTGATTGTCGTCGTTGTTGTTGATGGTGCTGATAGCATTGCGGCTAGTGAAGTCGTTGCTATCGAGCGTTGCGCCACCAGCCGTCGCCGTCGTGTTACCAAAGGTGAAGCCACCCGTAACAGCCCCGCCAAGGAAGGCGATTTTGTCGGTGTTGTCCGCGTAGTCGGATATCGTGTCGGTCCCGCCGTTGGTGCGCAGCCGGAATTGATCCGCGCCGCCATTGCCTGTCAATGTGTCATTGCCGCCTTGGCCGTTGATGGTTTCCGCGCCACCGCCTCCTATGATGGTGTCCGCACTCGACGAGCCGTTGATGTTGAACGCCTCAGTCTGGTTCGACAGGTTCAACGACACACCAGTGGTCAGCGTGATGTTTTCGATGTTCGCGATTTGCGCATCGCTGGATGACGTGAAGTTCGCGCCCAACTGCAACGTGTCGGAATTGCCGCCGCCGTCGAGCAGCGTATCGTTCTGGGCACCGACGATCGTGTCGTTGCCGTTCTGTGCTGAGATACTGTCGACCCCCGAGCCGCCGGTGATGGTGTCGGCGGACGCGCTGCCGGTGATCGTGAACGCCTCGCTCTGAATGCCGAGGTTGATCGTCACGCCGACCGCAGCCCCGGCCGCCGAGATCGCCTCGACATTGACGAGACTGATGTCGGCGAGCGTGTTGAGAACAGTCGAGGTCGAGGTCAGGTTGATCGTGTCGGTCCCGCCGGCAAGACTGATCGATGATGTGAAGGCATTCAATTGCGCGCCGGTCAGCGTGATCGAGTCGTTCCCGCCGGAGCCGGTGAGATTGCGTCCCTCAACGCCGGTGAGCGTCGGGTTGTTTGCCGTCGAGATATCCACCGTGCCGGTGACATTGACATTGACGTAGTCGCCTGCTCCCGACCCCAGGTCAATGGCGTTGAACCCTGCGAACTGCGCTACGCCCAGCGTCAGCCCATCGTCGCCGCTGCTGCCGGTCAGCGTCTCGATTCCGCTCAGGGTCCCGGTAGAGAAGTCTACGATGCCGGACGTCGTCAGCACGATCTGGTCGGCCCCTGCGCCGCCGGTGATCGATTCGCCCGCCACGAAGTTACCGTTCGCCAGATTGAATGTGTCGTTGCCGCCGCTGCCGTCGAGCGTGTCGGCACCGGCGCCGCCGGTGATGGTGTCGGCGCCCGAGCCACCGGTGATGGTGTCGGCGGACGCGCTGCCGGTGATCGTGAACGCCTCGCTCTGAATGCCGAGGTTGATCGTCACGCCGACCGCAGCCCCGGCCGCCGAGATCGCCTCGACATTGACGAGACTGATGTCGGCGAGCGTGTTGAGAACAGTCGAGGTCGAGGTCAGGTTGATCGTGTCGGTCCCGCCGGCAAGACTGATCGATGATGTGAAGGCATTCAATTGCGCGCCGGTCAGCGTGATCGAGTCGTTCCCGCCGGAGCCGGTGAGATTGCGTCCCTCAACGCCGGTGAGCGTCGGGTTGTTTGCCGTCGAGATATCCACCGTGCCGGTGACATTGACATTGACGTAGTCGCCTGCTCCCGACCCCAGGTCAATGGCGTTGAACCCTGCGAACTGCGCTACGCCCAGCGTCAGCCCATCGTCGCCGCTGCTGCCGGTCAGCGTCTCGATTCCGCTCAGGGTCCCGGTAGAGAAGTCTACGATGCCGGACGTCGTCAGCACGATCTGGTCGGCCCCTGCGCCGCCGGTGATCGATTCGCCCGCCACGAAGTTACCGTTCGCCAGATTGAATGTGTCGTTGCCGCCGCTGCCGTCGAGCGTGTCGGCACCGGCGCCGCCGGTGATGGTGTCGGCGCCCGAGCCACCGGTGATGATGTCCACGCCGGCCGAGCCGATGATCGTGAAACCTTCCGTCTGATTGGAGAAGTTCAACGTCGAGGCCGCGGTGAGCACAATGTTTTCGATGTTCGCGATCTGCGTATCGCTCGCACTGATGAAGTTGGCGCCGATCTGCAGCGTGTCATTGCCGCCGCTGCCGTCGAGCAGCGTATCGTTCTGCGCGCCCACGATAGTGTCAGCGGCCGAGCCGCCTGTGATGCTGTCCACGCCGGCCGAGCCGGTGATTGTGAAGCCTTCCGTCTGATTGGAGAAGTTCAACGTCGCCGCGGAAGTCAGCAGGACGTTCTCGATGTTGACGATCTGCGCATCGCTGGTGCTGGCAAAATTTGCTCCGATCTGAAGGATGTCGGTTTCAGTGCCGCCGTCGAGCAAATTGTCGTTCTGCGCACCGATGATCGTATCGTCATCAGCACCACCGAAGATCCAATCGGCGCTGCTGCCACCCGTAAGGGTATCATTGCCCGCAAATCCGTAGATCGCGGTGCTGCTCGCACCGGCAGTGAAGCTGTTGCCGGCGCTGGTGCCGAGGAACAGGTCGACAACATTCGCGTTGGCGCTCCCATCAGTGACCTGCAGAGTTCCCGAGACGACGGACGCCTGCTGCGTAGGAGTGAGGGCCGTAGTCGCCCCGCTGGTGATTGATGGGTTGCCGAAAGCAGCGGCAAACGGCGCTGACAAGGATAGGGTCGGATTGTCGGGGTCAGTCGCGATGAAGCTGATGGAGGTGCTGCTCACGTTAAGGTTGGAAATCACGGCGGCGTCGTTGGTGCCGTGGATGGTGAAGCTGACGAGCTTGGAGGTGCCGTCGGCCGCGGTCACGGTGAAGGTGTCGAGATGGGTGGCGGTGCCGCCATTGGCGTTGCTGCCGGCCAGGAACTGCACGGCGGCGTTGGCGACCGAGTAGGTGTAGGAGCCGTCGGCGGCCAGGACGAGGGCGCCGAGATTGCCGGCGCCGGGGGTCACGGTCGTGTTGAAGTGGTTCTCGCCGGTGTCGACATCAGTGATCGAAATCGAGCCGGTCGCCGTCAGGGTGGTCGGCGAGCTGTCCTCGGTGACGTCGGCGACGGTCGGATCGCCGATCACGGCGGCGTCGTTGGTGCCGTGGATGGTGAAGCTGACGAGCTTGGAGGTGCCGTCGGCCGCGGTCACGGTGAAGGTGTCGAGATGGGTGGCGGTGCCGCCATTGGCGTTGCTGCCGGCCAGGAACTGCACGGCGGCGTTGGCGACCGAGTAGGTGTAGGAGCCGTCGGCGGCCAGGACGAGGGCGCCGAGATTGCCGGCGCCGGGGGTCACGGTCGTGTTGAAGTGGTTCTCGCCGGTGTCGACATCAGTGATCGAAATCGAGCCGGTCGCCGTCAGGGTGGTCGGCGAGCTGTCCTCGGTGACGTCGGCGACGGTCGGATCGCCGATCACGGCGGCGTCGTTGGTGCCGTGGATGGTGAAGCTGACGAGCTTGGAGGTGCCGTCGGCCGCGGTCACGGTGAAGGTGTCGAGATGGGTGGCGGTGCCGCCATTGGCGTTGCTGCCGGCCAGGAACTGCACGGCGGCGTTGGCGACCGAGTAGGTGTAGGAGCCGTCGGCGGCCAGGACGAGGGCGCCGAGATTGCCGGCGCCGGGGGTCACGGTCGTGTTGAAGTGGTTCTCGCCGGTGTCGACATCAGTGATCGAAATCGAGCCGGTCGCCGTCAGGGTGGTCGGCGAGCTGTCCTCGGTGACGTCGGCGACGGTCGGATCGCCGATCACGGCGGCGTCGTTGGTGCCGTGGATGGTGAAGCTGACGAGCTTGGAGGTGCCGTCGGCCGCGGTCACGGTGAAGGTGTCGAGATGGGTGGCGGTGCCGCCATTGGCGTTGCTGCCGGCCAGGAACTGCACGGCGGCGTTGGCGACCGAGTAGGTGTAGGAGCCGTCGGCGGCCAGGACGAGGGCGCCGAGATTGCCGGCGCCGGGGGTCACGGTCGTGTTGAAGTGGTTCTCGCCGGTGTCGACATCAGTGATCGAAATCGAGCCGGTCGCCGTCAGGGTGGTCGGCGAGCTGTCCTCGGTGACGTCGGCGACGGTCGGATCGCCGATCACGGCGGCGTCGTTGGTGCCGTGGATGGTGAAGCTGACGAGCTTGGAGGTGCCGTCGGCCGCGGTCACGGTGAAGGTGTCGAGATGGGTGGCGGTGCCGCCATTGGCGTTGCTGCCGGCCAGGAACTGCACGGCGGCGTTGGCGACCGAGTAGGTGTAGGAGCCGTCGGCGGCCAGGACGAGGGCGCCGAGATTGCCGGCGCCGGGGGTCACGGTCGTGTTGAAGTGGTTCTCGCCGGTGTCGACATCAGTGATCGAAATCGAGCCGGTCGCCGTCAGGGTGGTCGGCGAGCTGTCCTCGGTGACGTCGGCGACGGTCGGATCGCCGATCACGGCGGCGTCGTTGGTGCCGTGGATGGTGAAGCTGACGAGCTTGGAGGTGCCGTCGGCCGCGGTCACGGTGAAGGTGTCGAGATGGGTGGCGGTGCCGCCATTGGCGTTGCTGCCGGCCAGGAACTGCACGGCGGCGTTGGCGACCGAGTAGGTGTAGGAGCCGTCGGCGGCCAGGACGAGGGC
This sequence comes from Mesorhizobium calcicola, assembly GCF_042682105.1. NCBI lineage: Bacteria > Pseudomonadati > Pseudomonadota > Alphaproteobacteria > Hyphomicrobiales > Phyllobacteriaceae > Mesorhizobium > Mesorhizobium calcicola. The sequence continues at coordinate 124,229 of NZ_JBHUGY010000018.1, forward strand.
GCCGAGATTGCCGGCGCCGGGGGTCACGGTCGTGTTGAAGTGGTTCTCGCCGGTGTCGACATCAGTGATCGAAATCGAGCCGGTCGCCGTCAGGGTGGTCGGCGAGCTGTCCTCGGTGACGTCGGCGACGGTCGGATCGCCGATCACGGCGGCGTCGTTGGTGCCGTGGATGGTGAAGCTGACGAGCTTGGAGGTGCCGTCGGCCGCGGTCACGGTGAAGGTGTCGAGATGGGTGGCGGTGCCGCCATTGGCGTTGCTGCCGGCCAGGAACTGCACGGCGGCGTTGGCGACCGAGTAGGTGTAGGAGCCGTCGGCGGCCAGGACGAGGGCGCCGAGATTGCCGGCGCCGGGGGTCACGGTCGTGTTGAAGTGGTTCTCGCCGGTGTCGACATCAGTGATCGAAATCGAGCCGGTCGCCGTCAGGGTGGTCGGCGAGCTGTCCTCGGTGACGTCGGCGACGGTCGGATCGCCGATCACGGCGGCGTCGTTGGTGCCGTGGATGGTGAAGCTGACGAGCTTGGAGGTGCCGTCGGCCGCGGTCACGGTGAAGGTGTCGAGATGGGTGGCGGTGCCGCCATTGGCGTTGCTGCCGGCCAGGAACTGCACGGCGGCGTTGGCGACCGAGTAGGTGTAGGAGCCGTCGGCGGCCAGGACGAGGGCGCCGAGATTGCCGGCGCCGGGGGTCACGGTCGTGTTGAAGTGGTTCTCGCCGGTGTCGACATCAGTGATCGAAATCGAGCCGGTCGCCGTCAGGGTGGTCGGCGAGCTGTCCTCGGTGACGTCGGCGACGGTCGGATCGCCGATCACGGCGGCGTCGTTGGTGCCGTGGATGGTGAAGCTGACGAGCTTGGAGGTGCCGTCGGCCGCGGTCACGGTGAAGGTGTCGAGATGGGTGGCGGTGCCGCCATTGGCGTTGCTGCCGGCCAGGAACTGCACGGCGGCGTTGGCGACCGAGTAGGTGTAGGAGCCGTCGGCGGCCAGGACGAGGGCGCCGAGATTGCCGGCGCCGGGGGTCACGGTCGTGTTGAAGTGGTTCTCGCCGGTGTCGACATCAGTGATCGAAATCGAGCCGGTCGCCGTCAGGGTGGTCGGCGAGCTGTCCTCGGTGACGTCGGCGACGGTCGGATCGCCGATCACGGCGGCGTCGTTGGTGCCGTGGATGGTGAAGCTGACGAGCTTGGAGGTGCCGTCGGCCGCGGTCACGGTGAAGGTGTCGAGATGGGTGGCGGTGCCGCCATTGGCGTTGCTGCCGGCCAGGAACTGCACGGCGGCGTTGGCGACCGAGTAGGTGTAGGAGCCGTCGGCGGCCAGGACGAGGGCGCCGAGATTGCCGGCGCCGGGGGTCACGGTCGTGTTGAAGTGGTTCTCGCCGGTGTCGACATCAGTGATCGAAATCGAGCCGGTCGCCGTCAGGGTGGTCGGCGAGCTGTCCTCGGTGACGTCGGCGACGGTCGGATCGCCGATCACGGCGGCGTCGTTGGTGCCGTGGATGGTGAAGCTGACGAGCTTGGAGGTGCCGTCGGCCGCGGTCACGGTGAAGGTGTCGAGATGGGTGGCGGTGCCGCCATTGGCGTTGCTGCCGGCCAGGAACTGCACGGCGGCGTTGGCGACCGAGTAGGTGTAGGAGCCGTCGGCGGCCAGGACGAGGGCGCCGAGATTGCCGGCGCCGGGGGTCACGGTCGTGTTGAAGTGGTTCTCGCCGGTGTCGACATCAGTGATCGAAATCGAGCCGGTCGCCGTCAGGGTGGTCGGCGAGCTGTCCTCGGTGACGTCGGCGACGGTCGGATCGCCGATCACGGCGGCGTCGTTGGTGCCGTGGATGGTGAAGCTGACGAGCTTGGAGGTGCCGTCGGCCGCGGTCACGGTGAAGGTGTCGAGATGGGTGGCGGTGCCGCCATTGGCGTTGCTGCCGGCCAGGAACTGCACGGCGGCGTTGGCGACCGAGTAGGTGTAGGAGCCGTCGGCGGCCAGGACGAGGGCGCCGAGATTGCCGGCGCCGGGGGTCACGGTCGTGTTGAAGTGGTTCTCGCCGGTGTCGACATCAGTGATCGAAATCGAGCCGGTCGCCGTCAGGGTGGTCGGCGAGCTGTCCTCGGTGACGTCGGCGACGGTCGGATCGCCGATCACGGCGGCGTCGTTGGTGCCGTGGATGGTGAAGCTGACGAGCTTGGAGGTGCCGTCGGCCGCGGTCACGGTGAAGGTGTCGAGATGGGTGGCGGTGCCGCCATTGGCGTTGCTGCCGGCCAGGAACTGCACGGCGGCGTTGGCGACCGAGTAGGTGTAGGAGCCGTCGGCGGCCAGGACGAGGGCGCCGAGATTGCCGGCGCCGGGGGTCACGGTCGTGTTGAAGTGGTTCTCGCCGGTGTCGACATCAGTGATCGAAATCGAGCCGGTCGCCGTCAGGGTGGTCGGCGAGCTGTCCTCGGTGACGTCGGCGACGGTCGGATCGCCGATCACGGCGGCGTCGTTGGTGCCGTGGATGGTGAAGCTGACGAGCTTGGAGGTGCCGTCGGCCGCGGTCACGGTGAAGGTGTCGAGATGGGTGGCGGTGCCGCCATTGGCGTTGCTGCCGGCCAGGAACTGCACGGCGGCGTTGGCGACCGAGTAGGTGTAGGAGCCGTCGGCGGCCAGGACGAGGGCGCCGAGATTGCCGGCGCCGGGGGTCACGGTCGTGTTGAAGTGGTTCTCGCCGGTGTCGACATCAGTGATCGAAATCGAGCCGGTCGCCGTCAGGGTGGTCGGCGAGCTGTCCTCGGTGACGTCGGCGACGGTCGGATCGCCGATCACGGCGGCGTCGTTGGTGCCGTGGATGGTGAAGCTGACGAGCTTGGAGGTGCCGTCGGCCGCGGTCACGGTGAAGGTGTCGAGATGGGTGGCGGTGCCGCCATTGGCGTTGCTGCCGGCCAGGAACTGCACGGCGGCGTTGGCGACCGAGTAGGTGTAGGAGCCGTCGGCGGCCAGGACGAGGGCGCCGAGATTGCCGGCGCCGGGGGTCACGGTCGTGTTGAAGTGGTTCTCGCCGGTGTCGACATCAGTGATCGAAATCGAGCCGGTCGCCGTCAGGGTGGTCGGCGAGCTGTCCTCGGTGACGTCGGCGACGGTCGGATCGCCGATCACGGCGGCGTCGTTGGTGCCGTGGATGGTGAAGCTGACGAGCTTGGAGGTGCCGTCGGCCGCGGTCACGGTGAAGGTGTCGAGATGGGTGGCGGTGCCGCCATTGGCGTTGCTGCCGGCCAGGAACTGCACGGCGGCGTTGGCGACCGAGTAGGTGTAGGAGCCGTCGGCGGCCAGGACGAGGGCGCCGAGATTGCCGGCGCCGGGGGTCACGGTCGTGTTGAAGTGGTTCTCGCCGGTGTCGACATCAGTGATCGAAATCGAGCCGGTCGCCGTCAGGGTGGTCGGCGAGCTGTCCTCGGTGACGTCGGCGACGGTCGGATCGCCGATCACGGCGGCGTCGTTGGTGCCGTGGATGGTGAAGCTGACGAGCTTGGAGGTGCCGTCGGCCGCGGTCACGGTGAAGGTGTCGAGATGGGTGGCGGTGCCGCCATTGGCGTTGCTGCCGGCCAGGAACTGCACGGCGGCGTTGGCGACCGAGTAGGTGTAGGAGCCGTCGGCGGCCAGGACGAGGGCGCCGAGATTGCCGGCGCCGGGGGTCACGGTCGTGTTGAAGTGGTTCTCGCCGGTGTCGACATCAGTGATCGAAATCGAGCCGGTCGCCGTCAGGGTGGTCGGCGAGCTGTCCTCGGTGACGTCGGCGACGGTCGGATCGCCGATCACGGCGGCGTCGTTGGTGCCGTGGATGGTGAAGCTGACGAGCTTGGAGGTGCCGTCGGCCGCGGTCACGGTGAAGGTGTCGAGATGGGTGGCGGTGCCGCCATTGGCGTTGCTGCCGGCCAGGAACTGCACGGCGGCGTTGGCGACCGAGTAGGTGTAGGAGCCGTCGGCGGCCAGGACGAGGGCGCCGAGATTGCCGGCGCCGGGGGTCACGGTCGTGTTGAAGTGGTTCTCGCCGGTGTCGACATCAGTGATCGAAATCGAGCCGGTCGCCGTCAGGGTGGTCGGCGAGCTGTCCTCGGTGACGTCGGCGACGGTCGGATCGCCGATCACGGCGGCGTCGTTGGTGCCGTGGATGGTGAAGCTGACGAGCTTGGAGGTGCCGTCGGCCGCGGTCACGGTGAAGGTGTCGAGATGGGTGGCGGTGCCGCCATTGGCGTTGCTGCCGGCCAGGAACTGCACGGCGGCGTTGGCGACCGAGTAGGTGTAGGAGCCGTCGGCGGCCAGGACGAGGGCGCCGAGATTGCCGGCGCCGGGGGTCACGGTCGTGTTGAAGTGGTTCTCGCCGGTGTCGACATCAGTGATCGAAATCGAGCCGGTCGCCGTCAGGGTGGTCGGCGAGCTGTCCTCGGTGACGTCGGCGACGGTCGGATCGCCGATCACGGCGGCGTCGTTGGTGCCGTGGATGGTGAAAGTGACATTCTGCGTGCCTGAGTTGGTCGTGCCGTCATTGACCTGCACCGTGTAGGTGATGGTCAGGCTCTGGCCCGCGCGCAGGAAATCGAGGTTGGCGGCGGTCGGATCGTAGCTGTAGCCGATGTTGGCCGCGCCACCGTTGGAGGTTGTATCCGTCAGCGTGAATGCGCCACTGGCGATCAGCGCGGCTGCCCCGGCGGGCAACGAGAACGGACTGCCATTGAGCTGCACCACCGGGCTGCCCACGACCGACGCATGCAGCGTGTTGCCGATATCGAGATCGCTCACAGAGAAATTGCCTGTGATCGCCGCCAGGTTCTGGGCCGAGGCACTAGTCAGTTCGAGCACCGCTGCCGGATCGCTTGTGCCGCTCAGAACCGGCCCGTCGTTGGTCCCCGCGAACTGAATGGTCGCGGTTGCCCAGCTGAGCGTCCCGTTGCCGAGCCGGATAGAGTAGATAAAGGTGTCCGTCAAATATTGGCCGGCATTCAACCCCTGCAACTGCGACCTGAAAGCAGTCGACAAAAACGCTGTATCGTATCCCACCTTCCCGTCGGCCGTAATCCAGATCTTTGCGCCGTTGGCACTTGTATCGGAACCCGCGGATTCAATCCGGCCTAAGTCCTGCGTCAACAAATCAGCTGCGATGTAGCCGCTCATCGCGCCTGTGTTGTTCGTGCCGTTATCCACTGACCATAGTGATTTGGCGTTTCCGCCTAGATCGTTGGCCATTACATTGAGGAAAATGGTCCCGAAACTGTCTTCAGTGAGCCCGGTGAAAACGCTGGTGAAGAAATCATCCACTGCCTGCGGCGTATTTGAAAAAGATGTCGTTGTTCCACCCATAATAGTTTCCCCCTAGTGCCCATGGAGCGCTTGCCCGAAGCGCAAGTTCTTTATGCGAAACATTTAACGTCGGCCGGACGCGTCAACGCCCGTCGGAGTCGCCATTCAAATGAAATCAAGTGCGAATGGCTTGCGATCGCCAGCCAGGGAATGATCCCTGCGAGAGCGCCAGCATCAAATGAGTTCCCATCCAGACCGATGACAGTTGTGCTGACGCCAAGCTCACACGCTCGCGGAGGCATTGGACATAGCTTGGCCCCGGCCGGATCTTCACGAGCAACCGAGGGTTTGTTTGTATCGATCGAGGCGGAAAAGTCACTGTAGATGGGGGAAAGTGTCTTTGCGTCTTCGCCTAGATCATTTGTCATCTGGTCGAGGGAAATACTGGGCCGGCGGGGCGAAATGAGGATGGTCGTATCGTCGGTAAAGCTGACGACGTCGTCGCCGGCCCGCGGTGAATTGGAACGCGCTATCGCAGTTCCACCGGCGCGTGCGATCTGAGAAGAAGCCATTTTAACCCCACCCTTTTTACTCATACACGGGTACAGATACAGATGCCCTCCACATCTATTTTCACTGCCGCATTGAAAGATTAGTCACTCTCCATCTGAAACAGTACGATCAACATGCCAATTCTGGCAGACGGCCACTGTCAGTGCGCAGTCCAGTCGCATGGACACAGTCCCGCGATCAGCCAGACTCAACATGGCCGTCCGTGCAGTCTTGGCTCAACATGTAGCCGCAACGACTCTGCTAGCCGCTCTGCGTTCCCATAGCCCCCATAACGCCCTTTCCTGATTGCCGGTCAGTTTTCTTTTTTAGGAGGCGCTTATATTAACGCATTCTTAACGCCAATGAAGAGTAAGCGTCAACATCCAAACGGATGAACGGTTAACGGTCTAAAATTGAGCCCGCGTGACTAAATTTTTTCGCATTTTCGCATTGCCGGTGGTCTGGTGAAGTCGGCCCACAGAGCGTGCCACGATCGGCTTGGGACGGGATGAATCACGAAGCCGGTTGGTGCTCCGGCTCTGGCCCGGCAAATGGCTGATCCAACCAACCCAAAGTACAGCGGTGTGCTAGCGCGAGGATTGGCATGCAATCGATCCGCGTATTCCATAACGGATGTTCTGCGAATTCAGCGACCGGCTGCGCGCCAGAAGCAGCCAATCGGATGCAACTTCGCACATGACCGCAATTGGCCGTTAGCGGACTGTCCGCTGAAGAATCTGACCTTGAAGAAACGGACGTAGACGGGAGGGTGGTTTTCGACCAAACCTGTGAACGTGCGGACGTCCGATTGGCTAGGCTACAGCGCCGTCGACAAGAAGCTGGTAGTTGATGAAGCTGGTGCGACAACCGTCAGGGCGATATTCCAACGCTATCTGGAATTGAAGTCTGTGCTGGCCCTGGCTGAGGAACTCAACCAGAACCGAACGATGGATGGACCCAACTCGCTCCGACCTCCGATCAGCCGCGGGCGGCTTTATCATCTACTTTCAAACCCGGTTTACATAGGCCAGGCTCGGCACAAAAACACATGCTACGACGGCGTCCATCAACCAATCGTAGATGCCGAGTTGTTTGCCTCAGTTCAGGCTTTGCTAAAGGAGCAAGGGCCGAGACGGCGGTCTCAGTCGAATGTCGCGGATCTGCATCTGCTAACCGGTCTCGTCTTCGACGAGACCGGGGATCGATTGAGCCCGGCTTATGCCAGCAATCATGGCAAGCGCTACCGCTACTATATCTCCAATAGGTTGAAGGTCGCCCGGCGCACAGACGATAGTGGTTGGAGAGTTCCGGCTGATGAATTGGAATTAATTGTCGATGAGCAGCTGATCGCTCTACTGAAAGGCAAATCCCGCCTAGCCTCATCAACCTACTGGCTAGGTCGCACGCCATGTTGGCGGCATTTACAAATGGCACGGCTCGAAGTATCTCTGAGCTTTCGAAAGCCACCGGAATTCACCGAGCGGACCTTAGCAAGGCTTTGCCGCTGGCCTTCCTATCTCCGGCGATTGTGGACGACATCCTAGCGGGCAAACACCCCATCAATCTGACCGCACGGCGGCTCGCACGGCTTGTCAATCTTCCGGCCGATTGGGATCAGCAACGGACCTCCCTGGGCTTTTGATAGCCTCATTGGTCGATGGCCCAAGTCAGCCGTCTGGCGTTGGGGCACATTCTTCAGGATATCCAACGATCCTCATTGCATCGCTATTGAAAACAATAGGGCGCGGAAAACCGCCTGCAGAGACGGGTGGTGAAAAAGCGCGAGAAACAGAGACCTGCGGGGCGACCAAGCCCGACTGTTCAGAGACGGCCCAGCCTATCCCACGGATATGTCGACCGAATTTAGAGCCAGCCTGCGCAAGCCATATTTGCTGTGACTGAGTGGTGATCCCGACAGGAATCGAACCTGTGACCTACAGATTAGGAATCTGCCGCTCTATCCTACTGAGCTACGGGACCACGCGGCCAGACACATAGCCGCTTCGGATCGTTTCGCCAAGAGGCCGGCCGAAGGCAATTCGGCCAGCCCGCTGCGCGGCCGGCTTCAGGCGGCGAGTGCGGTTTCCGCCAGTTTCACCCAGTAGCTCATGCCATGCGGGATGACCGCGTCGTTGAAGTCGTAGGCCGGATGGTGGAGGCCGGCGGTGTCGCCGTTGCCGATGAAGATGAAGGCGCCGGGGCGAGCTTCCAGCATGTAGGAGAAATCCTCGCCGCCCATCACCGGCTGGATGCCGCGGTGCACATGGGCATCGCCGGCGACGTTTGCCGCGACATCGCCGGCAAACACCGTCTCTTCCGCGTGGTTGAATGTCACGGGGTAGTTCGCCTGATAATCGACCTCGATCCTGGCGCCGAAAGCGGTCGCCAGCCCGTCGCAGATGGCGCGGATGCGCTCTTCCGACTTTTTGGCGATTTCCTTGCGCAAGGTGCGCACGGTGCCGGCGATTTCGGCCGTTTCGGGAATGATGTTGTAGGCATCGCCGGCGTGGAACTTGGTCACCGACACCACCACGGCCTCGACCGGATCGGTGCTGCGCGAGGCGATCGTCTGCAAGGCGCCGACCAGCTGGCTGGTGATGACGATCGGGTCGATGGTGCCGTGCGGCATCGCCGCATGGCCGCCCTTGCCGCGCACGGTGATGGTGAACTCGGCCGTCGCCGCCATGATCGGGCCCGGTCGGATGGCGAACTGCCCGACAGGCAGGCCCGGCATGTTGTGCATGCCGAACACCTTGGAGATGTCGAAGCGTTCCATCATGCCGTCCTTGACCATCTCGTTGCCGCCGCCGCCGCCTTCCTCCGCCGGCTGGAAGATCACCGCCACCGAACCGGTGAAGTTGCGCGTCTCGGCGAGATATTTCGCGGCCCCCAAAAGCATGGCCGTGTGGCCGTCATGGCCGCAGGCATGCATCTTGCCGGGAATGGTCGAAGCGTAGGGCTTGCCGGAGATCTCGTTGAGCGGCAGCGCGTCCATGTCGGCGCGCAGGCCGATGGTGGGGCCCGCGCCCTGGCGGCCGCGGATGATGCCAACGACGCCGGTCTTGCCGAGGCCGGTGACCACGTCGTCGCAACCGAAGGCCTTCAGCTTCTCGGTGACGAACGCGGCGGTCTTGAAGACGTCGAAGTTCAGTTCTGGCGTCTGGTGCAGGTGCTGACGCCAGCCGGCAACTTCGTTCTGCATTTCGGCGGCACGGTTCAGGATTGGCATGATGGTTCCATCTCGCTGTTGGGACAGGCGGGCGTCGTCCGCTGCCTTGCAATTGTGATCGTCAGGCGCTTTGCCATGTTGGCGTCACATAGGGTAAATAGCACCGCAACGATGTGGTCCGGTTTTTGAGGGTCGGACCCATCATGCTGGCGATCGCGTAACGAAATCTTACGGAGCCAGGGGCGACTACGGCAAGAGGCGATTTCGGATTTGATCATGCGGCACAGGCATTTCCTCAAACTATTCTCGGCTGGCGCAATCGCACTGTCGGTCCTGGCCGGGTCAGCGCTGGCCAATCCGGTGGTTGTGTTCGACCTCAACGACGGCAAGATCCTGCAGCATCAGGATGCGTTCAAGCGCTGGTATCCGGCGTCGCTGAGCAAGCTGATGACCGCTTATGTGACCTTCCGGGCGATCGCGGCCGGCGAGGTCCAGCTCGATTCGCCGATCAAGGTGACGAAACACTCCGCCGCCGAGCCGCCAAGCAAGATGGGCTTCAAGCCGGGCTCGGTGATGCGGCTCGACAATGCGCTGAAGATGATGCTGGTCAAGTCGGCCAATGACATCGCCATGGCAATCGGCGAGAATGTCGGCGGCTCGCAGGCAGCCTTCGCCGAACGGATGAACGCCGAGGCGACCCGGCTCGGCATGAACGGCTCGCATTTCGTCAATCCGAACGGGCTCTATTCGCCGGACCAGTACACGACGGCACGCGACCTCGCCGTCCTGGTGATGGCGATCCGGCGTGAATTTCCGCAATATGCGCCGTGGTTCTCGATCGAGGGGCTTGCGGTCGGCAAGAAGGCGATCCCGAACTACAATCTGCTCATCGGCCGCTATCCCGGCGCCGACGGCATGAAGACGGGCTTCGTCTGTCCCTCCGGCTTCAACATGATCGGCTCGGCGACGCGCAACGGCCGCACCCTGGTGGCGGTCGTGCTTGGCGAGAAGTCGGCAATCACCCGCGCCGAGAGTGCGGCGAAACTGCTCGACCAGGGTTTTGACACGCCGGCCGCCGGCTCGGCCACCATCGCCACGCTGGCGCCCTACGGCGACACGGTCTCGCCCAACGACATGCATGACGAGATCTGCAAGAAGAAGGCGCCCGCAGAGCAGTCCGAGGCACCGCCGGCCGCCGCCGCCAAGGACGTGCCGAAGTCGCCTTACCAGGAAAAGCTCGACCATGTGCCGACACTGGTTGCCGTCGGCCTTGGCGGCGCCAACGGCCCGGCGCCGAAGGCCATGCTCGGCCAGGGCGGCCAGGAATATGCCGACGTGCCGATCCCGAGTTGGCGCCCCGACAGGCCGGCACCGGCGGTCATTGCCGGTTCCGCCGCGCAAGGCGACCAGCCGGTCAAGGCCGCGAACTAGCCTGATGGGCGGCTTCCCGATCCCAGTCTCGGTGCTGACCGGTTTCCTCGGCGCCGGCAAGACGACGCTGCTCAACCGGCTGTTGAAGGACCCGGCGCTGGCCGACACGGCGGTCATCATCAACGAGTTCGGCGAGGTGGCGATCGACCATCTGCTGGTCGAGCAGGCCTCCGATGGGATCATCCAGCTTTCGGACGGCTGCCTGTGCTGCACGGTCCGCGGCGAACTGGTCGACACGCTGGCCGATCTGGTCGACAGGCTGCAGACCGGCCGCATCGCCCGGCTTGCCCGCGTCATCGTCGAGACCACGGGCCTTGCCGATCCGGCGCCGGTGCTGCAGTCGATCATGGCCCATCCGGCGCTTGTCCAGGCCTTCCGGCTCGACGGCGTCATCACGCTCGTCGATGCGGTCAATGGCAGCGCCACGCTCGACGCCCATGTCGAAGCGGTCAAGCAGGTCGCCGTCGCCGACCGCATCGTGCTCAGCAAAGCCGATCTGATCGCCGATGCCAGCGAACTGGAGACGCTGCGGGCGCGCCTGCGGCAGATCAATCCGGGGGCCGAGTTGCTTGATGCCGCCGACACGGGGACGGGTGTGGCGGCGCTGTTTGATTGCGGGCTCTACAACCCGGCGACCAAATCCGCCGACGTGCGGCGCTGGCTGGGCGAGGAAGCGGCGCATGATCATGACCACCACGGTCATGACGATCATGATCACCAGCATGGCCACGACCACGGCCATCGCCACGATCAGCGGGTGCGCTCCTATTCGCTGGTCCATGATGGACCGGTGCCGTTTTCGGCGATCGAGATGTTCCTCGACCTGCTGCGTTCGACGCATGGCGAGCATCTGCTGCGCATGAAGGGCGTCATCGAACTCAGGGAAGACCCGTCGCGGCCATTGGTGATCCATGGCGTGCAGAAGATCCTGCATCCGCCGGTGCAATTGCCGTCCTGGCCGGACGGCCAGCGCGGCACGCGGCTGGTGCTGATCACGCTTGACATGCCGGAAGACTATGTGCGCCGGCTGTTTGCCGCCTTCACCAACCGGCCGGCCATCGACACGCCAGACCGCACGGCGCTGGAAAACAATCCGCTGGCGATCGCCGGGCGTTAAACTCTACGATTGCTGCTCGCCGCGCTCGACCAGAAAACGATGGCCACCGGACACCGAGGCCGTCTCGATCAGCTGATGGCCGCTGTCGGCGCAGAATGCCGGAATATCGATGACGGCGAGCGGGTCTGTGGTCTCGAGCCACAGCCGGCTGCCAGGCTGCATTGCGGCCAGGCGCTTTTTCGCTTTCAGCACCGGCAAAGGGCAGTTCAGCCCCTTCAGGTCATAGACAGCGTCGTGCTTGGAGGCCTTGTTTTCAAGCATGTCGTTGTGCCAAAGCCGCTGCGCACTTCTGGGCGACATGCATTGGCGAAAGACCTCAGCCGCCGAACATGCCGAGCAGCTTGTTCTTCAGCCTGGTGACCCGGCTCTCGTCGGCGCTTGCCGCCTGCGTTTCAACCACAGGCGGCGCCTCCGTGGGGGCCGTGATGGTGGCGGTGGCGACAGGGGCTTCCTTGGCGGTCTTGGCGGCTTCCTTCTCGGCGAGGGCCTGTGCCTTGGCGGCTTCCTTTTCGGCCAGAGCCTGGGCCTTGGCGGCTTCCTTGGCCTGCTTGGCGGCCTCTATGGCGGCAAGCCTCTGCTCCTCGGCCTTCTGCTTGGCGGCCTTTTCGGCGTCGAGCGCGGCCATCTTGCGGCCGGCCGGCGAATCGATGCGGCCCATGCGCGCCGTCTCGGTGACCGAGCCGTCGGTATTGAGCGACGGCGGATCGATCGGCACGCGCTCGCCGCGGGCCCGGCGCTTCGACCAGTCGGAGACGATGCTGGCTTCCTTGACGCCAGCGATGGTCGGCTTCGGCGGGGGCACGCTGGCCTTGAGCGCGCCGTTGAACGCCGCGTCGTAGGTGCTCTGATAGGCGTTGTAGGCGCTCTTCAGCGAATCAGGCTGCGTCGTTACCGGGCAGGGGCCGGTCGGATTGAAAGTCTGGCCTTCGGCGGCAACTTGATTGAAGACATAGCGCTTCTCGCAGACGTCGACCTTCGGCGGCACCTTGGTGACCTCGAAATTGTCGTAGCCGACCTTCAGCATCTTCCAGAATTCGTAATTCGGGTCGTTGCGGTAGCGCGCCATGTTGGCGGCGGTCATGCGGAACGGAAACGCCTGGATCTGGAATTCGGTCTGGCCGCCCTGGAAGGCGTCACGGCCGAAGGCATAGATCTGCTCGATCTGCGCGTCGGTCATCGAATAACAGCCCGACGACGAACAGGCGCCGTGCACCATCAGGTTGGCGCCGGTGCGGCCGTTGGCACGGTCATAGGCGTTGGGAAAGCCGATGTTGAACGACAGATGATAGTTCGAGCGCGGGTTCATCTGTGACGGGCGCACCGTATAGAAACCTTCCGGCGCCTGGCGGTCGCCCTCAGTGTATTTCGGCCCAAGCTTGCCCGACCATTTGCAGATGTCGTAGCTGGCCACCATGTCGTAGCGGCCATTGGTCTTGGCTTTCCAGATTTCGAGCTTGCCCTCTTCCTTGAAGATGCGGGCCATCACCGACGAGGTGCGGATCATGCCCTTGGCCTTCATGTCGGCAAGGATCTTGTCGGGCAGCGGCTTGTTGGCCTCCGGCGCGAAATCCTTCATCGACGAATTGTTGCAGCCGGCAACGCCGAGGGCAGCGATCAGGATTCCGGTGCGGGCAAGCTTTGCGAACATGGCTACGGATATCGTCTTTTCTCTGACGCCAGGGCGTTTTACGCCCCGGCTGCTGCGCTGCATATGGACGGACCCTAAGCCCGTTAACCTTGAAAATTCCTTACCGCAAGTGTCGATGCGTCCCCTGGCGGCAGTCTCATTGAGCCGAATGCAGCGGCATTTTTGTGGCAAAAATGCTCCGCGCCGCCACATTGCGGCGGACAGGCGCCGGACCATGGTTAGAGACTACGGCCCATTGCCAGGTATTTCTCGCGGCGCTGCTCGCGGAAATCGGTGTTGGCGCCGGAAAACTCCTTCATCGTCTTGGCGATGAGGTCGCCTGTCGCGGCAATCACGGTTTCGGCACCACGATGCGCGCCGCCGAGCGGCTCGGGGATGATCGCATCGATGATCTTCAGCTCCAGAAGATCCTGCGCGGTGATCTTCATATTGGTCGCCGCGTCCTTCGACCGCGTCGTGTCGCGCCACAGGATCGAGGCGGCGCCCTCCGGCGAAATCACCGAATAGATGGCGTGTTCGAGCATGTAGACGCGGTTAGCAGTGGCGATCGCGATGGCGCCGCCGGAGCCGCCTTCGCCGATGACCACCGAGATCGACGGCACTTTCAGGCCAAGGCAGGCCGAGGTCGAGCGGGCAATGGCTTCCGCCTGGCCGCGCTCCTCGGCACCGACGCCGGGATAGGCGCCGGCGGTGTCGACCAGCGTCAGCAGCGGGATATTGAAGCGGTCGGCGAGCTCCATCAGCCGCACCGCCTTGCGGTAGCCTTCCGGCCGCACCGAGCCGAAATTGTGCCTCAGCCGGCTGGTCGTGTCGGAACCCTTTTCCTGGCCGATGATGGCCACCGGCTCGCCGCGGAAGCGCGCGAAGCCGCCGACAATCGCCTGGTCCTCGCCGAAATTGCGGTCGCCGGCCAGCGGCGTGAAATCGTTGAACAGGCCCTTGATGTAGTCGACGCAATGCGGCCTGTCCGGATGGCGCGCCACCTGCACCTTCTGCCACGGCGTCAGCGCCTTGTAGGCGTCGCGCAGTGCGTCGCGCGAGCGCTTCTCGAGACGGCTGATCTCGTCGCCGACATCGACCGCTTCGCCATTCTCGGCAAGCTTCTTCAGCTCGAGGATCTTGCCCTCGAGGTCCTGCACCGGCTTTTCGAAATCGAGGTAATTGTACATGCTTGAGCGGACCGATACGTCGGAAGGCGAGGACTGGCAGAACCCTGAAATCCAAGGCTCCGGGCGGTGAAACGTCGTCCTCACATAACGATATGAGGCCTAGTCGGCAAGCGGATGATGATCGTTGACCAGCCGCACCAGCCGCTCTTCCAGTACATGGGTGTAAATCTGTGTCGTCGATATGTCGGCGTGGCCGAGCAACTGCTGCACGGCCCTGAGATCGGCGCCGTTCTGCAGGAGATGGCTGGCGAAAGCATGGCGCAGCACGTGCGGCGAGATCTTCGCCGAGGCGATGCCGGCCCTTGCCGCCAGCCCCTTCAGGTCGCGGGCGAAGACCTGGCGCGAGAGATAGCCGCTGTTCGAGGCGGCCGGAAACAGAAACGGACTGTCGGCAAAGGCGGGCACCTTGGCGCGGGCGGCAAGCCAGCTCCGCATCGCCGTGCGCGCCTTGGCCGACAGCGGCACCATGCGCTCCTTGTCGCCCTTGCCGCGCACCATGAACAAGCGGTCGTCGCGCTGCGCCACCGTCACCGGCAGGCCGACCAGTTCGGAAACACGCAGGCCGGTGGCATAAAGCACCTCGACCAGCGCATGCAGGCGCAGTGCCCCCAGCCACGCACTGTCGCCGCGCCCGGTATCGTTGCCGGGATCGCCGGCCTCGAGTGCCGCGCGGTCGATCAGCCGGCCGGTGTCGGCCTCGCTCATCGTCTTCGGTAGCGGGCGGCCCTTTTTCGGGCTGTCCAGCGTGCCGGTCGGGTCATCCGCGCGCAGGCCCTCGGCGTACAGAAACTTGAAGAACTGGCGGATCGCCGACAGTTTGCGCGCCTGCGACGTCGGCGCAAAGCCGCGCGCGGCGATGTCGTCGAGATAGGCGCGGATATTGACCGCGGCGGCACCGGCAAGCCCGCCATCGATCGCGTCCGAAGCGTCTTCGAGGTCACGGCGATAGGAGGACAGCGTGTTTTCGGCGGCACCGCGCTCGGCGCTCATCATTTCCAGAAAGGCTTCGATGCGGGCGGCGCTGTTCATTCCGGGTTTTTCTTGGCGGGATTTTTCTTGGCAGGGCTTCCTGGCGGCGATCAGCTTTTCTTGGGGTTGAGCTTTTCGGGCGGAATGCGCACGCTCATTTCCCCCTTCCTGGGCTCGACGAACATCACCAGGGCGAACATCGTACCATAGGCAATGCCGGCCAGAATCGCGAGGGTCACGACAAAGCGAAACAGTGTCGGCATCAATTTTCGCCCGTCTTCTGGTTCTGCGTTTCCAAACCCTGTGCCCTTATGGGACGCCAATCCGGCCAATTCAAGGAAGAAGCTGGGGCCCGTTAGCAACTTCCGATGCAGCCCGGCCAGCCATATCGGCCCCAGGCTGCTCGCCACGCTTGACGCAAACGGGCTTTTCATGTCGATACGCCGGCAAAAGAGGGTCCTCGAGACATCTGATGAACGCGCCAGCCAATCCTCCGGACGAGAACCACGCCGCGCTGCTTGGGCGGCTGGGCAGCCGTTCCATCGTCTTTGTCGGGTTGATGGGCGCCGGCAAGACGGCGATCGGCCGCAAGGTGGCGGCGATGCTGGCGCTGCCCTTCATCGACAGCGACCAGGAGATCGAAAGCGTCTCGCGCATGACCGTTCCGGAACTGTTCGAGCGTTATGGCGAGACCGAGTTCAGGGCCCTGGAGCAACGCGTCATCCTGCGCGTGCTGGAGAATGGCCCGCAGGTGCTGTCGACCGGCGGCGGCGCCTTCATGAACGCGCAGACGCGCGAGGCCATCGCCGGCCATGGCGTGTCGGTGTGGCTGAAGGCCGAACTCGACCTTTTGATGGACCGGGTCTCCAAGAAGCAGAACCGGCCGCTCCTGAAAAGCGCCGATCCCCGCGCCGTGCTGGAGCGGCTGATGGGCGAGCGCTATCCGGTCTACGCGACATCCAATGTTACAGTGCCGACCCGCGACGACCGCAAGGAGGTCATCGCGATGGAGGTGGTGGATGCGCTTTGCCGGCATTTCGGCATTGATGAGGCTGCCGCGACAGGCGAGGTACGATCGTGAGCGCTGATCAGCCAGTCACCGTCGAAGTCGGTCTTGGCGACCGGGCCTACGACATCCTGATCGGCTCCGGGCTACTGTCGCGCGCCGGTGCCGAGATTTCGCGCCGCCTGCCAGGCACACGCGCCGCGGTCATCACCGACGCCAATGTCGCGGCGAAGCATCTCGATGCGCTGAAGGCCGGTCTCGAAAAGAGCGGCATCCAGCCCGCCGTCATCACGCTGCCGCCCGGCGAGAAGACCAAGAGCTTTGCCCATCTCGAAGAGGTGGTGGACGGCGTGCTGGCCGCCAGGCTGGAGCGCGGCGACATCGTCATCGCCTTCGGCGGCGGCGTCGTCGGCGATCTTGCCGGCTTTGCCGCCGGCATCGTGCGCCGCGGCATGAATTTCGTGCAGATCCCGACCTCGCTCCTGGCGCAGGTCGATTCCTCGGTGGGCGGCAAGACCGGCATCAACAGCGCGCGCGGCAAGAACCTTGTCGGTGTCTTCCATCAGCCGAAGCTGGTGCTGGCCGATACCGAAGTGCTCGACACGCTGCCGATCCGCGAATTCCGCGCCGGCTATGCCGAGCTCGCCAAATACGGGCTCATCGACCGGCCGGTGTTTTTCGCCTGGCTGGAAGAGAACTGGGCCCAGGTGTTCGCCGGCGGGCCGGAGAGGGCGCAGGCCATTGCCGAAGCCTGCCGCGCCAAGGCCGATGTGGTCGCCCGCGACGAGTTCGAGACCGGCGACCGGGCGCTGCTCAATCTCGGCCACACTTTCGGCCACGCACTGGAAGCCGCCACGCGCTATGACGGAACCCGTCTCGTCCATGGCGAGGGTGTCGCCATCGGCATGGCGCTGGCGCATCGGTTCTCGTCGCGGCTCAATCTCGCCAGCCCCGACGACGCGGCGCGCGTCGAGGCGCATCTGCGTGCCGTCGGCCTGCCGTGGCGGATGGCCGACATTCCAGGAGATTTGCCCGACGCCGAGGCGCTGCTTTCGTTCATCGCCCAGGACAAGAAGGTGTCGCGCGGTGCGTTGACCTTCATCCTGACGCGCGGCATCGGCCAGGCCTTCATCGCCAAGGACGTGCCGGCTTCGGAAGTGCTGTCGTTCCTCAGGGAGAACCATCCGGGCGAGCAGGAAGGCCGGCCGGGCCAGCAGAAGATGCGGCCGAGATGACCAACGAGACCGGCTGGATCGTCGTCGCTGTCCTTGCCGTCCTCATCCTGGTGGCCGTTGCCTTGCGCACGCGCCTGCTTGCCGCTTTGGGCTATGAACTGTCGCGCATCGAGCCGCAGCGCTCGAGCCAGGACGAATTGCGCGGCGCGGTCGACGATTTCCGCCGCGACGGCCAGGTGGTGCGCGAGGATCGCGATCGCGTCGGCGGCCTGTTCGATCTCGCCGAGCTCGAAGTGTCCGACATCATGGTCCACCGCACCAACATGCGCTCGGTCAACGCCGACAATGCGCCGGAGGCGGTGGTGCGCGAGATCCTGCAGAGCCCGCATACCCGCATGCCGCTGTGGAAGGGCTCGCTCGACAACATCGTCGGCGTGCTGCACGCCAAGGACCTGCTGCGGGCGCTCAACGATGTCGGCAACGACTTTTCCAAGATCGACGTGATGAAGATCGCCTCGAAGCCGTGGTTCGTGCCCGACACCACGACCTTGCAGGAGCAGCTCAACGCCTTCCTGCGCCGCAAGGCGCATTTCGCCATCGTCGTCGACGAATATGGCGAGGTCGAAGGGCTGGTGACGCTGGAGGACATCATCGAGGAGATCGTCGGCGAGATCGCCGACGAGCACGATGTCGACATCCAGGGCGTCAAGCAGGAGGCCGACGGTTCCGTCGTCGTTGACGGCACGGTGCCGATCCGCGACCTGAACCGGGCGCTCGACTGGAACCTGCCGGATGAGGAGGCCACCACCATTGCCGGCCTCGTCATCCACGAGACGCAGTCGATCCCCGAGGAAAAACAGGCCTTTACGTTCCATGGCAAGCGCTTCGTCGTGATGAAGCGCGACAAGAACCGGATCGCCCGGCTAAGGATCAGGCCAGCCGGCGACGCTTAGAGCCGGATGATTTCAGGTCGAATCGATCTGAAATCTGAATTCAGGCGACGTGCTTCAAGCCTCTGTTTCGATGCTTGTCGCCCAAGACCGGCGCGCACTTTTCGATGCCATGAGAACCAGCGCAACCACGCAGCCTCATTCTGCGATCTGGCTCGTCGAGCGTTCGTGGATCGTCGCGCCGGTTTCAGCGTCGACGGCCGCCAAGCTGACCTCATAACCCCAAAGCCTGCGGATGTGACGAAGCGTGGCGTCGCGGCTGGTATCCTCGAGAAGGACGCCGTTATTGACCTTGTGCTGCAGTCGCAAATGCCGGTCACCGAGCAGATCGACATCCACCACCTGGATGTCCGGTCGGTTCGCACCGAAATCGTAGCTGTGAGCGAGCGCGGCGCGTATCTTGTCATAGCCGCGCTCGTTGTGGATCGAGGCGACCTGGCAATGCGGTTGGTCGGCAGCGTCGCCGACCACAAAGAACCGCCATTTTCGGATCAAAGTCGGACTGAGGTACTGGCGGATAAAGGACTCGTCGCGGTGATCCGCCCACGCGTCGAGCAGGACCTCGCGCCAGTTGCCGTGGCCGGCGATGTCGGGAAACCAGTCCCGGTCCTCGGCCGTCGGCTCGGTCGAGATGCGCTGGATGTCCTGCATCATATCGAGGCCGAGAGCGTAGGGATTGATGCCGGAAAAGCGCGGATCGTCGAACGCCGGCTGGAAGACCACGTTGGAATGATTGCGCAGGATTTCGAGCATGGCGCCTTCGCTGATCTGGCCGCGATCGAACAGCCTGTTCATCAGCGTATAGTGCACGAAAGTGGCGCAGCCCTCGTTCATCACCTGTGTTTGCCGCTGCGGATAAAAATATTGGGCTATGACACGAACGATCCTGATGATCTCTCGCTGCCAAGGCTCCAGGACCAGACTGTTCTTTTCCAGGAAATAAAGCAGGTTTTCCTCGGGCAGGTTGAGCGATTTCTTCCGCTCCGGGCCTTGATCCTTATCGCTGACCCTTTGCGGAGAAGGAGGCAGCGTGCGCCACAAATCGTTGTAGGAGCGCTCTTCGTATTCGAGGCGCTCGCGAAGCCCCTCGCGCTGCCGCTCCGACGACAGCTTCGGCGGCCGGTGATAGCGGAACACGCCCTGCGCCATCAGCGCGTGGGCGGAATCGAGAACAGCCTCGACGGCGGCGAGGCCGTGCCGCTCCTCGCAACGGACAATATAGCCCTTGGCGAAGCCCAGGTAGCCGAGGATCGCCCCGGCGTCCGTCCACTGCTTGAACAACTGATTGTTCTTGAAGAAATGGTTGTGCCCGAGCGCAGCATGGGCCGTCACCAAGGCCTGCAGGGCCATGGTGTTTTCCTCCATCAGATAGACGATGCAGGGATTGGAATTGATGACCAGTTCATAGGCGAGCCCTCGCCCGCCTTTGCGATAGAGCAGATCCTCGTGGAGGAAATGTTTGCCGAAAGACCAGTGACGGTACATCAGTGGCATGCCGACCGACGAATAGGCGTCGAGCATCTGTTGGGAGGAGATGATCTCCATCTGCACGGGGTAGGTATCGAGATGAAGCTCTTCGACCGCGATTGCCTCGATCTCGTCATAGACCCGCGACAATGTCTTGAAATCCCAGTCGGACCCTGAAAAAAGCAGGCTGGATTTGCTGGCTTGTCTGGCCATCGGACCCCTCACGCTCTCTTAAGGGGAGCCAGCTGTCTGCCGAAGAGCTGGCGAAAGACAGGGTAGATATCGGCGGGCGTGGCGATGCGGCTCATCTGGAAGTTCGGCCATCTCAGGTCGATTTCGCTATAGGCACGCCATAGCGATGTCCCGTTTTCGGTTGTGCCGAAGATATGGGCTTCACGCTCGTCGATGATCTCGACATAGGCAAAATATTGGCAGAGCCGCATGAGCTTGCCGTTGAGCAAGGCCATGCATCGCTCGGAATCGCCGGCGAAATTGTCGCCGTCCGAGGCCTGGGCGGCATAGATGTTCCATTCGCGGGCCGGGTAACGCTCGCCAATGATGCGATGCATTTCCTCCAGCGCGGTGGAAACGACAGTGCCGCCGCTTTGCGTGTTGTAGAAAAATGTATCCTCGTCGACCTCCTGGGCCAGGTGCGTGTGGCGGATGAAGACGATCTCGATGCGGTCGTAGCGCCGTTTCAAGAACAGGTGCAGCAGCACGAAGAAGCGCTTGGCCAGATCCTTTTCGCGCTCGCCCATCGAGCCGGACACATCCATCAGGCAGAACATGACGGCGTTGGCGTTCGGCACAGGCTGGGGATCGAAGCGGTTGAAGCGGATGTCGACCGGATCGACATAGGCAATTCGCCGGCGGCGGCGTTCCAGCCGGTCAAGCTCCTCGCGCAATGCCGCAATGCTCTGGCGTGCCGCAGCGCTGGATGGCGCCAACTCTAGCGTAGCTATTTCCTGGAGGATCGCGTCCAACTCCGCCTGCTTGGGACGCCTCAGCGCAATGCGACGGCCGTGGCTGTTACGCATCGTGCGCCCAACATTGATGTTGGTCGGTGAACCGGTAGCGGCGAAGCCGGCCCGGCGCGGTTTGAAAGCAAGGATTTCCTTGAGGTTGAGCTTGACCATGTCCGGAAGTTCGAGATCCTCGAAAAAAAGATCCAGCACCTCTTCGCGTGACAGCACGAAACGAAAGTCGTCTTCAGACGCCGTGTTTCCCGGGGACGACGCTCCCGCGCCGCCACCCTCGCCGGGCTTGGGGATCAGGTCTCCAGGGGAGAAATGCCTGTTGCCCGGCAGGATGTGCTGGCGCCTGCCGCTGTTGCGGGCGTTGTTGAAGCTCGGCTCGTCCGTGCCTCTTTCGGGCATGGACACGGCGTGCTCGGCATCCGCGTCGGCGATCCTGCCAGTGCGGATCTGATCGCGTATGCTCCGCTTCAGTTCCTCGCGGGCACGCTTGAGGAAGCGCTGGCGATTGCCGAGGCTCTTGTCCTTTGGATTCAGGCGACGGTCGATGAAGATCGGCATGCAACCATCCCGGCTCTCTCAGCCCGCCTTGTTCACCCGCATGTACCAGTCCACCAGGCGGCGCACCTGCCGCTGGGTGTAGCCGCGCTCGACCATGCGCTGGACGAATTCGTTGTGTCGTTTTTCCGTGACGCTGTCCTGCTTGGAGCCGAAGCTGATCACCGGCAAGAGGTCCTCGACCTGACCGAACATCCGCTTCTCGATGACCTCGCGGAGCTTTTCATAACTCGTCCATGACGGGTTGCGGTCGTGGTTTCTCGCGCGCGCGCGCAGCGCGAACTTCACCACCTCGTTACGGAAGTCCTTGGGATTGGCGATACCGGCCGGTTTTTCGACCTGCGACAATTCGTTTTCAAGAACCTCTCGTTTCAAGATCTGGCCGGTGTCGGGGTCCTTGTAGTCCTGGTCCTCGATCCAGGCATCGGCATAAGCGATGTAGCGGTCGAAAAGGTTCTGGCCGTATTCGCTATAGGATTCGAGATAGGCCTTCTGGATCTCGTGGCCGATGAACTCGGCATACCGCGTGGCGATCTCCGATTTGATGAAATCGAGATAGGCTGCTTCCGCTTCCTTGGGAAACTGCTCGCGCTTGATCGCCTCCTCCAAAATGTACATCAGATGCACGGGATCGGCAGCCACTTCCTTGGTGTCGTAGTTGAAGGTCTGCGACAGGATCTTGAAGGCGAAGCGCGTGCTGACCCCCCTCATGCCCTCATCGACCCCGGCGGCATCGCGATATTCCTGAACCGACTTCGCCTTGGGGTCGACGTCCTTCAGGTTCTCGCCGTCATAGGCGCGCATCTTGGTGTAAAGCGGCGAATTGTCGTGCTCGGCCAGGCGGGTCGAGACGGTGAATCGGCTGAGAATGTCCAGCACCTCGGGGGCGCAGGGGCTGGCGGCCAATTCGCTCTCCCGCAGCAGCTTTTCGTAAATCTGCCTCTCTTCGGTGATCCGCAGACAATAGGGCACCTTGACCACGAGGATGCGATCGAGAAAGGCCTCATTGTTCTTGTTGTTCTTGAACTGCTGCCACTCCGACTCGTTGGAATGGGCCACGATGATCCCCTGGTAAGGAAAGGCGCCGAAATTTTCGGTGCCATTGTAGCTGCCCTCCTGGGTCGCGGTCAGCAGCGGATGCAGGACCTTGATAGGCGCCTTGAACATTTCGACGAATTCAAGCAGGCCCTGGGTGGTCCGGTTCAGTCCGCCGCTATAGGAATAGGCGTCCGGATCGGACTGGCTGAAATTTTCCAATTGCCGGATGTCGACCTTGCCGACCAGGGCCGAGACGTCCTGATTGTTTTCATCGCCGGGCTCCGTCTTGGCGATGCCGATCTGGCGCAATCGCGAAGGCATCAGCTTGACCACGCTGAACTTGGATATGTCGCCGGACAGTTCGTCGAGGCGCTTGGCCGCCCATGGCGAGATGAGCCCGCTCAGCCGGCGTCTGGCTATGCCGTATTTATCCTGCAGCAGGTCGCCCATGCGATCGGGATGGAAGAGGCCAAGCGGCGATTCGAAAACCGGGCTGACCTGGTTACCGACCTTCAGCGTGTAGATCGGGCGCTGCTCCATCAATTTCTTCAGCCGTTCGGCAAGCGAGGATTTGCCGCCGCCGACCGGGCCGAGGAGATAGAGGATCTGCTTGCGCTCCTCGAGCCCCTGGGAAGCGTAGCGAAAATAGCCGGCGATGCGCTCGATCGTGTCCTCCATTCCGTAGAAGTCGGAGAAGGAGGGATAGATCTTGACGGTGCGGTTCGAGAAAATCCGGCCCAGCCGCTCGTCCTTGCTGGTGTCGACCAGGTTCGGCTCGCCGATCGCCTCGACCATTCGTTCCGGCGCCGAGGCATACATCGATCGATCCTCTCGGCAAGCAAGGAGATATTGCTGGAGGCTGATTTCTTCCTGGGCCGCGTTCGCATAAATCTCCGAAAACAGATCGAAGACGTCGGACTGATTCTCGCGCATGATACTTTGCCCTCAGAGCCGTTTTGGCTGGCAGCCGGCTCATCATGTATTCAACTGCCGGAACGCATTGTGGTTCCCTTCACATGAAGGAGAGCGCGTGCATCTGGCGTTGAAAACCGGACACCACCCCTGTGGCTAAAATGCTTGCCCAAATACTTAGGTGGTGATGGCTAGATAAGGCCGTCAAGGGGCAGATATTGATTTCGTGAACTGAACCGCAGGGGCAGTGCATTTGATGCGGCCTGATGCTGCGGCGGCCGCGACCCGATGCGCGTTCGACGAAGCCCGGTTGATCCGGCCTCCCTACAGCGGATAAGCCCCCAAAAGTCGGAGTCCCATTCGAGGTTCGGATCGATGATCGATCGCCGGGCCAGACCTCTGGATATTACCAATCCTTAACTGGACGCCCGTGGCGTCCGCCGGGCACTGTTGGCCTGCACGGTCGGGAGACCATGATGATCGATCGACGAAGCCTCATTCTGGCCTCCGTGGCGGCGATGCTGCCATTGGGAGCATCGGCCGCACGGCGCCCGCGCCAACCCGCGCCAAAAACCTTCGATTACGGGCCGGCCAAGCTCGACATCTACGCGCCCGATGGTGCAACAGCCCTGCCGGTCGTGTTTTTCGTCCATGGCGGCACCTGGCAGTTTGGCAAACTCAGCCAGGTCGGCGCCAAGCCGGCCTTCCTGCTCGCCAATGGGTTCTGTTTCGTCTCCATCGACTACCGCATGTTGCCCGAGGCCGATGTCGCCACCCAGGCCGGTGACGTCGAAAAAGCCTATGCCTATGTGCGCGCCAACATTGCCGAGCATGGCGGCAATCCGAACCGCATTGTCGGCATGGGCCATTCGGCCGGCTGCCATCTGATTGCCTTGACCGGCATGCGCGGTGGGCTGCCTGGCATAGCTGCGCTCATCCTCGACGACACGCGGGCCTATGATCTTGCCGCGCTTTCCAGCAATGGCGGCATGGTCCGGGCCTATGCGCGTGTCTTTTCCGATCCCTCGCAATGGGCCGCGCTGTCGCCCGCCAGCTATGTGGACGGCCGCAAGCATCCGCCGACCTTCATCGCCTATTCGCGCGCCGCGGGCCGCGGCGAGGAATCGAAGGCTTTTGCCGCGCGCCTGCGCGCCACCGGCACCGAGGTCACCGTGTTCGACGGCAGCGCCTATACGCATCTGTCGATCAATCGCGATTTCGGCGAGGATGGCGATGCGCTGACGGCCGCCGCGCTGGCGTTCATGAAATCGACGGTCGGCTGATCCCCTGACTGCCAACGAGCCAGGGGGTAGAGGAACTGGATCAGATCAAAAGTGCTGGCGGGGTATTGCCGCCCGGGCGCCTGCCTGTGCAATTGCTTCTTCGATCGTCAAGCGGGAGAGAGTTGCATGAACGGCGCCGATGTCCTGTGTGACGTGCTGCTGGCCAATGATGTGACGGTCTGCTTCGCCAACCCCGGCACGTCCGAAATGCATTTCGTTGCGGCCCTTGACCGCAAACCGCGGATGCGTTGCGTGCTCGGCCTGTTCGAGGGCGTGGTGACTGGTGCCGCCGACGGCTACGCGCGCATGACCGACCGCCCCGCCGCGACGCTGCTGCACACCGGTCCTGGTTTGGCCAACGGCCTGGCCAACATGCACAATGCCCGGCGCGCGCTGAGCCCGATGATCAACATTGTCGGCGACCATGCCTCCTACCATCTGCCGCTCGATGCTCCGCTGACCAGCGATATCGAGAGCCTTGCGACGCCGATGTCCAACTGGGTGCGCCGCATCGGTGGTCCGGACGACGTCGCGCCAGCAACCGAGGCGGCCTTCCGCGCCTCGCTGACACCTCCCGGCGTTACTACCCTGATCCTGCCGGCGGACGCCGCCTGGGGCGAAGTCGGCGCGGTTTTGCCCCGCAAGGTGACGCTGTCGCCATCGCCCGCCGTCGACATCGACGCCGTTCGCACGGTCGCCGCGGCGATCCGTGCCGCTCCGGGCCGGGTCGGCATGATCGTTCGCGGACAGGCCGCACGAGCCGATGCACTCGCCGTCGCCGGACAGATCTCGGCGGGCAGCGAGGTCCGCTTGTTCAGCGAAGTCCTGATCGCCCGGATGCAACGCGGGCGCGGGCGTGTCGCGCCGACCCGCATTCCCTATCCGATCGATGCGGCGACGGCACTGCTCAGGGATATCGACGTTCTGGTCCTGGTCGGCGCTCGGGAGCCGGTTGCCTTCTTCGCCTATCCGGGAAAGCCGGGACGGCTTGTCCGGGATGATTGCCAGGTGCTGACATTGGCCGCCCATGGCGAGGATCTCAATGCGGCACTGGAGGCGCTTCGCGACGAACTCGGCGTCAAGCCGTCACAACAGACGGTGTTCGCAACCGGCTTCCCAGACGAGGCAACGCCGAACGGCAGGCTGACGGAAGATGCGATCGCGCTGTCGGTGGCGCGCAAGCTGCCGGACGATGCGATCGTCTGCGACGAGGCGGTCACCTCGGCGCGGCGTTTCTTCGCATTGTCGGCCTTTGCAGCGCCGCACGACTACATGATGGGCACCGGCGGATCGATCGGCGGCGGCATTCCGATGGCAACCGGGGCGGCGATCGCCTGTCCAGACCGCAAGGTGATCAATCTGGAGGCCGATGGCAGCGGCATGTACACGGTGCAGGGCCTGTGGACCCAGGCGCGGGAAAATCTCGCCGTGGTGACGATCGTCTTCTCCAATCGCACCTACGCGATCCTGCATGGCGAGATGCGCAATGTCGGCGTCAACGCGATCGGCGAGAATGCCAGGCGAATGCTCGACCTCGACCATCCCGCGCTGGACTGGGTGTCGCTGGCCAAGGGCATGGGCGTGGCGGCGGCGCGCGCCGACACATGCGAGCGGTTCGACGCGCTGCTGGACAGTGCCCTGTCTCGGCGCGGGCCGTTCCTTATCGAAGCAGTGATCTGACCGCGCCGCGGAGGGTCAGGGCGGACTGACCTACCAGCGGGTCTTTTCGCCGGGAGCCGCCGGTTCGATCGCCAGCGCATGCACGCCGGCTTTCAGTTCGTCGGCAAGCAATTCGTTGACGGCGCGGTGGCGGTCGATGCGGCTCATGCCGGCAAAGGCGGAAGAGACGAGGCGGACGCGAAAATGTGTCTCGCCGGTGCCGTCATAGGCGCCGTGATGGTCGGAGCCATGGTGGTGATGGCCGGCATGGAGATGGCTTTCGTTGATGATGACCAGCCGGTCCGGCGAAAATGCCTTGTTGAGCTTGTCTTCCATGGTCGCCTGTATGGACATCGCCGTCTCCCTTCACCACATATGCCTGGCGCATCAGCCGACAAACCGGAATTGGCCTTCGCAAAAGCTACTGCCGGGCAACAAAATCCGCCATTCGCCTGCTTTATGCCGCGATTCAGCGGTTAGGGCGATCATCGCGGAAATGTCAATTCTTGTTTCGCATCTGCGAACGCCCCATAAATGGGTGAAATGAAGCCGTACCCCAAATATTTCGAGAAGATTCGCATCCGCCCGGAAAAGGATGCGGAGCTGAAGTCGCACTCGCCGATCTGCCAGTGGGACGGCTGCAAGGAGGCGGGCACCCATCGTGCGCCGGTCGGGCGCATGAAGGAGGGCGAGTATTTCCGCTTCTGCTTCGACCATGTGCGCGAGTACAACAAGGGCTTCAACTATTTCTCCGGCGTGCCCGATACCGAGGTGGCGCGTTTCCAGAAGGAAGCGATGACCGGCCACCGGCCGACCTGGAAGATGGGCGTCAACGGCGCCTCGACGCGTTCGTCGCCCGATGTGGCCCAGATGCGTTCCGGCCGCGCCGGCTACTACAATCGCATGCGCGACCCGTTCGACCTGTTCAAGGGGCCGAAGGATCCGCGCGAGGCGCGCGAGCGCAAGGCCAAGCCGCTTGAGGCCAAGGCGCTGGAAACGCTTGGCCTTGATACAAAGGCGACTGGCAAGGAGATCAAGGCGCGCTATAAGGAACTGGTGAAGCGACACCATCCGGATGCGAATGGTGGAGACAGAGGTTCGGAAGACCGGTTCCGCGATGTGCTGCAGGCTTATCGCGTGCTCAAACAGGCTGGCCTGTGCTGAGCGACCATCTGGTTCGTGTCGTTTTCCAACTTTCATAAGGTTGGAAAAGGCTCTAAGACCGCCCCCGGACAAAATCGATTGCCGGCGAAATCAGGCTTTTCGCCCGTGGAGACGTTGAGAGATATGAACAAGGTCGATCGCGACATCGCCAACCTGCCCGACACGACGGTGTCGGTGAAGGAGAAATTCGGGTTCGAGTCCAAGATGGTGGTGCCGGCCTATTCGGTGACATCAGAGCATGTGCCCGACATCGATCCGGACTATCTGTTCGACAAGAATACGACGATGGCGATCCTCGCGGGCTTTGCCTACAACCGCCGCGTCATGGTGTCGGGCTATCACGGCACCGGCAAGTCGACCCATATCGAACAGGTCGCCGCCCGCCTCAACTGGCCTTGCGTGCGCGTCAACCTCGACAGCCATGTCAGCCGTATCGATCTCGTCGGCAAGGACGCGATCGTCGTCAAGGACGGCTTGCAGATCACCGAATTCCGAGACGGCATCCTGCCCTGGGCCTACCAGCACAATGTCGCGCTGTGCTTCGACGAGTATGACGCCGGGCGTCCGGACGTGATGTTCGTCATCCAGCGCGTGCTGGAATCGTCGGGCCGGCTGACGCTGCTCGACCAGAGCCGGGTCATCCGTCCGCATCCGGCCTTCCGGCTGTTCTCAACCGCCAACACGGTGGGTCTCGGCGACACCACCGGCCTCTATCACGGCACCCAGCAGATCAACCAGGCGCAGATGGACCGCTGGTCGATCGTCACCACGCTGAACTATCTGCCACACGACAACGAGGTGAACATCGTGCTGGCCAAGGCCAAGCACTATCGCGACGGCAAGGGCAAGGACATCGTCAACAAGATGGTGCGCGTCGCCGACATGACGCGTTCGGCCTTCATCAATGGCGATTTGTCGACTGTGATGAGCCCGCGTACGGTCATCACCTGGGCCGAGAATGCCGAGATCTTCAGCAATATCGGCATGGCGTTCCGGCTGACCTTCCTCAACAAGTGCGACGAGCTCGAGCGCTCGGTGGTTGCCGAGTTCTACCAGCGCGCCTTCGGCGAGGATCTGCCGGAAAGCGCCGCCAACGTCGTGCTGGGATGACACCGCTCGATGGGAACAACCCGCCGGACGTTCCTGTGGAGTTTTTCAATCCTGAGCTTTGGTATCTGTCAGGCAGCCATGGCCCAGAACGAACCATTCAAACCGGGGCAGACTTGGACTTACCATGGAGCGACACCGGTATCATCGCGGGTGATCATAGGCGCGGTCGATAGCTTGGAGGGCGAAAGCCAGCCGATCGTATCGATTGCGGTCACCGATGCGCCGATACCCAATGATGGAAAGCAGCTACAAACCATTCCCCACCTCCCTGTAGCGGCTGACGTATTGAGACAAAGTGTGGTTGACCTTGAGGGAATTGGTGCAATTCCCGCTGGGTTTGACCACGGATACGGTCTGTGGAGACAGGCATATGACAGTGGGAGAGGAGGCTACTTTACAATCTCGGTGGAAGAGATTGTCGGCCTCCTGCGCACTCGGCTTGGCCAACAGCCAGCTGTGAAATAGAGATAGATAATGGCGGGTCCGGGCGACAACACGCGCAACAAGTCGAAGACGGGGTCTGAAGCCGACAGCTTCAAGCGCGCCGTCACCGTCTGCATGCGCGCCATTGCCGGCGACAAGGAACTCGAAGTCGGCTTCGCCAAGGACAGGCCGGCACTGGCCGGCAGCCGTGCCCGGCTGCCGGAACTGCCGAAGAAGGCGTCGAAGGCCGACATCGCCATCACCCGCGGCCTCGGCGATTCCATGGCGCTGAAGCGCGCCTGCCACGACGCACGCATCCACATCAAGCTGGCGCCGGAAGGCAAGCAGGCCCGCGCCGTCTACGACGCGGTCGAGCAGGCCCGTGTCGAGGCGATTGGCAGTCGCGCCATGCAGGGCGTCGCCGACAACATCGGCTCGATGCTGGAGGACAAATACGCCAAGGCCAATCTCGTCGACGTCAAGGACAAGGCCGACGCGCCGATCGAGGAAGCACTCGCCCTGATGGTGCGCGAGAAGCTGACCGGCCGGCCGATCCCGAAAAGCGGCGAACGCCTGGTCGAGCTCTGGCGGCCCTGGGTCGAGGAAAAGGCCAGCGCCGATCTCGACGGTCTCTCGGCCAAGCTCGACGACCAGCAGGCCTTCGCCCGCGTGGTGCGCGAGATGCTCGCCTCCATGGAGATGGCCGAGGAACTCGGCGACGACCAGGAGACGGAAGATTCCGAGGACAATGACGACAACCAGCCGCAAGGCGAGGAGCAGAGCGAGGAGGGCGGCGAGGAGGATTCCGGCTCCGAGCAGTCGCAGTCCGAGGATGCCGAGGCGTCCGCCGACGACGAGCAGTCGGCCGAGACGGAAGCGTCCGACGCCACCGCCGACGATCTGTCGGACGATGACGATGCCGATGCCGAGACGCCCGGCGAGGCGCGCCGCAACGACAATCCCTTCACCAATCTGCCGAAGGAAATCGATTACAAGGTCTTCACCACCGCGTTCGACGAGACGGTCGGCGCCGAGGAGCTTTGCGAGGAAGAAGAACTCGACCGGTTGCGCGCCTTCCTCGACAAGCAGCTTGCCAATCTGTCCGGCGTCGTCGGCCGGCTCGCCAACCGGCTGCAACGCCGCCTGATGGCGCAGCAGAACCGGTCGTGGGATTTCGACCTGGAAGAGGGCTATCTCGACCCGGCGCGGCTGGTGCGCGTCGTCATCGATCCGATGCAGCCATTGTCCTTCAAGCAGGAGCGCGACACCAAATTCCGCGACACGGTGGTGACGCTGGTGCTCGACAATTCCGGCTCGATGCGCGGCCGGCCGATCACGGTCGCCGCCACCTGCGCCGACATCCTGGCGCGCACGCTGGAACGCTGCGGCGTCTCGGTCGAGATCCTCGGCTTCACCACGCGGGCCTGGAAGGGCGGGCAGGCGCGCGAGAAGTGGCTGAAGGACGGCAAGCCGCCGAACCCGGGCCGGCTCAACGATTTGCGCCACATCATCTACAAATCCGCCGACCATCCATGGCGGCGGGCACGGCGCAATCTCGGCCTGATGATGCGCGAGGGCCTGCTCAAGGAAAATATCGACGGCGAGGCGCTGCTGTGGGCGCACAACAGGCTGATCGCGCGGCCGGAACAGCGCAAGATCCTGATGATGATCTCGGACGGCGCGCCGGTCGACGATTCGACGCTGTCGGTCAATCCGGGCAATTATCTCGAGCGCCACCTGCGCGCCGTCATCGAACTGATCGAGACGCGCTCGCCGGTGGAACTGCTGGCCATCGGCATCGGCCATGACGTCACCCGCTATTACAGGCGCGCCGTCACCATCGTCGATGCCGAGGAACTGGCCGGCGCCATGACCGAGCAACTGGCTTCGCTGTTCGCCGAGGAAAGCGCGCGCGACACGCGGCGCGGCGGCTTGCGACGCGCCGGATGATCTTTTCGCGCGGCGGCTTACGGCAGACGCTTTTCGCCGCCATCGCCCTGCTAGCCGGCGTGGCTTCGGCATCAGCCGGCTCGGCTGGCTCGACCTCGGTCGAACCGGTTGAAATCTCGGCCCGCCCGATCACCGAATTCCAGATCGGCCGCGCCGACAAACAGTTCGGCCTGCTCGAATTCGTCGGCGGGCTGGAGATGACCTCGCCGACGCGCGATTTCGGCGCGCTGTCGGCCTTCCGCTTTCTCAAAGCCGGCAGCGACTTCATTGGCGTTGCCGACACCGGCTTCTGGTTCTTCGGCACGGTGGTGCGCGACGCCGAGAAGCGACCGTCCGGCATCCGGAATTTCCACATGCAGCAGATGGTCGACGGATCGGGCCAGGCGATCGCCAAGAAGTGGGAGGTCGACGCCGAAGGCCTCGCGGTCAAGGACGGCATCGCCACCGTCGGCTTCGAGCGCAACCACCGCGTCGCCCAGTTCAAGATCGACCCGACCGACATGAAGGCGCCGTTCAAGGAATTGGGCTTCCTGGTGCCGGCCCGGGAACTGCGCCAGAATCGCGGTTTCGAGACCGTCACCCATGCCAATGCCAACGGCCAGCACGAGGGCGGTCTGGTCGTGGTCACCGAGAAGAGCCTCGACAAGGCCGGCAATATCTATGCCGCCATCATCGAAGGGCCGCACAAGGGTGTGTTCACCGTCAAGCGCAACGGCGATTTCGACATCACCGACGGCGCCTTCCTGCCGGATGGCGACCTGCTGTTGCTGGAGCGCAGCTTTTCGATGGCCCGCGGCGTCAAGATGCGGCTGCGGCGCATCTATGGCGAAAGCGTCGAGAAGGGTGCCGTCGCCGACGGGCCGGTGCTGCTGGAGGCCGACATGGGCTACCAGATCGACAATATGGAAGGGCTCGACGTCTGGACCCGCGACGACGGCGCGCTGATGGTGTCGCTGATCTCCGACGACAACCACTCGATCCTCCAGCGCAACCTCTATCTGGAATTCATCCTGCACCAGGATTGAGCGGCAGCTCCCTTGCGAAGCTGAAGTTGAGGGCCTTCAACCGCGGGTTCGATTTTGAGGCGGGTTCGATCTGGTCGGGCGCCTTCCCCCACTCCGTCGCCGCTTCGCGGCGCCACCTCTCCCCCTCCGGAGGGAGAGGAAGGGAGCCAGCTGGAATCGTTTCGCGCCCTTCCTCTTCCCCGTCGATCGGGGAAGAGGTGTCGAGCCCAGCTCGACGGAGCGGGGGGGCGATTTTTCACCGCTCGAGTTACGTTCGCCAAATACTTTAGTCCAGACTTGACAATTGATGCTGATCTCGCAATACTCAAGTCCATGCTTAACTATTCCGAGATCGACAGCATCCTGCGGGCTCTGGTCGAGCCCACCCGCCGGCAGATCCTGGAAAGGTTGAGTCGCGGACCGGCCACCGTCAGCCAGTTGGCGGAGCCGTTCGGCATGACCTTCGCCGCCGTGCTGCAACATCTGCAGACGCTGGAGGCCTGCGGGCTGATCCGCAGCGAAAAGATCGGGCGGGTGCGCACCTGCCGGATCGAACCGGGCGGGCTTGCCCCGCTCGCCGACTGGATTGCTGAACGCCGCTTACCGGCGGAACGCTACCTCGACCGTCTTGGCCAGATCCTGGCCGAAACAGATCAATCGCCCCCGAAAGTTCAAGATCAGGAAAAGGACGAACAGACATGAACCAGATCGCCCCCGTGAAAGACGAGCATTCCGTCATCCACTCCACATTCACCATCGAGCGGACCTACCCGCAATCGCCGGCCCGCGTCTTCCATGCCTTCGCCGACGAGGCGACGGTGCGGCGCTGGCGGATCGAGGGCGACGGGTTTGCCATTGCCGAATTCAGCTTCGACTTCCGCGTCGGCGGTGGCGAGGTGTCGCGATTCAGCTATGCTGGCGGCCCGGAGATCAGGCTCGATGCGCAGTTCCAGGACATCGTTGCCGACCAGCGCATCGTCTTCTCCTACAGGATGGCGATCGGGCCGCAGCCAATGTCGGCATCGCTGACCACCGTCGAGTTGACACCCTCGGGCAACGGCACGCGGTTGACCTATACCGAGCAAGGCGCGTTTTTCGACGGTGTCGATTCCGCGAAAGGGCGGGAAGAGGGGACACGCGGGCTGTTGGAAGCCCTTGCCGCGGAACTCCAGAAGTCGAAGTAAACCGATCCGCTGTCCGGCTCTCGGTCAGGATCGTGGGCCGTTGGTGGCGATCCAGATGACATGGCGCGCGCCGCGCTTGCCGTTGGCGCGCGCGTTGACCTCCTCGACCGCAAAGCCCGCCTGCTTAAGCCGCCGCGTGAAGCCGCTGTCGGGGCCTTGCGACCATACCGCCAGGACGCCGCCCGGCTTGAGGGCGGTGCGTGCGGCATTCAGGCCGGTCGCGCCATAGAGCGCATCGTTGGATTTGTGGACGATGCCTTCCGGGCCGTTATCGACATCGAGCAGGATGGCGTCATAGCCCGACGCCTCCGATCGTATCAGCTGGCCGACGTCGGTCTCCTGAACAGTGACGCGCGGATCGTCGAGACAGCCGCCAAAGACCTCGGCCATCGGGCCGCGTGCCCAGGCAACGACCGCCGGCACCAGTTCCGCGACGACAATTTCGGCATCGTCGCCCAACTCGGCGAGTGCGGCGCGCAAGGTAAAGCCCATGCCAAGCCCGCCGATCAGGATCCTCGGCTGGCGGCGGCCGGCAATCCTTTGGCAAGACAGTCTTGCCAGCGCTTCCTCGGAGCCGCTGAGACGGCTGTTCATCAGCTCGTTGGTGCCGAGCATGATCGAGAATTCGGAACCGCGCCGCTTGAGGCGCAGTTCCTTCTGGCCGTCAGGTGTCTTTGCAGCGTCTAGCTGGACCCAGGGTATCACGGCCTAGACCGCGACTGCCGGCTGGCTCCAGCGGGCGGCGAGCAGCCGGTAGGGGATGAGCGCCACTACGGCGATGATCAGCTTCACGCTGAGGTCGCCGAGCGCCCAGGAAACCCAGCGCATCGCGTCGACATGGAAGACGCCCATCAGCGGTGCGGTTTCGAGCGCGAAACCGTCGTTGGGACCAGCGAAGGCGAAAGCGGCCGAGAAAGCGACGGTGAAGAACACGGCGGTGTCGAACACCGAGCCGACCAGCGTGCCGACGATCGGCGCCCGCCACCAGCTTTGCCGGCGCAGCCGGTTGAACACGGTGACGTCGAGCAATTGCGCGCAGAGGAACGCGGCACCTGACGCCGCCGCGATGCGGACCAGCCGGTCGGCCGCGGTCTCGAATTCGATCAGGCCGTGGCGGAACAGGAAGGGCGGGATGAGGATCGAGCAGACCACCGCCGTCATGAAGCCGACAAAGACGATCCTGCGTGCCACGGCAGGCCCGTAGCGGCGGTTGGCGAGATCGGTGACCAGGAACGAGAAGGGATAGGTGAAGGCGCCCCAAGTCAAAAGGTCGGCCAGTGACAGGCCGCCGATCTGCCCCTGCATCGGGAACTGCACAAGAATGTTCGACGCGACGACGACAAGCGCCATGGCCGCCACGAACGGCAGGTATCGTGAGAAGGAATTCATTTTTTTATCCTGGGTAATGGAACCAGCGGAGCATCATGCCTGTTCGGGCGGTGCTCGCTCGTATCTGAACATCGGATCGCTGAACCTTGCGGATTCGATCCGACGCCCAAGGCCAACAAGAGGTTGGCCACGGCGGTCGTCCCCCGCCTTTAGACGATGTCAGGCGGCAGCCTGCTCGGAAAGCTTCTTGGCGATCTGCTTCTTCAACAGACGCGCGCGCTGCGACAATTCCTTGACGTCGGCCTTGGCCAGGAAGGCATCCAGGCCGCCGCGATGTTCGACCGAACGCAGCGCGTTGGCCGAAATGCGCAGGCGCACGTTCTGGTTCAGCGCTTCCGAGATCAGCGTCACATTGACGAGGTTCGGCAGGAAGCGACGCTTGGTCTTGTTGTTGGCGTGGCTCACATTGTTGCCGGACATGACTGCCTTGGCAGTGAGTTCGCAGGTGCGGGACATTGTTCTAACCTTCAGTTCTCGGGTCTGCCAAACCTTCAAGCCCACGCCGGGTGGCGCGCGGTTCTGGTCAGGCGGCCTTATGGAAAAAGTTGGCGTTCCATAGTTGCATTTCGCCGAGGCGTCAAGCTCCGGCTTGCCCACGGACGCGCCCGGCATTTCATATTAAGGCCGGAATTCTTCCTATAAGCGGTCTCACAGGGACACGCCAGACCGGGGTCGCCCGCCTCCGGCCAAAAATCAAGGACCGATGCCGCCATGCTTCGTTCGTCTCATGCCCTTGCTGCCGTGCTTGCCATTGCCTTGCCGTCCGCCGCCACGGCTGCCTCGCCGCAGTCGTTCAAGGGCGAGTACACGGTGTCGTTCCTTGGTCTTTCGATAGCGAAATCAACGTTTTCCAGCCACTATGAGAACGGCGCCTACGCGATCGAAGGCAGCGTCAGCGCGGCCGGTCTCGCCAGGCTGTTCGACGATACGCGCGGCACGGTCTCGTCCAAAGGCACGATTTCGGGCAAGAAGATGGTGCCGCAGGCGTTTCGTGCCGACTACACCTCCGGCAAGAAGGCATCGGTGGTCGATATCCGCTTTGCCAATGGCGCGGTCACCTCGACGCAGGTCATCCCTGCGCCGGACAAGCGCGACCCCAAAAGCTGGGTGCCGCTCGGCGCCAGCGACCTGGCATCGGTGCTCGATCCGATGGCCGCCACCGTCATCCATGCCGACAGCCTCGACCAGGTCTGCGGCCGCACGGTGAAGTTTTACGACGGCGAGATGCGCGCCAATCTGACGCTGACCTATGCTTCGAAAGGCACGATCTCGGTGCCGGGTTACAAGGGCGGCACCATCACCTGCCGGATGGGCTTCGAGCCGGTGGCGGGCTACCGAAAGGGCCGCAAGGCGCTCAATTATCTGAAGGACCGCAGCCGCATGATGGTGACGTTTGCACCGCTCGGCCAAACCGGCGTATATGCGCCGATCCACGCCACGGTTGGAACGCAGATCGGCACCTTGACCATCAGCGCCAGGCGTTTCGAAGCGATACAATAGACCAGGCGCGCCACTGGGGCGCGCCACTGGAGACAGAATGGCGCGCGCAACACTGATAGGCTTCTCGGCGGTCGCCATGTGGGCGCTGCTGGCGCTGCTCACGGATGCATCCGGCAAGGTGCCGCCGTTCCTGCTGTCGGCGATCACCTTCTCGATCGGCACCGGGGTCGGGCTTGTCGCGCGGCTGGTCATGCCGGCCGCCGACAAGAGCCGGAAGATACCGCCGCAGGTCTGGCTGATCGGCATTGCCGGCCTGTTCGGCTACCACTTCTTCTACTTCACCGCGCTGCGCAATGCGCCGGCGGTGGAGGCGAGCCTGATCGCCTATCTGTGGCCGCTGCTGATCGTGCTTGGTTCGGCGCTGATGCCGGGCGAGCGCCTGGCCTGGAACCATGTCGTGGGCGCGTTGCTCGGCCTTGCCGGCACCGTGCTGATCGTCACCAAGGGCGGCGGCCTCGCCTTCGATGCCCGCTACGCCTTCGGCTATGCCATGGCCGCCGTCTGCGCCGTGCTGTGGTCGTCCTATTCGCTTTTGTCGCGGCGCTTCCCGTCGGTGCCGACCAGCATCGTCACCTGGTTCTGCGCCGCCACCGCGGTGCTGTCGCTCGCCTGCCACCTGGCGCTGGAACAGACCGTGCTGCCTGACGGTGCCAGCCAGTGGCTGGCCGTGCTCGGGCTTGGCTTGATGCCGGTCGGGGCGGCCTTCTACGCCTGGGACATCGGCGTCAAGCGCGGCAACATCCAGGTGCTGGGTGCTGCAAGCTATGCGGCGCCGCTGTTGTCGACGCTGGTGCTGATCGCGGCCGGCGTCGCCGAGCCGTCGCTGCGCATCCTAGCCGCCTGCGTGCTAATCACAGGCGGGGCGGCGCTGGCGGCAAAATCGCTGTTTCTGCGCAAGCCGGCCGTGGCCAGGAGCGGGGCAGAGGCATGACGATGCCGTTTGCGGGCGGCATCGACGCCAATGCCAATGCAACGCTGATCTTTTCGCTGGCGGCGGCGGTGATCTATGCTTTCACGCTTGGCATGCCGCCGACACTCGCCCGCTCGGCGGCAAAGACGCTCGCGGTGGCGATGCTTGCCGTGCTGGCGGCGCTGCAAGGCGGGCCGCTGCTGCTGGTCATCGCGCTCACGCTCAGCGCTGTTGGCGACGCCTTCCTGTCGCGCGACGGTGAAAAGGCCTTTCTCGGCGGGCTGGCCAGTTTTCTCGGCGCGCATGTCGTCTATGTCGCGCTGTTTCTGCGCAGCGGCGGCGGCCTGGAGTTGCTTGGCGCCGAATCGTGGCGCGGGGCGATCGCCCTGGCCATGGCGGTGTTCGCGATCGTCATGCTGGCGGTGCTCTGGCGGCGCGTCGGTCCCGGCCTGCGCGTTCCGATCGTCGTCTATGTCGCGGCCATTCTCGCCATGGGTGTTTCGGCGCTGACGACAGGCAGCGTCTCGATTATCGGCGGCGCGCTGTTGTTCATGGCATCGGACGGGCTGCTCGCCGCGGAGAAATTCCTGGTGGCCGCCATCTCGCCGCACCGCGCCTGGATGCGCTTTGCCGTCTGGGCGCTGTACTACGCCGCCCAACTGGCGATCACGGTCGGGTTCTTGCTGAGCTAGGGTTCTTGCTGAGCTAGGGGTTCTTGCCGCGTCAGGGTTGTTTCGGCTGCCAGCCAGGCTCGGCCAGCTCGAACGTGGCAAACTCAAAGCCGGGTGCTACGGTGCAGCCGACCAGCGTCCATTCGCCGAGGCTGCGCGCCGATTGCCACCAGCCTGCCGGCACGACGATCTGCGGCCGCTCGCCCGCCGCCAGTTCCGTGCCGAGCACCTGCTCGTACACGGCGCCATCTTCCTCACTCATCGACAACGCCAGCGGAGCGCCGGCATGGAAATGCCAGACCTCGGTGGCGTCCTTGACCCGGTGCCAGGCCGAAACCTGATGCTGCTCCAGCAGGAAATAGATCGCGGTCGAATGGCCACGCGCGCCGCCGGCACCATCGCGAAAGGTCTCCGCATACCAGCCGCCTTCCGGATGCGGCTTGAGACCGAGGATGGCGATGATTTCGGCTGCGCTGGTCATGATGTCCGGACTCTGCCTGAATTAGAAATTGTCCTTGCGCTTGCGGATTTCGGCGAACACCTCGGCGTCCGAGGCATTCTCCAGCCCAAGATGCTTGCGGATCGCCGGATCGTGCCAGCGCAGGAACGGATTGGTCGACAGCTCATCGCCGATCGTCGTCGGCAGCGTCGGCTTGTTGTCGGCCCGCAGCGCCTCGATCTTGGCGGCACGTTCCTTCAACGCCGAATTGGTCGGGTCGACGGTCAGCGCGAAACGGGCGTTGGAGAGCGTGTATTCGTGGCCGCAATAGATGACGGTCGCGGCGGGAAGCGCTGCAAGCTTCTTCAGCGACTCGTACATCACCGGCGGCTTGCATTCGAACAGCCGCCCGCAGCCCAGCGCAAACAGCGTGTCGGCGGTGAACGCCACCTGCGATGCCGGTAAGTAATAGGAGACGTGGCCCGCGGTGTGGCCAGGCGTGGCGATCACCTCGATCCGCTCGTCGCCGAGATGAACGACGGAACCCTCTTCGACGGTTTCGTCGATGCCGGGGATCTTGGCCTTTTCCGCTTCCGGGCCGATGATGCGCAGCTTGAAGCGCTCCTTCAAGGCCAGATTGGCTTCGACGTGGTCGACGTGATGATGCGTGGTCAGGATCATCGTCGGCGTCCAGCCGGTGCGCTCGAGCGCGGCCAGGATCGGCGCTTCCTCGGGCGCGTCGATGATCGCGGTCTGTCCGCTTTTCGGGTCATGCACCAGCACGCCGAAATTGTCGCTGCGGCACATGAATTGTTCGATTTCGACCGGCATCGCATCTCTCCATTGTCGCCGCAGACATAGGGCGTCGCCGCGCGGATGTCATCCCGGGAATGTCGAATGACATCCCGGAATGACGATGTCATTCCTGGAATGGCGGGCTCACGAGGCCTTTTGTTGAAACCCGCCGATATCACAGCTACATCCCTCGCATGCATTCCGACATCGTCGATCTTCGCTCCTTCTATTCGACAACGCTCGGCCGGTTCGCCGAGCGCTCGATCACCATGGCGTTGTCGTCAATCTGGGCAGCCGTGCCCAACGAGCGGCTGGTCGGCCTCGGCTACACCTTGCCGTGGCTGGAGCGCTTCGGCGCGGACGCCGAGCGGGTCTTCGCCTTCATGCCGGCAACGCAGGGCGCCGTGGTGTGGCCGGCGATGGGGCCGACGGCGACGGCACTGGTCTTCGACGAGGAACTGCCGCTGGTCGATTCCTGCATCGACCGCATGCTGCTCGTCCATTCGCTCGAGCACGTCGAAAACCCGCGCGAAACGCTGAACGAGATCTGGCGTGTGCTGTCGCCGGCGGGGCGCGTCGTCATCGTCGTGCCCAACCGGCGCGGCGTCTGGGCGCGCTTCGAGCATACACCGTTCGGCAATGGCCGGCCGTTCTCGCGCGGCCAGCTCACGGAACTGCTGCGCGAGGCGAATTTCACGCCCGCCTCCTGGTCCGACGCGCTGTTCTTCCCGCCATCGCGACGCCGCTTCATGATGCGCTTCCACAATGTGCTGGAACGCGCCGGCCGGCGGCTGTGGCCGATCTTTTCCGGAGTCATCGTCGTCGAGGCGCAGAAACGGCTCTATCAAGGCGTGCCGGTCGCCCAGCGCGCCTCGCGCCGCGTCTTCGTACCGGTGCTGTCGCCGCACGGCGCCACGCGGCTCGGCCGTCGGAACGAGGTCGGGGATGCCAAGCCATCGGCTGCGCGGGTGACGGCTTCGTGATCGCTGCGAGAACGTCCGGGGTCGTTTCCCACCCTATCTGTCGCCAGTGGGCTGGCAGCTCATTTGAACGATGGGTGCCTTCAAGTCTCTCCATCCGGTTTCAGCGCCGCTACTGAACGCAAGGACCCCAGCCATGGCTGATCAACTGGACAATGTCGCCGCCGTTCAGCCCATCACCGTGGCGGTCGAAGCCAGCAGCCTGCGCGATCAGGTGGCAACGATCAGGCAGGCGCTGGCGGGGTCGCCGGTTCGCGGCTGGCTGCTCTGGACATCGGTTGGCATCATGGCCGTCATCATTGCTACGTCGATCGGCCAGGTCCTGCTCAACCGCTGGAACCAGCCTTTCTACGATGCGCTTGCGCGCCGCGACATGGCGGCCTTCCTGCACCAGCTTCTCGTCTTTGCGGCAATCGCCGGCGGGCTTCTGGTGCTCAATATCGGCCAGACCTGGCTCAACCAGATGATCAGGCTGAAGCTGCGCGAAGCGTTGACGGCGGATCTGATCGACCAATGGATGCGACCAGCGCGCGCCTTCCGTCTGGCCAATGCCGGCGCCATCGGTGTCAATCCTGACCAGCGCATGCAGCAGGATGCCGCGCATCTGTCCGACCTGTCGACCGATCTCGGCGTCGGGTTGCTGCAGTCATGCATCCTGCTCGTGTCCTTCGTCGGTGTGCTGTGGGAGCTGTCTTCGGGCTTCGTGTTTCATATCGGCGGCACCTCTCTGGCCATACCGGGCTACATGGTCTGGGCCGCCATCCTTTATGCCGGCACCGCCTCCTGGCTGAGCTGGCTGGTCGGCCGGCCGCTGATCCGCCTCAACAGCGACCGCTATACGCGGGAAGCGGAGCTGCGCTCCTCGATGGTGCGCGTCAACGAGAATGTCGATGCCATTGCGCTGTACCATGGCGAGGCCGACGCCAGGCGACGGCTGGGACTCGACCTCGGCACGGTGCTGGGGGCCATGCGGCGCATCTACACCGCCCAGATCAACCTGTCCTGGGTGACCGACACCTATGGCTGGATCACCGTGGTGGCACCCATCCTGGTCGCCTCGCCGGTCTATTTCTCAGGCGATATCAGCTTTGGCGGGCTGATGATGGCGGTCGGCGCCTTCAACCAGGTGCACTCTTCCTTGCGCTGGTTCATCAACAACATCGGCAGCATTGCCGATTGGCGCGCCACGCTGATGCGCGTCGCCGACTTCCGCATCGCGCTCGATGAAACCGATGTGCTGCACGACACGGAAAGGCGCATTGCCTTCGGCGACAATGCCAATGGCAGCCTGACTTTCGAGAAGCTCGAAGTGGCCTCGCCGGAGGGCTGCACCAGGCTCGCCGATCAGCATGTCGAAATCCGCCCCGGCGAGCGCGTCATGATCACCGGCGACCCGGGCGCCGGCAAGACGTTGTTCTTCCGCGCCATAGCCGGCCTGTGGCCATGGGGGCGCGGACGGATTGGCCTGCCGGCGGGAGAAACCCCCATATTCGTGCCGCGCGTCCCGTATTTCCCGGCCGGTACGTTGCGCGAGGTCCTCGATCATCCGAACGGACCGGCGCCGGCGAGTGACGCCGACATTTCAGCGGTGCTTGCCGAAGTCGGGCTTGGACGACTGTCATCCTCACTCGATCGCAGCGCGCGCTGGGAGCATGAGCTGGGCGATGACGAACAGCGTTCGCTGGCCTTCGCCAGGCTCGCCTTGCGGCAGCCGAAGTGGGTGATCATCGACGAAGCCATGGACGCGTTCGACGGACCTTCGCTGCGGCGCGTGCTGTCAATGCTGGAGAAGCGCTTGCCCGGGACCGCGATCCTCAACATCGGACGCGGACTGCACAACAACCAGTTCTTTCCGCGCGCCTTGACGATCGTCAAGGATGCCGATGCACCGGCGCTGAAACCCGTTCGCGTCAGGGCCGGCGCGATCGACCCGCCGCCAACTGCCGCCCGCCGCCGGAAATAGGCTGTTTTCCCGGGTTGCAGGCTCCAAGCTTTATTTTGCCGTGATCGCGAAGGAAGATTTCCCGAAGAAACAACCCTGGCGTCGGCCATGCTTGATGCTTTGCGCTTGCTTGCCTGTCTTGCCTGTGCCCAGGCAACTCCCATAGCGTCGCCGCCGGATGCGCTGGCGGTGGACGTCGGGCTGGTGCTGGCGGTCGACATTTCGCTGTCGATGGACGAGAAGGAGTTCGCCTTGCAGCGCGCCGGCTATGTCGAGGCGCTGCGGCATCCCGATTTCATCCAGGCTGTCCGCGCCGGCAAGACGGGCCGCATCGCGCTCGCGTATTTCGAATGGGCCGGCACGGTGCGCGATGACGGGGTCATCGACTGGCAAATCATCGACAGCGCCGAGAGCGCCAACAGCTTTGCCGACAAGGTCGCGGCCCGCCCGTTTCGCAGCTTCCGCGGCACCTCGATTTCCGGTGCGCTGGCTTTCGGCACCGAGCTTTTCGATCGCACTTCTTTCGAGGGTGAGCGCAGTGTCATCGATATATCAGGCGATGGTCCGAACAATATCGGGCCGCCGGTCACCGCGACGCGTGATGCGGCAACCGCGAAAGGCATCGTCATCAACGGCCTGCCGATCCTGATCAACCCGTCGCCGACTTTCAGCCATCTCGACCGGTATTATGCACAGTGCGTGACCGGAGGGCCTGGTTCCTTCGTGCTGCCGATCTACGCGGCCGCTGAATTTTCGACGGCAATACGGCGCAAGCTGATCCTAGAAGTGAGCGGCGTTCAGGACAAGGCCAGGGTCGTCCCCGTCGATGCTGCCACGCCTATCGACTGCCTGCAGGGCGAGCGGGACAGGCGGTTTTTTTCGGATCCATATTTTCCGGAACTCGACCGATGAGCTCTGCTGTTACGACAGGCCTCAGGCCGGACGGGCGCCGAACTTCTGCCGAAACTCATCGTGGAGGTCGCGGCGCCAGCGCCGGCCATAGACATAGCCATTGATCAGTTCGGGCAGCGAATAGCCGAGGTCCTTCGACGAGCGGTTGGCCATGTAGCCCGAGAAGGCTTCCGGTATCCGACATTTCAGAATATCGGAAATGATCTGCCGCGTGATCATGTAGGGCGGAATATGCGGGTACGAGCGCGCAATATTCGGGTGTTTGCTCATCAGGTTCGCATAGGCTTCGACATAGCCGCGGCGGCGTCGCGAAATCGAATTCTCCGAATTGTGCTTGGTCCAGTCGATGTTCTGGGACAGTTGCGCGCCGAAGCGCCGGGCAAGGCGCAGCAGCAATTCCCGATCCTGCATCCGGGCGATATCGCTGTCGTAGCCGCCGATGGCCAGCAGGGCCTCGCGGCGGGCTGTTATCGCCGATCCCGCGATCAAGATCGTCTCCGCGACCAGCGTTCGCTCCAGCGTGCCCGGGTTAAGGAATGCATCGCGATTGATGCAATTGGTGGCGCGTCCGCCCTTCAGCGAGACATAGGAGCTGATCAGCACTTCGAGCGCCGGATCGGCATCGAACCAGGTCAGGGTCCGTTCAAGCCTGTGCGGCAGATAGACGTCATCGGAATCGAGGAATGTCACGACGGGCGCCCGCGCGCGTTCGATGCCCGCATTCCTGGCGGCATTGGCGCCTCGCCATTTCGCGCCGACATAGATCAGTCGCGGATCGCGAATGCCGGCCAGCGCCGCCGCGGTCCCATCAGTCGAGCCATCGTCGACGACAATATGCTCAAACCTCGACATACTCTGGGAAAGGACACTTTCCACAGCGCGCAATACCGCTTCCCGCCTGTTGTGGGTCGGCGTGATCACCGTAATGAGAGGAGCCTGCTCTGTCTTCCCGGTCATATAGCGTCAGCCATTCCCAGCGCAAAAAACACGCCTTCTGCAAGGTCTTTCGATCTTTCAGGACGGTCAAAATGGATCGGACTCCCCCTTCCATATCCCCCTGTATTGGCCATGACGCTACAGAAAACAGGCGTCCGTGTCACCAATCGGGATGCTGCTCAAAGCGGGTGAAATGACGAATTCCAGAAACTAGCGCTTCAACTGCAACACTATTGCCGCGCGCTATGCTTGCAAATCGCCTTTGCGACGACGCGTCTACAATCCGGATGCATGCCATTACGTCAGACGTAATCGCAACGTGGCCGGTGTTTGGGCAGATTGCCGTTGCGAGGCCGGCTGGTCGGCTTCGGTTCCGGAGGGAGTACAATCACGACCGCTTACGCCGTTGCCCATATGCGCCAAGTCCAGATGGGTCCGCAGATTGTCGAATATCTGCAGAAGATCGATGCCTCGCTGGAACCTTTCGGCGGCCGTTTTCTGGTCCATGGCGGCGATGTCGAGGTGATCGAAAACAAATGGCCGGGCCACCTGATCATCATCGAGTTTCCAGACAGACAGCAAGTGCGCGGATGGTACAACCCGGCCGGCTACCAGGCGATCCTGAGGTTGCGGACCG
Organism: Mesorhizobium calcicola; assembly: GCF_042682105.1. Classification (NCBI taxonomy): domain Bacteria; kingdom Pseudomonadati; phylum Pseudomonadota; class Alphaproteobacteria; order Hyphomicrobiales; family Phyllobacteriaceae; genus Mesorhizobium; species Mesorhizobium calcicola. Next base: position 168,508 of record NZ_JBHUGY010000018.1, read on the forward strand.
ACAACTCGCAATCCGCTGTGATCTTCGTTGATGGCGTTGAGCATCCACATAGGGCCACAGATGTCCTTGGCCAGACGTGAAGTCGACAACGGCGCAGCGATTAAAGAGATACAGCAGCGAGATTATCGTCTCAGCAAGAATACTGCCTGCTGGCCGAAGAAATTCCAGAACCACCAGGGCATCGACAGGCCGATCTTCTGGCCATTGGCGTCGAGCGCCGTTGCCTTCTCAACGGTCGCACCGAGCTCGTCGCACAGGTTGACGAAGTCGCGGATGGTGCAGAAGTGGATGTTGGGCGTGTCGTACCAGGAATAGGGCAGGTCCTTGGTCACCGGCATGCGGCCGTTGAGGAACAGCGACATGCGCACCCGCCAATGGCCGAAATTGGGGAAGGACACGATAGCGCGGTTGCCGATCCTGAGAAGTTCGTCGAGCACCAGCTTCGGGTTGCGGGTAGCCTGCAAGGTCTGCGACAGGACGACGAAGTCAAAGCCCTTGTCGGGATAGAATTCGAGATCCTTGTCGGCATCGCCCTGGATGACCGAGAGGCCGCGTGCCACGCATTCATTGACGCCACGCTGCGACAGCTCAAGGCCGCGGCCGTCGACTTGTTTGGTGTCCTGCAGCAACTCGAGCAGCGAGCCGTCGCCCGAGCCGACGTCGAGCACGCGGGACTGGGGCGGGATGAGGTTGGCGACGACCTCGAGGTCGACGCGCTGGTCGCGGTTGACGCTCATGGCTTCGCCTCCTGCCTTGCGCATGATCCTGGACGGACAAGTCTGCAACTTTCCGGGCTCATGCGCTGAGCCCTCTCGCCCGTGCCGCGGAGCCGATAAAGCCATTGATGGCGGCAAACAGTTCCGGCTCGTCGAGCAGGAAGGCATCGTGGCCACGGTCGGTCTCGATCTCGACGAAGGATACGGATGCGCCGGCCGCGTTGAGCGCGTGCACGATCGAGCGGCTCTCTTCGGTCGGAAACAGCCAATCCGAGGTGAAGGACACCAGGCAGAAGCGGGTTTTGGTGCCGGCAAAGGCATCCGCCAGCCGCCCGCCATGATCGGCGGCGAGATCGAAATAGTCCATCGACCGCGTCATGTAGAGATAGGAGTTGGCGTCGAAGCGGTCGACGAAGGTCATGCCCTGGTGGCGCAGGTAGCTTTCGATCTGGAAGTCGGCGTCGAAGCCGAAGGTCAGCGCCTCGCGATCCTGCAGATTGCGGCCGAATTTCCGGTGCAGGGCGGCTTCCGACAGATAGGTGATGTGGGCCGCCATGCGCGCTACCGCCAACCCCTTTTCCGGGCGTTTGCCGTTTTCGAAATATTTGCCGCCGTGCCAGTCCGGATCGGCCATCACGGCTTGCCGGCCGACCTCATGGAAGGCGATGTTCTGCGAGGAATGGCGTGCGCCGGTGGCGATCGGCAGCGCCGAGAAGACGCGCTCCGGATAGCTCGACGCCCATTCCAGCACCTGCATGCCGCCCATCGAACCGCCGAGCACGCAGAACAGTTTTTCGATGCCGAAATGGTCGATCAGCATCTGCTGCGCGCGCACCATGTCGCGGATGGTGATGATCGGCAGGTCGAGCCCGTAGGGCTTGCCGGTGGCGGGATTGGTCGAGGCCGGGCCGGTGGAGCCCAGGCAGCCGCCGATCACGTTGGAGCAGATGACGAAGAAACGGTTGGTGTCGATGATCTTGCCGGGGCCGATCAGCACTTCCCACCAGCCCGGTTTGCCGGTCACCGGATTGGTGTTGGCGACGTGCTGGTCGCCGGTCAGCGCATGGCAGACGAGGATGGCGTTGGAGCGGGCGTCGTTCAACGTGCCATAGGTCTGATAAGCGATCTGGAATGGCGACAGCAGCGTGCCGGCATCAAGCTTGAGCGGCTTGTCGGGCCCAAAACGCAACACCGGGCTCGACGGCTTGTCAGCCTCGTTGTTGGTTCGTCCAGCGCGCAGAGCGGCCATTGCATCCATCTCACACTTTGAATCCGCGCACCGTGCCTGTCGAAAATCGATGCCGATGCGGTGTCCGGCCGGCGCGGACAACAAAAAACCGGCATTGCAGTCGCAAAGCCGGTTACAGGATGCAAACGGCCCTTTAGCAAGTTGTTTAACGTGGCTGCAAGCCGACCGGCCAAATCACCACGGAAGTTCGCACCTCTTCTAGGGCTGTGGCACGCTGGCGTCAACGGCCAGCCGCAGTCCAGAGGCTGCCACCTCTCGACATTGCGCGCCGTGGCTTGTATTTCCGCTGCGGCTTCCAGGCGGAAGCGTTCTCGACGGATTTTGCGACATGAGCCAGACACCGGACAAGGCACGTCCAACCCCGCGCGCGGGCATCATGGACATCGACGCCTATGTGCCGGGCAAGAGCACGGCGCCCGCCGGCGTCGCCAAGGTCTACAAGCTGTCGTCGAACGAGAATCCGCTCGGTCCGTCGCCGAAGGCGATCGAGGCCGCGCGGGAGATTGCCGGAAAGCTCGACGTCTATCCCGACGGCACCGCTAGGCGGCTGCGCGAAGCGATCGCCGAGGTGCATGGCCTCAACGCACAGAACATCATCTGCTCCAACGGCTCCGACGAAATTCTCGGCCTTTTGGCGCAGACCTATCTCGCGCCCGGCGACGAGGCGATTTTCACCGAACACGCCTTCATGGTCTACAAGATCTACATCCAGTCCGCCGGAGCCACCCCGGTCGCGGTCAAGGAGACCGACGAGCGTGCCGACGTCGATGCGATGCTGGCCGCCGTCACGCCGCGCACCAAGATCGTGTTCCTTGCCAATCCTAACAACCCGACCGGCACCTATGTACCGTTCCAGGAGGTGCGCCGCCTGCATGCCGGCCTGCCCAAAAATGTGCTTCTGGTGCTCGACGCGGCTTACGCCGAATATGTCCGCCGCAACGATTATGAAGCCGGCATCGAACTGGTTGGCGGTGCCGAGAACGTGGTGATGACCCGCACCTTCTCCAAGATCGGCCTGGGCGGGGCGCGGATCGGCTGGATGTACGCGCCGATGCATATCGTCGATGCCATCAACCGCGTGCGTGGTCCTTTCAACGTCAATGCCACGGCGATCGAGGCCGGCATCGCGGCGATCCGCGACCGCGATCACGTCCAACGCAGCGTGATGCATAACGAGACCTGGCTCACATGGCTGAGCGAGGAATTGAGCAAGCTTGGGCTGCGGGTGACGCCCAGCGTCGGCAATTTCATCCTGATCCATTTTCCCGACGACCAGAAACATTCGGCTGCTGCGGCGGACGATTATCTGACCGCGCGCGGCTATATCCTGCGGCGCGTTTCCGGCTACGGCTTTCCCAACGCGCTGCGCATGACCGTCGGCACCGAAGAGGCCAATCGCGGCGTTGTCGCCGCTCTCACGACATTCCTGAAAAGCTAGAACACCATGACATCACCGATGTTCGAAAAGATCGCGCTGGTCGGCATCGGCCTGATCGGCTCGTCGCTGGCCCGCGTCATCCGCCGCGAGGGCCTCGCCCGTCACGTCGCCATCTCGACCCGCAGTGCGGCGACGCTGGCACGGGCGGAAGAGCTTGGGCTCGGCTCCTCCTACACCACAGATGCGAAGGAAGCGGTCCGCGATGCCGATCTGGTCATCGTCTCGGTGCCGGTCGGCTCGTCCGGCGCGGTGGCCGAGGAAATCGCGCCGGCGCTGAAGCAGGGTGCGATCCTCACCGATGTCGGCTCGACCAAGGCATCTGTCATCGCGCAGATGCAGCCCTATGTGCCGGCCGGTGTCCATTTCATTCCCGGCCACCCACTGGCGGGTACGGAAAAATCGGGTCCCGATGCCGGTTTTGCCGATCTGTTCGACAATCGCTGGTGCATATTCACCCCGCTGCCGGAGACGGACCCCGAGGCGCTGGAGAGGCTTTCGGAATTCTGGCGCCGCTGCCTGATGAAGACGGTGCCGTACGGGGACCTGCCCGCACGGCGAAATGACCGAATTGCGGTCTGGTTCAACGGTCTGCGCTCGGCTTGGACCATGCCGGGGTGGCGATTTTCCCCTGAAACGAGTAATGCCACGCCATGACAGCGCCTGAAGTGCCGTTCGGCACGCGGGGCGACATGACGCAAAGGCTTGACCCCTGTGCCCTATGAGGGCGACGGAATCTGAAAGGGACAAAAAATGACGATAGCGAAGGAAACGGCCGAGCTTTCTGGCGAAACTGGGTGTGGCCAAGGACGCGCTTGTAGGCGGCGACCTGATCGTTGCGCAGCCCGGTGACGGGGGAGCAGATCGCGGCACTGAAGACGATCTCGCCGGGCCGACGCGGCCAAGACCATCGATGCCGCCCACAAGGCGTTTCCAGGCATGGCGGATGGTGCCTGGCCCCGCGGCGCGGCGAACTGGTGCGGTTGCTCGGCGAGGAACTGCGCACGCACAAGGCCGAGCTTGGCCGGCTGGTCTCGATCGAGGTCGGCAAGATCCCGTCCGAGGGACTGGCGAAGTGCAGGAGATGATCGACATCTGTGATTTCGCCGTCGGTCTTTCCAGGCAATTGTACGGCCTGACCATCGCCACCGAGCGCCCAGGCCATCGCATGATGGAAACCTGGCATCCGCTCGGCGTCGTCGGCTGTCATTTCCGCCTTCAACTTCCCGGTCGCGGTGTGGTCGTGGAACGCCGCACTTGCGCTGGTCTGCGGCGACGCGGTGGGGTGGAAGCCGTCTGAGAAGACGCCGCTGACGGCGCTGGCCTGCGAGGCGATTTTTGCACGTGCGGTAAAGCGTTTCGGTACGGATGCGCCGCAGAGCCTGGCGCCGGTGCTGATCGGGGATCGCGCCGTCGGCGAGATCCTGGTCGACCACCCCAAGGTGCGCTGGTTTCGGCCACCGGCTCGACCCGCATGGGCCGCGACGTCGGCCCGCGGCTGGCCAAGCGCTTTGCCCGCGCGGTGCTCGAGCTCGCACCGGCAACATGCCGGCATCGTCTGCCCGAGCGCCGATCTCGACATGGCTCTGCGCGCGATTGCCTTTGGAGCGATGGGCACGGCGGGACAGCGCTGCACGACGCTGCGGCGCCTGTTCGTGCATGACAGCGTCTATGATGCCCTGGTTCCAGGTCTCAAGAAGGCTTACGAAAGCGTGGACGGTCGGCAATCCGCTGGAGACCTCCTCGCTGGTCGGGCCGCTGATCGACAAGGCTGCCTTCGACGCCATGCAGAAGGCGCTGAATGAGGCCACCGCGCATGGCGGCAAGGTGACCGGCGGCACGCGTGTCGAGAGAACGGCCATCCGGATGCCTATTATGTGCATCCGGCGCTGGTCGAAATGCCGAAACAGGTTTCGCCGGTGACGGAAGAGACCTTCGCGCCTATCCTCTATGTGATGAAATATTCGGATTTCGACGCCGTGCTCGACGAGCACAATGCGGTCGGCGCCGGCCTGTCGTCGTCCATCTTCACCCGCGACCTGCAGGAATCCGAGCGCTTCCTCGGTGTCGATCGGTTCGGATTGCGGCATTGCCAATGTCAACATCGGCACCTCGGGCGCCGAGATCGGCGGTGCCTTTGGCGGGTGAAGGAAACCGGCGGCGGTCGCGAGAGCGGCTCCGATGCGTGGAAGGCCTATATGCGGCGACGCCACACCAACACGGTGAACTATTCCAAGGCGCTGCCGCTGGCCCAGGGCGTTTTCGTGTCGACATCGACTAGAGCCCGCCGGCCGGCATTCAGCAT
>NZ_JBHUGY010000019.1:0-190320 GCF_042682105.1 Mesorhizobium calcicola
CCGGCACTTCTGCCACCGGCGCGCAGCCCATATCACATTTCACATTGTCGTGGAATGCTACCACGCAGCATTCGACATCGCTGCCGGATGGTGGCACAGTGTCATTGTGCTCGTCACAGAAGCGGACCTGCGGTGGACGCGCCGTGACGGCTGCAATCGAGCAAACCATGAAGGGAGAACCATCATGTCTCTTGCATCCCATCTTGATGAGTTGCAGCGGAAAAACACGGCGACATCGAGCGTGAAATCGATGACGCGATGAACCATCCATCGGTCGACGACCTCGAAATCGTGAATCTCAAGCGACGCAAGCTGGCACTCAAGGACGAGATTGAAAAACTGAGAGCACAACCAACCACGCATTGATGCCCTGCTGACATAGCCGCTTACGATCCGCGGCCTCTTTTGCCGGCGACGTCTGCCGCCGGTTAGGGCGGGTTTTTAATTTCCAGCGCTGGGCTTTCAGCCGAGGCTGGACCTCCAATGAGCTCAATTATCGCTTCGGCCTTCGCCGGATCGGGATCATTTCCGATTCCTGCGGCGGGGTCATTGTGGCCAGTGGCGACCTGTCGCCCATTGACAGCCATCTTTGCTCCTCCACCTCATGCCCGGACCTAGCGGCATCGCCCGGAGCGTAGTTTGTGCGTCCCAAGTGGACGCAAGACGCTCCAGAGACAAAAGGCTGCCGCATGACCGGATATTTTCCTCTCCCTTCCCCCGCCGCACGTCGGTCGGTGTCGATGTCGGCGGCGTGGTCGTCGGCGGCGGCCGCGCCTGTCGTCGTGCAGTCGATGACCAACACCGATACGGCCGATGTCGACCAGACCGTTGCGCAAGTTGCCGCACTGCACCGTGCCGGCTCCGAGATCGTGCGCATCACCGTCGATCGCGACGAGAGCGCGGCCGCCGTGCCGCGCATCCACGAAAGGCTGGCGCGGCTCGGCGTCAACGTGCCGCTGGTCGGCGATTTCCACTATATCAGGCCACAAACTGCTGGCCGACACCCGCCTGTCGCCGAGGCGCTGGCCAAATACCGCATCAATCCGGGCAATGTCGGCTGTCAAGGACAAGAAGGACCGGCAGTTCGCGGCGATCGTCGAGATGGCGATCAAATACGACAAGCCGGTGCGCATCGGCGGTCAACTGGGTTCGCTCGACCAGGAGCTTTTGACCCGGCTGATGGACGACAACCAGGCCCAGGGTTTCCCGCTGACGGCGCAGGAAGTGACGCGCGAGGCTGATCGTGCAGTCGGCCATTCTCTCGGCCGAAATGGCGGAAGAAAATCGGCCTTGGCCGCGAAAAAATCATCCTGTCGCCAAGGTCAGCGCGTGCAGGATCTGATTGCCGTCTATACCGGGCTCGCCACTCGCTCCAACCATGCGCTGCATCTCGGCCTGACCGAGGCCGGCATGGGTTCGAAAGGCATTGTCGCCTCGTCCGCCCGCCATGGGCATCCTGCTCCAGCAAGGCATCGGCGACACCATCCGCATCTCGCTGACGCCGGAGCCGAACGGCGACCGCACGCGCGAGGTGCAGGTGTCGCAGGAGCTGCTGCAGACCATGGTGTTTCAGGCAGTTCGTGCCGATCGTCGCTGCTTGCCCCGGCTGCGGCCGCACCACCTCCACCGTGGTTCCAGGAACTCGCCCGAGAACATCCAGGCGATCTGCGGAAGAACATGCCTGTGTGGCGCGAAAGACTATCCGGCGTCGAGAACCTCAAGTGTCGCGGTGATGGGGCGGTCGAGATGTGATGATGCGCCGGCCTTCTGCTTGACCATCTGCGGTGCCACGATGCGCACACGGCCGGATGACGTTCGCAGATAGACATCATGCCGGTGTGCCACTGCTCGTCCGTGATCTCGAGGATCGGCGGCGCGCGGCCCGTGGCCGCCGCTGTTGACCAGCACGTCGATGCGTCCCAAAGCGCTCCCAGCGTCAGGTCGACGAGGCGCTCGCAGATCGTCGTTCGACTGGTTGGAGCCGGTGACGCGAGCCCGCCAAGCTCCTCTGGCGAGCGCCTCGCCCTTGCCCGAGAGAGGACAGGATGCAACCTTGAAGCCATCCGCCGCCAGGCGCTCGCCGCCGCCGCCCCACATGCCGCTGCCGCCAGCCACGACGACAGCTGTTTTTTCTGAACTCATCTGATTTTCCTTCTTGGGTTGGCGGCGGGCCGTGGCAGTTGGCGGTGTATAGCCGGTTTCGTCGGCCAGTTCGAACCAGAAAGCCTGAACCAGCATGCAGAAAAACGCGAGCATGTCGCTGGGAGTTTCAGACAGGCAACAGGGCGTCGGGCTTCACATTGGCGATCGAGGCGTAGGTGTGCGTTTCCCGGACGCCGGGCCAGCAGGTCAGGATGACCCGCTGCCAGGCAAATCCTGGAATACCGCCATGTCGGCGATGCGCGCCTTGACCAGATAGTCGAAACCGCCGACCACCATGTGGCACTCGATGATCTCGGCGCGCCGCAACACGCCTCGGCAAAGCGGTCGAAGACATGCGCGCGCGTGTGGTCGAGCCGCACCTCGATGAAGACGAGCTGCGCCTGCCCGATCTGGCGGTGTCGAGAACGGCTCGCACCGCGCGGATGAAGCCTTCGGCGAACAGCCGCTTGACGCGCTGCGCCGCTCCGGTCGGCGACAACCCGACCCGCCGCGCCAGGTCGAGCGTCGTTGCGGCGGCCATCCTCCTGCAACAAGCGCAGCAGCGAGCGGTCGATACGGTCGAGATCGTCCATTTCAGGATTCACACATTTTAGCCAAGACAAGCGTGATAACCACGCAAAAATCGCAAAACAGCTATATTTCATCACGCCACCGGATCGCATACCGTTGCCGTGCACTCCAGCCGACAAACGAAGGCGGACCCCATGACGACAGCCCTATCGATCTCCCGCAGCGCCCAGGCCAACGGGCGATACACCAGTGCTCTTCCTGGAGCGAAGCCGAGGTGAAGACCTGCATCGACCTTCGCCAGCTTCTCGAGGCGCTGGCCGGCGGCTTCAAGGCGCTAGCCGGCGGCAAGGTCGTCAATCCGGCGCGATGGCCGCAGCTCGACATCCCCGATGCAGGCTATTCGCTGGCGATGCCGGCCTGGATGGCGGCATGCATCTGACGGTGAAGATTCGTCAACGTCTTTCGAAGGCAACATAGCCCGGGCCATCCCCAGCCATCTCGCCACCATCCATCTCTTCGACCCGGAAACGGGCATGCCGGTCTGCGTCATGGACGGTACCTATATCACCGCCAGTGCGCACCTCCGGCTCGGCCGTGCTCTCGTGCTGCGCGAACTCGCCCGGCGCGACGCCAAGGTCGCGACGGGTGGTCGGCGCCGGCGTGCAGGCCGGCCAGCACCTCAACCTTCTGCCGCTCGTGCGCGACTTCTATCCAGCATGGCTGTTTTCGTAAAGGCCGTCGAAGTCGGCTCGTTCGCCGCGGCGGCTGACGTACTCGACCTGTCTGCCCCGATGGTCGGAAAACATGTCAAAATGCTCGAGGACCATCTGGGCGTCCGTCTCATCAACCGCACCACGCGGCGTCAGAGCCTCACCGAAACCGGGCAGTGCTTCTACGAGCGTTGCAAGACAGTGTTGATGGAGGTCGAAGCGGCAGAGGCATGCGTGGCGGAAAGCCGTGCGATGCCGCGCGGCCGGCTGCGTGTGAATGCACCCGTGACTTTCGGCGCCCATTGTCTCGCGCCAATCCTGCCTGAGTATTTGCGGGCCTATCCCGAGGTGTCGGTCGATCTCAGCTTGAACGATCGCGTCGTCGACCTTGTCGAGGAGGGCTACGATGCGGTCGTCCGGGTCGGGGCCTTGTCGGACTCGAGTTTGATCGCCCGTCCTCTGGCGCCTTATCGCTTGGTCGCTTGCGCCGCGCCGAGCTATCTGGCTGAACGCGGCACACCGTCGTCACCCATGGACCTTGGCGATCACGAATGCCTTGGATTCGTTCATTGGGCGCCGCGTGGTTCTTGGGAATTCAAGGATGCAAATGGCGCCGCGAGAACGGCAGCAATTGCTAGCCGACTGACCACGAACAGCGGTCAAGCCCTCCGCGCAGCGGCACTTGCGGGCTTTGGGATTATCCTCCAGCCCTTCGCGCTGCTAGCTGGGGATCTCGAAGCCGGACGGCTGGTCCAACTGCTGTGCGACTACGAACCGCCATCGCGGTCCATGCACATTCTCTTTGCGCCGGACGAGCGGCCCGGCCCAAAGCTCCGCAGCTTTGTCGACTTCATGGTGCAGCATTTCGGATGAAATGGCATCAACAAGCCGCTCCCGCGGCTGAAATCCAAAGGGCGGAGCCTTTGCCTTCTATGCCTCTACATACTCCGCGAGGCTGACACCTTTGGGCACATCCAACCCGTCGGCTCGCAAGCCTTCGATGTGAAAGCGTATTGCATCGCGAATTTCGATTTCCACCTCAGGCACAGTCGCACCGGTGGCGATGCAGCCGGGCAGGTCCGGCACATAGGCGGAAAAATTATTTCCTGCCTTTTCGATCACCACCGCGTAACGCATGTCATCGCTCCTTCAAACCGGACTGCTTGAGGATGCTGTTCAGTGTTCCTGGCGCAACCTCTTCAGAAGGCTTGCCGGCCACCGTGACGCGGCCGGCTTTGATCTTGTGCTTATATTGGCGATGACTGTCCCTGGTTGCAACCAGATACCAGCCGTCGGCCTCCAGCAGGCGAATGACTTCGCGAACCGCAAGCCGAGGCGGTGGTACGGGACGCAAAGTTGTATCCAGGCCCCTTCGGATCTAATTGAAATTGCAGGCATATTTTTTAGGAAGATATTCCACACCCAAAGTTAGGTACCTGTGAGACGCAAAGTTGTATCCTGGAGTGCCGGGAGATGGCTGTCCGCGGTCGTTTTCGGCTTTCATAACCAAGCGTCGGCACCTCTCTAGTCCTCGTAAAAGTTTTCCGGCTCCTCCCGGAGGCTTCCGTGCGGCTCAAAGTAATGCCAGAAAGCAAGTTGGGTGCAGGAAGCGTTGAACGATGCCTGTTTAAGGCTTTTCCGGACTGAAGCGGCGTCTTCGACACCTGTTGCGAGGGTTCCACCGCTCAGGCTTCTTCCTCATCGCTAAACGGCCCTCACGTCTTGGCCTGGGACGAAGCTAGAAAGAATCGTGGCACCGATTGACGCCAGCAAGCCGGCGCCTGACCCTTCCTTCAACAGGAGCATAAGGTTGACGGCGATGGAAAACGGGACGCGATATTTTTGCAGGCTGACCGAGGATGAAAAGCTTTACGTCCTCGCCGAGCTCGAGCGGTCCGGCAGTGTCAGAATGATGGCCAACGTCTTGAAGGGGAACTTCTCGGACTTGGCGACCTCGGCGTCGAAGGACGTCAGGGCGAAGTACGCACGATGGCAGGAAGTCACAAAGAAGTGGCAGGCCATCGAGGCGGAATGGGGCGAGGGGGCCCTCCTGAAGCTCGATGATCCGGTCTTCGTGGACTTGCGTGCAAAAGGGCTGTTAAATTCGGATATCATCCGCAATGCGGAGGCATATGCTGCCGCTCATTCTGGCTTGCCGGAATTCAACACTCCGAGCGCCTTATGAGCGTCGCCCAAGTCACCAACCACTGTGTGTCGTTTCCCGGTCTTTGCCGGAATGACCACGTAGGCAACATGCTTTCCGTCCTTCCACAGGTCAAAGATTTCGCCATCCGGACTGCTGTCGGCCGGAACTTCTTCGATCTTCGGGTCGATGTCGTCGGAGTGTTCCACAGACAAAGTCTCGCTCCTTCTTTGGCTTCGGCTTAGGCAGCTTTCGAATCCTTGCCGTTCCGCTGGTTAGCGCGATCCGGCGATAGTCGGCAATCAAGGATTCACCGTTTGATGTCAAGCATTGCGGCCAGGAGGGCTGGTCGACGTCTCCGCAATGAGTGCTGTACGCCTGAGGTTAGCTCGCGGCCGCCGCCCACTATGGTGCCGTCCGTGCGGTTCCTGGGGCGCGACGCCTATGGGACAGTGAAGGCGAACGCAAAACCCAGTTCTGGCAGTTCAGAATCGGAGAGAGGGTAAGCGAGCCTCGGCTATCTCGGCTTCGAAACGCCTCAGTAGGGCATCCCTGCGCCTGTCGTTTTCGGCAATATCCGCATCGGTATGCGTAATCGGACGCGTCAGGTCGGCCTCGTTGTAACGCTGGCCCTTTCTGTATGGCGATCCCGGCGGCGCGAACTCCACCTTGTAGGTGAGGAACGCCATCGTCGCGTCGCCGCTGAGCCGCCTTATGTCTTCAGGAAGGATCACCTCCTTGTATGCGCGCATGAAGTCGACGCCATTCCTTTCGGCCGATGGTAACGGAAGGCTCTGCATGGCGGTTTCGAGCTCGTCGGCAGGGAGGCTCAGGATGACTCGGTACGAATACCTTGAGTTTCCAACCGTCAGTTCCCAGAACGGCGGCAGCGCTGGATCGTTGAAGGCCTTGCGTATGAAACGGACAATGTAGTTTGGAGTGCGTCGGGTACCGTTCTCGTAGAAAACTGTCGCAGGAATGCCCAAGTAAGCGTCAGTGCCAGTAGGGCGGTTCATGTTTTTCCTGCGGCGCATGCTTCGTCTCCTCGACATCTCGGGAGAAGTTTGCTCGGCACAATGCAAGCTTCAAACACCTGGATGCAGCGACTTAACGCGACCTCAGGGCTTGAAAGTCCTTAAACAAAGGAAGCCTTGAAGAGGAAAACTGAAAAAGGCAGCCTGTTCAGCTGCCTTTTTAATCCACCCTCAGGTGGTAACTTTGATGACCCTTTCGGGCCAGTGTGGTCGCAACCACGAAGACACACATAAGCGATCAAGTCTCAACAGTCAAGGGTTGGGAAGACCCCGCCGGCACGGTCATCTCGTCGAGCCGCTGCCAAAAATAAGCTTCGCGCTGCGCATCCTGCTCGGCGACCATGGTCGACATGGTCTGAATATGGGTTTGTGCCAAATCATTCAAGGCTTGTTTCGCACGGCTTTCATAGAGATTGCGCAATGCAACCATTCCATTGGCTACGGCGTCGAGAATACCCTCGAAGTCAGAATGAGAGACCTTAGGCACAACAGGCCCGGTTTCCCCGATGTATCTTTCCAATCTCGACAGTTTGACCGTCATCACGTGGTTGCAGACTGCCCACACGGGACGATCATCAACTGGATTAGGATTCTGCGAAAGCGAGAAAACGTAAGGTGGAAATCGACCAGTGGCGCCAGGGGTCGGCTCACTGCTGGTTATTGGCACGAACGTAACGCATTCCGTTAGCTCATTCAGGGTTTTCGTTCCACTCAGAATGACACCAGGATGGAAGCCCGTGAACTCCGGTTCGGCCGAATCTTCGAAGGTCCCGATCCAGTATACCTCTCGAGGCGATGGCGCGTACCTGATGCTGAGTTTAGTTGTATCCCAACCTCTTGTGCCTCTCAATTTCTGTTCTCTCCTTTGCGGCCATAGCCTGCACAGACAATAAACGGCGGCAAATTTGTCATGGTATTACGCCTCGTCGGTACCTTTTTCGTCTCCAATTGGAAATCCCCAATTCCAGTATGACGCCTGTTCTCACCAACGGGCTTTCTAGTCATATCGACTTGCTTCGGATGCAATCGGATGCGGCGGGGTTGCAACCTTGCTCGCGCTCACCCCCTGCTTCCTACTCATTTTCAAAACTGACGCCTTGTAGTAGGTCCAGGCGTCGCGATTGTCGGCCTCGAAGCGCTCAACGGATTGCCTGTCGTAGAAAAACGCACCGACCATTTCCGGAAGCAGGGTAGGCAGGATTCCGGCCAGCCGGAGAAGGGCGCGGACCTGCTTATGGTGCATGCAAGTCTTCTGGCAGAGTTCGCCCAGCGAAACGAAGCGCGTCCTGAACGCCTCTGCGGTCTCCCGTGAAACGACCGGGATTATCCGCCTCGCGTCAGGGCTGAATTCCTCAACAAGCGTCAGGTAGCGCGACGCGATCAACGCGTTCACGACGCGATCATGCGTCCCCGGAAGGAAAGCTTCTGTCTCCTCCTTGGTAAGGTTTGTGCGCGTCTCGCGCGAACGCACGATCCGCGTCATCTCGTCGGCGTCCAGGAGCAGTGCCATGTAGTCCATCCTCCCGACAAGTCTGCCTTTCCAGCTCAGCTTCCCCGTGAAGACCATGTCGAGAAGGTCTGGAATGCTGCAGGAGGACGCACGCCGCGCGCCGATAACATCGACCTGGCGCTCGGTTGGCTCTGAAACTGCGCAAGCGCCTTCGAAAAGGCGGAACCGAAGCTGTTCGACAACTTCTGTTGAGAAACGTCGCTTGGCATTCCGTCGAGAGCCTGTATCTGCCAATGCGGAAAGGTGGCCGCCGGCGACCAAGGCCTTCAGGTGGAGGCGGGGAACGCCGAGAAGCTTCTCGACCTCCGGAGCAGTGATCGCATCCTTGAGCTCCGAAACGACTCGATGGACCTCGCCGGACGTGACAAGGATGCGATGGTCCATGACCCCGGATCGCTCTCCCGCGCCGTCGACGCCCATCCGTTTGAAAAGCCGACGGATGGTGAGGGCATGCACACCTGAGTCCCGGGCCGCGGTGCGAACCGTGTGGATCTTGCGGTCGCCCGCTGGTTCTCCGAGCACGTCGGTCCCGGGTTCGATCGGCATGGTCTCAAGGGCGAAGTGGCGCACGGCGTCGCGCAGCTTGCGGTAGGCCGGATCGTCCACCGTCTTTTGGAGCAGGCCGTATGCGTAGCCATAGGTGTCGCGCGGCCCCCAGAACCCACGTGTGGAAGACTGCGCGTCGTTGAGCCTTGCGAGAAGCATGCGAAGAGATTTCTCACCGGCGCTGGCGATGCGGAATCCTTCATCGGCGGCTGCGGCCCAGTCGGTGGCGATGAACTTTGCAACCTTGACCTTGGGCTCGTGGAGCGAGGAAATGCCGAGGGCCTCGCAGAATGGCGCCGCCACGTATAGCGGGAGGTCATCCAACCAGTTCTCCTGCGACCGCATTCCGCGGAGCCGATCCTGAAGCCAAGCCTGGAAAGGGGACACACTCGCAGAGGCGGCCGCGTCCGCCATCTGGGGAAGGCTTGGCATCAACGTACGCATTGTGCCGCTGAAATCGAATGGAGCGAAGGGCGTCCTGATCGGCTTCGTCGCGGACAGAAAGACTTTGTGCCGACCACAGGAACGAAAATGCGACAGGGTCCATTCAAGCCGGAGCCAAGGTCTGCTGGACGACGGACCATCATAGTGGTCCATATCCTCCCTCGCGCAGCGGGCGCAGAACCGGAAATACGTCCGGTTGACGGCTAGCCGGACGAATGTCTCGTCGGCTACATCATAGAATCTGCCGCCCCTGGGAATAGGCGTAAACCTCAGCAGGTTTTCAGGATCTGCCCGCCCAAGGGTGGCAATGTCACGCACGACCGAGGCAATGCCTTTGTCGAGGCTCCGCTGTTGGATGCACATGTCCCGCAGGAGATCCCTGAGCGAACGGCCGTTCAAAGCGGCGAGGCGGGACGCGAAACCCGCTGCCGGCTCCTGCTCCTCGAGCTGATAGGCAAACGCAAGCGGTTCAAGGGCCCGCCCGTTCTTCCTCACGATCAGTACTCCTCGATCATGAATAGGCCGGGCTCCAAGCGCATCCAGTCATCAACGAGGAAGGGGTTCATTTCGTCATGCCCTCGGGCCTGCGAATGTTCGATGTAGGCGAGGGCGAAATGGTCGCGTGTCAGAACGTCCACATTTTTCGATGCCGCCTGCTCAATCGCGGCGAGAATCACCTGAGCGATACGTCCATACCGATACCTAGCCGCATGCGCGATACGGTCCGGGAGGTCGCTTTCCAGGACCTTGGCGGGGTTGAGCCCGGCCGCTTCGCCCATAGCGGCCACGACATTGAGGATGAGGATGCGCTCTTCCGGAAGAACGACATCCGGAAGGTGCAGGTGCCGTGCGCGCCGCTCGATTTGCTCGTCAAGCTTGGCCAGAGATGTGATGCTCGGCATCCCGGACATGACGAAGCTGACAGGCCAGGGCTTGTAGTTCATGACACCCTTGAGTGCCTTTCTGACGGAGTCCCGCTCCCTGTCGGATTCGGTGAGTTTCAGCAGGTGCTGCGTCTCGTCGATGTGAATGAGGAGAACCTTTCGCAGGTGCAACTGCTCGGGAAGGATGTCCCACACTTCGCCCTGTTCGTACTTGCGGGTGATCTTGTACCCAGCCTTTTGCAGGATATTCAGACCCAGAAACTTGAGGGTCGAAGGCCCCATCAGCGTGAGCGAGATCACGGGCTCGATGATGCCATAAGACTTCTGGATCGGAGCTAGCGTGGGGTTTTCCTCAAGCATCCGATCCACCAAAGTGGTCTTTCCCGCCCCGCTTTCGCCGGTTACGAACAGGATGCGGCCGTCATCGCGACGAAGGTTCTTCTTCGCCAGCATCATCGTCACGAAGCGTGAAAGGACGCCTTTGGCGACGTCGTCCCGTCCACAGCGCACGTACACACTTTTCGCGCGTTGCAGCACGTCCTTGACGCGCTTCTCTTTCTCGCTGAGGCGGTCCTCGATCGTATCCAGGAAGTCGTCGTCGGACATGGCATCGGTCCAACCCGTCGGGAGCGTACCCTCGGCACGCTCGTGATCTGCGCGGAGTCCTTGATCGGCAAGTTGACGCGTCATTCGTCTTCTCCGTCATAGAGGTTCATGCTTCCGCCGAATGGCGTCGGCTTTGGTGAACTTTCTTCGAGGGGCGACTCGGGAGACGGGAGGGACTTCTGCCCGGTATCGACACGGCGTCGCGTCGAGAGCGCGACGACTGTACCCAAACCGTCGCCCTCGGGTTCCTCGGCCGCAAGTTCAACAGACCCAAATCCTGCCCTGCCGGAGAACGCGATCCGAGCCTCGATCAGGTCCATCGTCTTTTCCGTGATTTCGTGGGTCGCGATGGCGGCCCTCTTGCGGACGTTTTCTGCCAGATCTAGGAAGTGCCGATGGGCATCGATGCGGATTGTTCGGCCAGCTTGCTGTTCGGCCTTAACGAACTCGCGCACAGCTCGCTTCGCCAGGAGCGTTTCAGCGAGCGTCTTCCCGTTGCCTGTGCCATCCACGCTGGGAACCGTGAGGAAGGCATGGTCTTCGGGGACTTCTTTGATCCGCCCCCTGAACTGCTTGGGAATCCGGACGAATAGGTAGCCGAGGTCCTCAGGCTCGACGATGACGTCGACCTTCTTCTGACCCAAGAGAGCGTAGAGGCGGGCGAGTTCCAGCGAGTTGTATGAAATCCCCAGGAATTCGACGCCGTGCTTGCTGATGCTGCGGTCTTTGCGCCGCAGCCCGAAGGCAACGGCCAGCTGTTGCTCGGAAGGGGCAGGCGGCAAGCCAGCTTTTTCAAGCTCCATCCATTTGCCGTACGGCGTCCGGCCCTCGAGGCCACGGTGGGGGCGGAGATGGTAGTAGTCGACGATGAATACGATGACGGTCTTGTAGAATTCTCCGACCGTCAGCGCCGCGAGCTGTTCCGCCGGATAGTCTCCCCGTTCGACAACGTTAGCGAACGCCCGTCCGGCGAAGTAGCGGCAAAGGCGCTTCATGTAGCGGAAAAAGGCTTCGACCGTGCCGCGCATTCGGGGGTCTTGCTCGGGGATCACACGACTGATGTTGGCGCGCATCGCTGCGTCATCGAATTCTCTGCCGTACGCCGGTCCTCCGTCAGTCGCCACGTAGGTGGGACGGCCATGCATATGCCAAGAGGCTTGCGCTCCCGCCGCAGCCGCTAATTCGGTCTTGTCGACCATTACCGACCTGAGCGCGGGCTTCGTCGTGGCAGTCGAGGGGCTGTTGATGGAGAGGTTGAAGCCGACGATGCATCGAGACGCGCAGCAGATGCCTGCCGTAAACGCCATCCGGACGCGGGGCACGAGCTTTCGTTGCTCGGGCGTCAAGGCCTTCCAGATTGCGGAGCGCTCGATGAGCGTGTGGAGGTCGACTTCCCAGTCGTCCATCTCGACCCGGCCCAACGCCGTCGTGATCGAGAGTCCCTTACCGACCGGAGTGTACTTCCGAAGAGCGTAGTCGCTGCCCTCGCGGCCGGCGTCGACCATGAAGGGGTCAAGCGCATGAATCCTGCGGCGAACGGCGTTGGGGCTGGCGTAGACTTGCTGGTGCTGCGGCAGCGTTTTGTTAATTTCGTAGAGGGCCAGCTCAACGTTCTCACAGATGTCCGCCATCTTGGGTTTCAGGATGCTGGCGAACTTTTGGACTTCGACCGCGATCACTGCGGCAGCGCGCTGATCGAGCTGGCTGCGGTTTCCGCAGTTCGAATAGCGAGGACGGAAGCTGTCCATGCGGCAGTGCCCTGCGATGAACTTTGCAAGCCATTTCTTCAAAGAGGGAGGACTTGGGTAATCGAACGCCTTCCGCACTTCGCCTGGGAGTCGCCGGCCGGGCCGCCTCCGCTCTCCGAATGTGTCGAAATACCAGCGATCCATGCGGTCCGCGTTCTCCTCAATAAAACGCGCGCAGTCGTCGATCGTGCGGCGGGGTCGCCAACGCTCTTCGACGTTTGCCGCGGCGTCCAAGAAACGAACGCACCATTCCTTCTTCCAGGCGACGGTCCTCAGATCCTCTTCCGAAAGGTCGCTGAGGTCGGAGTCGTCGAACCGCACCCGTAGGATTCCAATGGCCTTCGAATAATAGCCTTCGTCGATGCGCATGCGCTTCGAACGGATAAAGCCGTTGATCTCCTTGTCCGTCTTCACCACGAAGAAATCCTCGGCGATCAGGTCGCCGGTCACGGGCTGCAGCACGTGCGAGTCCTTGACCTTGCGCTCGACCCTGAAGGACTGACCGTCGATGACAAGCCTGTCGTGGCGGCCAAATAGGTGAGATCTCTCGTGGCTTCCCGCCAAAGCCGGATTCATCAGTTTCACGCCCCCCTCCATTTCCTTGTTTTCCTTTGCCTTTATAAGTTTGCCGTGAGGATTGGATTAACGACGGTTTTCGCGTGCGGCGCGGTTGACGAGGAGCGCGTTGTCGGTCAGCCGGACGTTCGCCGGAACCTTCAGGAGTCCTTTCTGGACTAAGGCCACGGCGGCGCGTCGCCCGCGTTCACCCAAGCCTGTCACGCGGACGACGTCGGCGAGCAGGACCCGCGCGGGAAGCCCTTGCAGCGCGGCGGTCACGAGCGCCTGGCCTTCGAAGTCGAAGTCGGACGCATACGCCAGGATTTCCCTGGCGTTCTCGATCTGCGCCAGCGTCAGGTCTTTCTCGGTCAGGATCCGGAACTCGTCGGCGAACCGATCGCCCTGTTGTTCAGAGATAAGCCGGAGCGTTTCTCGGAGGTCGTCATCCACGTCCTGCTCGTACTTGACGGCGTAGGCGATCCTGCCGGATGCCTGTCGCTGGACGAAGTCGAAATAATGTTTTCGCTTCTTGCCATGTTGGATGTACTCCGCTTTCTGCTGTTCGCGGATCTCCTGAGTTTCGGCGAGGGTGAGGAGGACTACAAGGGCGGACTCTTCTAGATCGCTTTCGAACCAAATGCTCCTGCGACGGAACGGATCGACCACGGCGCCTACCTTGGAGCCGCGCTTCCTTGGTCGCGGCACCCGGTTGGCTACGCTGTCCTCGACGTCTACCGCAGGGGCATCCCGGCCCCAGTCACGTGGAGCGGCATCGGTATAGACCAGCCCCCGGACGAGCCGCGGATCTCGGCCACGTGATGGTTGGCGAGCACGTCAGAACGGAAGCTGAACCCATGGACGGACGTCTTCAAGGCTTCGGCGAGCAGGAGGTTGTGGCAGCGCATGTTCGTTTCCCTTGCGACAATTGCAGCGCATCGCCGACAGGCGATGAAATGCATCGATAGGCCGAGCAGGAGACGGGAAGGTTTCGGACAGCAGGCGGGAACGAGGCCAACCTTTCGGTCGCGGACTCGTCCACACCGTGCCATCGCGGGTAACCGCCACGTCATCCATCGATCAGGGAAGGGTCGAAAAGCCGGATTTGAATCCCCGGCGGAACATACCGGGGCCTCAGCCCTGAGCTTCGCGGACTTCCCGCACAGCTATCGATATGCACTTCATTGTCATTCTCGTTCGGTCCTCTGTGCCCGGCGTTCGTCGGGGAATGCGGCATTAACCTAGGACGTCCTGCGATATAGTGAACAGGATTCGTAAAATTGTTCGGATCTAGGCAATTGTTCACAATCCGAGACCAGAAATCGGGCTCTCGCCCTTCGTGAGGAACCGATGCAGAAATCAGCCTAATTGCTCTCAGAATTGGACGGCAACCTCAACCTGGGAGCCGTCGCGATCCAGTCGTTGGGGGATTGCGAGCGTAGATCCCGCTATAGATCAGCATCGTCAGATCCAGTTTGAAGATTCGCAAAATGACCGGGTTGTGTCGTGCGATCTGCCCTTTCAAGCTAGTTAAGGGCGGAGCTTCTGATCGGCCCATTTCACTGGAGTTCGGGCAATGGCTACAACTACCCCTGTGATCGATCGCATCTCGGACATCGATTTTCTTTCATCAATGCAGCTTGCAGAGGCGATGGGAGACATGTCATCGCTCGCGACGATGTTCCATGCTTATCGAAAGCTTTCACGATCGACTGATCCAGGAGTGCAATCAGAGTACGGACGACTGAGATCTGTCCTTGAGGCAGGGCGGCGGATCGAGCAGCAGCACGGGCGCGGTAGCCTGATTAAGCTAGGCCACCCTTTGGTTAGTCTCTTCGCCGCTAAGGGGGCAATCGATCCAAGCGAGTTGGCGAACGCCGCGCACCATCAAGCATCGCTCAGTGGCCAAAACCTTTTGTGCGCGTGACCCTGCCGACGAATTCGAGAGCTTCCGCGAGGCTCGCCGTCACAAGCTCTTCCCCCTCAGGGCCGACAACGATGTATCCAATACGCTGTCCTCCGAGGATTATGGCATAGAGCGCGCAATCACTCGGTACGTCCTCGTCAGTAACCAAAACGATCTCTGGAATTGTGGAAGAGGCATCGTTCTTCAACTGAAATAATTCCCTGTTAGTACTTCACGCAGTCAATATGGGATTCGCACGCAGAGCCAAAGCCGGAAATTCTCATGTCTTTGCCGACGTGAATGTCATTCGGTTCGCACGAACGGCAGGCCCGATACAATTGTCCGGCATTCGGTAGCAAACGCCACCAAACAAAGCGGGCGAATGCCAAGAGTGGCGGCAGGGCAACTTTTAACGGCCGAACACGTTCGATTTGCGATCAGGCTCGTGCGGGCCGAGGACGACACGAGTAGACGACACGAGTGTTGCTCCATCGCCAACCGACGCAGGTATCGTCGCCGCCCGCCGTGCATATTTGGGCCCGCCTGGATTGCCGCCTTTTCTCTTCTGGATGATATCCGGTGGAAGGGTAGGCAGCAGACGGTCACGGAGTTCCGCACTCTTGACTGTATCGCAATTGAGATACATATAGAAGCCAGGTCGCAATCGGCGTAAGTGGGCCAACAGCGGGTCAATCGCCACAAGGAGTCCTGATATGGCTGCCACCAAAATGGTTCATGTTCGAGTCGACGACGACACTCGTGAAGAGGCTTCCTCGATTCTTGGGTCGTTCGGTCTGTCGCTTTCGGATGCCGTTCGGATCTTTCTTCATCGAGTTGTCTCCACCCAAAGTTTTCCTCTCGAGCTCAAGGTTCCCAACGCAACAACCCGCGCCGCCCTGGCGGAGGCGCGTGAGATCAGAAAGGCACGTAAGGCTCGCTTTGCGTCGCCGGATGAGCTTTTCACCGATCTCAACGGAAAAAAGTAAATTCTGCGAGCAAAAAGCTTGAAGAAACCGAGCGACGCCAGGCGCGCCTCCCTTCCAAGGGTGTCGGAATACACCAAGCAATTTCGGAAGGACTGGGACCGATACAACAAGGCCGGGAAAATGGATATGACTCGCGCCATCGAATTGATGACCCTGATCATTCTGAAAAGGCCGCTCGGCGCGGAATGGGCCGACCACGAACTCTCAGGGAGAGAGTGGAAAGGGGCGAGGGAAGCCCATATCGGTGGTGACTTTCTCCTCGTCTATGCCGCCGATGACGACTTCGTCGAGTTTGTCAGGCTCGGCTCACATTCCGAGTTGTTTGGAAAGTAAGGCACGGCGCTGGCGCGACCGACACCGTGATTCTGGATGCCGAAAAAGGGGCGCGAACCTAGCCGAATGCCAAAGGCGAGATTGGTGGCTTTTGCTACCGAATGCCGCAATTGTCAACGCATCGCCAATCACAGGCGCGCAACTACGCCCGAGCTGGCTGTCGTTCTATGGGCATGGAAGCTCGCAACTATGCGACATGCCGCCGAAATCCGCAGTTGACGCCGTTGTTTCTGTTCTATATTTGTTCCCGCCACCATGAAACAGGCATCGCTCCTCATACGCTGATCGCGCCCCGACGCTGCACTCGCAGCGGCCGATCATTCTTGCGTATGCGTAGGAGCGTCCCGTGACCGCCCAGCCCGAAATCGAAACCGACCAACTCGCGTCCGTCCGCGCCGATGCCGCGCGTCTTCATTTCCGTCCGCGAGGAACTGTCCGCTGCATCGGCGCGCCCTTGTTCAGGAACCAAGCCGCGCGAGACCTCGGATGCCTGCTCGACGTCGACCCGACGGTGGTCGAATGGTCATGCCTCCCGCTCGTCCTGCATCGACAGCGCGACAGCCACGTTCCGGATTTTCTTGTCGTCCGGGAGGAGGGGACTTCGATCGTCGATGCAGTGTCTGAAAGCTGTCGTCTGGAGCCATGGGTCGAGGATGCTGCCGCTGAGGCGGGCTATCGATATGGCGTCCAATCGACGGTCATTGCAGGTCACAGGCTGGCCAATTCCATGGACCTGCTTCGGTACGCCCGCTGGCATTGTCCGCTGGGCGACCGGGTCCACGTGCTGGCGGCGTTGGACGAGCACGGCTCCCTCACCATCGCCGAATGCCTGACCGCCTTCCATGAGACAGTCCCGATAGCAGGGCTTTCCTCGCTGGTCCTGCGACGTTTCGTCGAGATCGATCTAGACGAAGCCAGGATCGGACCCGAGACCGCCGTTCGGCGCATTCGCGGCTGAACGCGGCTTCCGAACACCATCGTTGCTGCGCCGCCGAGCGCGCGGAACCATCAAGTCAGGACATCCAATGAAACGCCCGTCGAAAGCGCTGAGCGCCAAGCTCGCTTTGAATGCAGCGCGGTTCGCCGCTTATTGCTCGGTAATGCGGGCACTCCGGGATCAACGAGACTTCCTGTCGGGAGGACCGGCCGTAATCGTCCTGATCGCGCCGAGGGAAGAGGACGTGGATATTTACGAGGGCGCGTCCAAATTCCCGGCAAAGGGGGAATCGCTTGTCACCGGAAGCGTGTACGATCGCGACCGGACGCTCGTCATGACGGTCGAACCGGAGGGGCGAAAAAAGTCCGAACGGTTCGACCTCCTCGGCATCACGGGTTCTAACGACCGCATCGTCGTCGTTACGCATTCCCGCGACCTTCTCGCGGAAAACGTTGACGCGGTTGCAGATGCTGTGCTGGTGCTTCCGGCTATCCAGCCCCGATATCTCAAGGCGGCGGCCCGTTTCTGCCGCAACCAGATCCTGTCGGACGAGGATGCTTCATTCCTGGCGACGGTCCCTCTGCATGTTCTCGCCGCAATCTGGCGCAAGGGCAGGGCGCTGGACAAGGTCTTGCAAGCGGCTCGCGCCACCATGGTCGCTCCAAAGTCGAGCGTAGGGCAGGGACCGACATTGGACGACCTCCATGGACTGGGCGCCGCTGCCGACTGGGGGAGGGAGCTTGCCGTCGACTTGAAGGACTGGCGGGCAGGCAGGATCGGGTGGTCCGAAGTCGACAGAGGAATCCTGCTCAGCGGTCCGCCCGGGTCTGGCAAGACGATGTTCGCAGCGGCTCTCGCGCGAACCTGTGGGGTCTATCTTGTCTTGGGTTCGCTGGCACGCTGGCAGGCAATGGGGCATTTGGGAGATCTTTTGAAGGCGATGAGAGGCGCGTTCGCAGAAGGCATGAAGAACGCGCCTTCGATTTTGCTCATTGACGAAATCGATTCCATTGGGGATAGGAATGCCTTCTCGGGGCACAACGCACAATATAGCCGCGAGGTCGTCAATGGTCTGCTGGAATGCCTCGATGGATCCGGTGGCCGGGAAGGTGTCGTCGTGGTCGGCGCGACTAACTTCCCCCATATGCTGGATGCGGCGCTGACCCGTCCGGGCCGCCTCGACAGGCATGTGAACATTCCGCTGCCGGACATGATGGGACGACGAGGAATTCTTGGTTGGCATCTAGCCAAAGCGTCGTCTTCTCTGGACCTGACTTCCGTAGCCGCTCGCACGGACGGCTGGACAGGGGCGGCCCTGGAACAGCTCGCCAGGCAGGCGCGTCGCCGTGCGCGCCGTGCGCGGCGCGACCTCGAGACCGCGGACTTGCTCGCCGAGTTGCCCGAGCTCATGTCTCTCCCGGAAGCGTTGCTGTGGCGAAACGCGATCCACGAGGCGGGCCACGTAGTCGTCGGCCTGACGCTAGGCGTTGGCGATTTCAGGAGCGTGGAGATCATCGACACCTTCGATCCGACAGGCGAGCCCACGCAACGGGGAGGAGGGGCTCGTTTCGACGAGCAGCTCTTTCCGGAACGGACGAAGGCCGGATTCCTCGACCGGATCGCCGTCGCGCTTGCAGGACTTGCAGCCGAGGAAATTGTGTTCGGTTCGAGGTCTGCCGGAGGAGGAGGGAGGAAAGGTTCGGACCTTCACACCGCCACCGTGACCGCCCTGCAGGTGGAAGCCGCCTACGGGCTGGGTGCAGGCTTCACGTTTCTGTCCGGGGCAAGCGAGGAGGAACTGCTGGTAACGCTGCATATGAACGGCAGTCTGCAGGCCCGGGTGGAAAACGTCCTCGCTGCAGAGTTCCGTCGCGCGAGGACGCTCGTTGAAGGCATGAGACCCGAACTTGAAAACATTGCGGCGGCGCTACTTCGTGATCGGCGCCTGTCGGCAGAAACGGTCAAGGAGCTAATTTCGCGCCAACCTCGGCTCAAACTGCGCGACGGATCCGGGAGCAAAACTGCATAATTATGGTCATAGAAACTAGGATCGGCACAACGTCGCAGGAATGAGCGGAACTCATTATTGGGGGCGGGCTGAGGCCGGTCGTGGGCAAAGTCAGCGCGGCACAGACACTGCCCATTGTCCTTCAGGCGGAGCCGGACAATTTAGCGATAGCGATCGCCGATACAAATCGCTCTCGGGTGGCGGCCCGAATGCGCTGCAAGCCGAACTGCTCCGCTAGCTTTTCAATGATCTGATCATCGGAAAGCCTGATACGCAAATACGGCGACGCCAAGCTGGCGAGTTCGGCGAGCGGCGTGTCGGCATGGGATCGGCCTCCATCAGCCGATACCCGGAAGGGCACCGGGCGATCCGTCGCCGAACCTTCCGGCCAGAACACGTCCCGTTCCTCCTCACGAGATCGGGGAAACTGCGGGTCTACGGCGTCGGTCACCATCTTCTGTATGGTTGAACCCGTCCGCTCCATGCCATGTGCCCTCGCGATCCGGATGGCGAGAATATCACCGTACAGCGGACCTTCCGTCTGAATAACCTGCGCAATCAGCTGTCGAAGAGTTGGACGATAGCTTGCCTCATAAAAGCGATCATGATCCGGCGTCAGCCCAGCGAGACCGAAATCGGTGACGGCATAAAACCCTGGCATTTGATTGACGGGTGACTTGGAGGTCGCAGCCTTCGCGACATGTAAGGAGGAAGACGTGGACCGCCCTGGCGGCTTCTGTCCGGCCTCCGCGCCAATGCGATCGACGACGCTGCAGATGTGATCCAGATACAGCCTCTTTTCCACCGGGTCGGTGCCGGACCTCTGGTAGTGCGGGACACGAGTGAACCAGTCGTCTGGATCGGTGATCCTCTGGCGAACGAACGTTTCGATCATAGCTTCGCGAAGGATGGAACGATGCGGCTCCCAATTGGAGGCCGACGGTCGGATGACCTTTTCCCTGAACGCCGCCAAGGCTTCATACGCCTGATCAACGGTCAAGCTACCGCTTTCCTCAAACGGGTCGTCGCCGTCCTCGGTTTCCGCCTGCACGTCGGAAATCGCGTGCTCCGCTATTGAGTCAAACAGGGCTTGGCTATCGATGTCATCGTCGTCTTCTGTTTCTGGCCGCTCGGCGATCATGACCTCAATCGCCGGCAAGTACGTGGGGCCAAGTCGATAGTCCTGAAACGCCGACATTGGCTTAGTCCGCAGTTCCTCAAGCCGCTTGAGGAGCTTTTCCGTCTGGGCATCCGGGTTGTCAAACCAATCGGTCGACCACACCCGAAGGATATTCCAGCCAAGGCCCCGTAGAACCTCTTCGCGCAACCTGTCGCGGTCACGGGCACTCTTGCTCGAGTGGTACTGAGCTCCGTCGCATTCAATGCCTGCGAGAAACATTTCCGGATGGTCCGGATGTCTTATTCCCAGGTCTATCTTGAATCCCGAAACTCCCACCTGCATGTCCACGGCATGGCCACGTGCGCGAAGACGAATGGCCACCTCGGTTTCAAATTCACTGTCGGCCTCTCCGCCGATCAGCTGGACCGCTGCACGTCCCTCGGTTTCCGTATATTCGAGGTATCGCTTCAAAACGTGGACGCCCTCTTTGCTCGTTTCCGTCGGTCTGACGTCTTCGGAGCCAAACGAAGCGAAGAGACCAATGCGGATCCGGGCCCGGGAAAATAGTACGTTGAGACGACGATGACCCTGCTTGCTGTTAATCGGGCCGAAGCGCTGCCGCATGACAGTCGCACCGGCTTCCTTGCCGTAGGTCATCGATATGAAGATGAAGTCGCGTTCGTCGCCCTGAACGTTCTCCAAGTTCTTCACGAACAAAGGTTCGCCCTTCTTCCCGGCTTTCTCCCTATATGTCTCGACGTGTTCGTCATCGCCCGACATCCGTCGCAGGGTTTCCTCAATGAGGTCTCTCTGGTCCGTGTTGAGCGCGACAATGCCCAGGGTGGGAAGGGAATCCTCATCGCTGTTCGAGAAGTGCCGCATGAACTCTATCGCCTCTTCAGCGACGCGCTCGGCTTCGGCGACATTCCGCCTGGCCTTGTATTCCCCATTGACGCGAAGCAGGTCGACAGAGAAAGAGCCGGGTTTTGCGGCAGGAAACGTGACGAGGCTGCCCTCGTAAAAGTTGTCGTTTGAAAACCGGATCAGACTCTCGCAACGGCTGCGATAATGCCATTTCAGGCGTCTGACTTCGCCGAAAACCTTCTGGCATCGTTCAAGGATCGACTCGTCATCGATCTCGTCCGCATCTTCGTCGTCCGTGGCCGGATTGTCGCTCGAACGCTCAAAGAAACTCGTCGGCGGAAGCTGTTTCGGATCGCCGACCACTACGATCTGCCGCGCACGCAACATGGCGCCCAACGCATCTTCCGGCTTCATTTGGGACGCCTCGTCAATGACGAGCAAGTCAAATTCAAATCTGCCTTGCGGGAGAAACTTTGAAAGCGAGAGGGGCGACATCATGAAACAGGGCTTTAGAGCCCTGACAGCTTCGCCAGCCCTTCCCATTAGACCGCGAACTGGCGTGAAGCGCTTCTGTTTCGGAAACTCGTTCGCCAGAAGGCTCATTTGCGTCCATGTCTTCACCGATCCATTGCGGAGGCCGTTCGGCGGCTGCCTTGTGAGCAGACGCGCCCGGACAGTCTCGCGGTCGCCAAGGATCTTCTGTCTGTCACGCTCGGCAAACGTCTTTCGTTTAGCATCGAGTTCGTTGCCAGTCCGGTTAGCCAACGACGAGGAGAGACGACGGGCAGCCTTGGCACGAAGTCGGGAAACAACCGCGTCAAATACCGCCGGAAGCCGCGAAGGAGGGACCAGCAGCCCATCTGTCTTGAAAAGGAATTCGACGAGGCCTGCTCCCTCGATTTCAGCTCGGGAACTGCGGAGGGAGATGAATTCCGAAAGTTCTTCTCTATGTTCCAGGAGCCTTTCAAGATGCGGGATCATGGACCGCAGATCGAATGCGTCCATGCCACGAACCCCGAATTCATCAAGACGCTTCGCCGAGTGGCTGAGCTGGCCTGTAACGCGGTCATATGACTCAGCCATCTCGCGAAGTCGGTCGCGCCATGCCAAGGCATCCGCAGAGAGAAGCCCTTCAAGGATCGGTCCGGGCAGTCGCGCCGATTTGACTGATCGCACATATCCCATGGCGTCTTCAGTTTGCGCGACCCCGTCGTTGTCAGGCGCCAGCGAGCGCACCGCGACGGCGAATGGAGATCTTTCGACCGCGATCAGCGCTTGCGACAACCGTGTCCTGGCGGCATCGATCTCGGCGAGGGTCGAGAGCGAAAGCGTGGAAGATGAGAGCCGGTCATCCGGGTCCAGTCCGAGAACACGCTCAAAAGCTTCCAGATTCTTTGTGCACTGTTCCGCGGCGTCCTCGATCGGGTGCCCGTCAATCAATTCATCGAACCGTGCCCGTCCGGTTCTATACGGATCTGCCGTTCGCGAAAGCTTTGCGAATGCGGAGACAGAACCTGCAGTCAATCCGACTATGGCTTTGGCAACGCTGTTTCCGGAGGGAAGCCCCGTGAGCTTGTGCTCCAAGGCTTCGCGCAGCTTGATCCCCTGATCGATAGCCACGAACGGCGTTGCCATCCCTGCCCAGGCTTTGCCAATCGCGGCTTCCGCGTCGCGATGGGACGCGAACACCTCGACCGACCGGACATGTTTGGAGATTCGGACAAGCATGTCGACGGAGTTCGGTTCTGCCGGAAGCCGGAGCCGCTCCAACAATGCGCTCGCGGCTTTGACGTCTCCGCGTATCGCGCTGAAGAGCCTGCCGATCCCGGTCTTTCGCAATGCAGCGCCGGCTTCGTCAAGTTCCCGTGCATCCGGCCATTTGGGTTCGGTGAACCCTCTCGCCGCTTGGCGAAGTTCCAACTCTTCGCGAGAAAGAGCGTTCCATTGATCAAATAGCAGGCCGAAAATAGAGGTATCAATCTGGACAGCGCCGACCCATTGCAGATGCTCAGGGTGAGCGCTCTCGGTAACCTCGAGAGCTGCTGCAACAGCGTCGAGAGCGTGAACGGGAGCGGACCCTCCCAAGCCCAGCAATTCCATTGCTTGGCCCATCGATTCAAGCGCGTCGAGGAACCCCTTGTTCCGGTGTATCGTGCGGTAGGCATAGGCCCGCAGGCCGACGGGGCTAAGCTCGGCAAGGTCTTGAGAAGGCAGCGCTGAGACGATCGCACGGGCCGTATCAAGAGTCGGCGCGTCGAGATCTCCTGCTGACGGCAAGTCGTCGACTGCTTGAACTGCCGAAAGGTACGAGGATTGAAGGGACAATCCATGCTGCAGGCCATCGAGATCGATGGCGGCAATCTTGCCTATCGTCGAAGGGCTCGACGGCTCCGGTATGATCTTGTCGGCGGCCGAAACCGCATCTCCATCTTCGCCGGAAAGAATATCCAGACCCTCGTGGCGATCCATAAATTTCGCCAATTCCGCAGCTGCATCTCGAAGGCTTTGGATCGCCACGAGAAACTGATCGCGCTCGTACGCGGGTAGGTGGCCCGGAGGGGTCACACTCCATGGTGATGCCGACGGGTGTCCATAGGAATCAAGGAACGCCTGCGCGCTCGCCGCGAAGATCTCCAATTTACCTCTGACGTCCCGCAGGTTGCGTGGATCGCCCAGCAGATCGTCCGGCATATGGACGTCGTTGAAAAAGTCGCCAAGATCGGCATTTACCGAATGTCCTCGGATCGACTTCCAAATCAGTTCGAACGGAGTCGCTCCATCGTCGGCTTCGGAGTGCAGATCGTTCAGGTACTCAGAGATTTGGGCCCGTGCGAAGGCCCACGTCGTGTCCTCCTGTGCCGTAGCTGCCCTAGCAGACCGCCCGACGCCGATTTCGTATCGGCGGGCGAGGCTTTGGACCACAGCTTTGGGAGACGATCTGTCGGAGTGCAGCTCCAGGCAGAACTCGCCAACTCCGGACTTGTCGAGCCGCCGTTTGACAACGTCGAGGGCTGCCTGTTTCTCGGCCAGGAAAAGCACCGTCTTCCCAGCAGCCAGGGCATTTGCGATGATGTTCGTGATGGTCTGGGACTTCCCAGTCCCCGGGGGCCCTTGGATCACCAAATTCTTTTGCCGCATCACGTCCACGAGAGCGCTGTGTTGCGAGGCGTCGGCGTCTTGGATCAGGATCGGGGCGGACTTCTCGATCTCCGGATCGTCGATAAGGTAATCTTCAGGAGAATGGAACGAGGGCCCGTCACCATCGGCGCCCTGCTCGAAGCCGCTTAGGAGCGAGCCGACAAGTGGATGTGCGGCAGGGTGGTTCTGCCACTTCTCCGGCTTGGTGTCCTCGTAGATTGCTATGCGGCTAAAGGCGAAATGGCCTAGCACTAGCCAACGCCGAACCCGCCATCTTTTCAATCCTTCGATGCTTGCCTCGACCTTGGCCAGATAGCTCTCTACGGATCCCCCGTCGTCTGCGTCGCCGAAATCCGGAAGGTCTCTGCCAAATTTCGTTTCCAGGAATTTCTGAAGGCTGATGTTTGTTTCCGCAGCGCCTTCGCGCGCCGCAACTTCATAGACGTGCTTTCCTCGCACCTTCTGCCGTTCGATCTTGACAGGGAGAAGGAGGAGGGGCGCGTAGATCGGCTTGTCGGAGGCATCGCTGTCGTACCATTCCAGGAAGCCGAAAGCCAAAAACAGCGTCGACAGGCCCGCTTCCTGTTCGGCGAGCCGGGCCTCAGCGGAGATTTTCTCCATTAAGGCCTCGAGCTCGTCAGGATATTTCAACGTCTGGAGAAAGCGGTCGGAGTGCGTCTTCTTCGTGCCCGCCGGTTGGAGCTCGGGACTCGGGTCTATGCCGAGCGACCGCGCATGTTCGTTGCGATTGACGTCCGCGCGCTTGGGCCGAGGCGGGAGTCCAAGTTGGGAGCGCACGCGATCGCGGAGGGCCCTCTCGAGCCGTTCAACGGCCATTTCATCATCGGTTGCGCTGGCGACCAAGTTGTCCAGCGCAGTCAGGAAATCGATGTCGGAAACCTTTGCGTGCTCGAACGCGTCAACGAACTCCTCGGTCTTCTCTTCTGGCGGGAGGCCCTCGGGTTCATCGAGATGGACAATCCTAAACGAGCCGTCGTCTTCGACGAGTTTCGAGTATGCTTCCTCAAGCACCTCATCGACGATCTGTAACTGGCGTTTTGATCGGGCGCTGATCGAGTAATTCAGCATCCGATTTTTCTTGGTCAAATCCAGAAGCTTTAGTCGGAGCTGCTCGTAGATATTGCCAAGCCTGTCCAATTCGCCGCGATCAAGCATCCCAAACCTGTCGTTCATTTCCGCCTGACGGGCGACGTCCACCCCGGAACCGTTGGTATCACACATGCGATTGGGAAGTGACCCCGGATTCCTCGTTTCACACTGCGAAGATGCTAGATCAGTCCCGGTGAGCTGCAATTGCGTTTGCATGTCGTCGCGCCAATCAGGCGTCTGACCGGACTTTGCTCGTTCGGCCACTTTACGGGCTGCTGCAACATTTCTCTGGAGTTGCCCGGCTCGATGGGTCGACCGGTGCTCTAGTTCTCGCCACAACAGCTCGAGCGAAGGTCCATCGGATCGTATCTCTTTGAAAATGCGTTCGAGTTCATCGATTCTTTTCGATTGGTAGGGCCGGGAGGGCATGATGCATATGGTTCGGTGTTACAGGCCAATTCTTCTCAAAATTGTTTCCGGCTATCAAGCGCGAGGGAGGTACCGACAATCGCCTCAGGGCGACATTTCTTAGAACAATCCCTGGTCATCCGCGTAGCCCGTTTCGATCTGCAAACAGGTGACTGATTCTGTGGTCCTCCTCTGCCGCAACTCATATAGATCGTCATTATTGTTGTCCGCGTGCGTTTCTTTGCTTAAGAGGTCTCGCACGGGCTGACCATGGGAAAGTGGGCAAGGGGTAAAGAGTTGACGAAGGCGTTTGATGGGCTCAACCGGATCTTGGAAAAGGTCCGCGAGACGAGCCATGACTTTGTGGTCACGACTGAAATATTTCCAAACTTGGACGTAGACAGAGTCGCACGAGACATGAAGCTCGCGGAAGAAGGGCAAACCCGCGGTGCAGCCGACCAGCCCTCGAAGAGCTCGAAATCACTTGATGACGTCGAACTGGCGATCGTCAGCAAGGTCCAGGACACCAGGAACACCGCGTACAATAACCTGGAAGATCAGCTCCATTCGTTCGCCAGCAGGCTTGGCGGCTTGGACTTCGAGGGGCAGTTTTCCGACATCCACAAGGCAAACGCCGAAGGCGTTTCCAACTTCAAGGCGGAGGTCGTCAGGGGACGCAACGAACTCCATGGTTTGCGACGGGCACTGAACGCTGCCGAAGAAGACTATGCCGATTTCCGCAGGCGGCACGGGATCACGCGCGCCCCGCGGCTGTCGGAGGGCCACGTATGGTTCTTCAAGGTGTCGTTCCTGTTCTTCCTGTTTCTCGTCGAGGCGATCATGAACGGCGTCTTCCTCGCGAAGGGAAGCGATATGGGAATTGTCGGGGGCGTTACCGAGGCCATGAGTTTCTCGTTCCTCAATATCGGGATCGCTTTGGTTTTCGCCCTGTTTTGCGTCAGCCTCACCGTCCACCGGTCCCTATTCCTGAAGCTTCTCGGATACCTTTCCATCGGTGGCTATGCTGCGCTAGCCGTCGCGCTGAATCTTGGGCTTGCGCATTATCGAGAGGTAGCCGGGAGCATTCTCGAAGATGCCGGACCAATCGTTATGGATAGAATCCGGCATGACCCGCTCGGACTTGTGGACA
This sequence comes from Mesorhizobium calcicola, assembly GCF_042682105.1. Taxonomy (NCBI): domain Bacteria; kingdom Pseudomonadati; phylum Pseudomonadota; class Alphaproteobacteria; order Hyphomicrobiales; family Phyllobacteriaceae; genus Mesorhizobium; species Mesorhizobium calcicola. Next base: position 26,814 of record NZ_JBHUGY010000019.1, read on the forward strand.
TCAAATCCTGGCTGCTCTTCGGCATCGGCCTGATGTTTTCGATCTTTGCCTTTATTGACGGCTGGTACCTGAAAGACCCGTATCTCGGATATGCGGCAGTGTACAAAAGGCTGCTTTCAGCGCGCACGACGTACGCCACCCGTCAGGAAGACCTCATCGAAGAACTGCTCGGCGTACGAGACGACCACAATGAGAAGGTCGACGAGATCATAAGGGACCTCAGCGGCCGCCGCAGGGACCACAATGCGATCATCGCCCATCGGGCGAAGCTGCTCTCCTTGTTTGTCCAATACCAGGAGCAGCTCGAGCGGACTGCAAACGTGCTGCTTAAACGCTATCGGGAAGCCAATGCCAAGGCACGGACGGAAGCAGCTCCGAAGTACTTCGACGGCGCTTACAAGCTGGACCGCATCCAACCTACGAAAGCAGGGGAAAGCGAACTGACGGACAAGGACGTCGCCGAATCCATACGCAAGGCACAGGCAGACCTATCCGACCAAATCAGAAAAATCGCTGCAGTGTGCGACGACGGCATCGACCAGTACCGCGAACTGGACGAGCTGCATCCGGAGACGGCTCCCAATGGCTAGGACGAGAAGAAGAAAAAGCCGCAAACCGGGACGATTGGGCACTGTTGTGGCCGGCATATGTTTGCTCGTCCTCTCCGGAGCATTGATCGGTGGATTGGGATACCTTTACGCGAAGGCCAGTTCCCAAACGAAGCTGGCCAAGGAAACCTTGTGTCCGCTTGACGGCCCCATGGCGGTAAACGTGTTCTTGATCGATACGACCGATCCGATCTCCGACACTACGCTGCTCGATATCAAGAATAGGTTCCAAAAGACCGTATCGTCGATCCCGGTCGGCGGATTGCTGGAGATTTTTGGCCTTACCGAGAACCCGGGCGAGCTCGTTAAGATGTTTGACGGCTGCAATCCTGGTGACGGCTCTTCAGTCGACCAATGGACCAATAATCCTGCAAGACGCCAGCGCCAGTGGGAGGAAGCCTTCAACAAGCCGCTGGATAAGGTTTCGGAGAGCATCCCTAATGGCCAATCCGGCAATCAGTCGCCGATCATGGCGGCCATTCAAGAAATCAAGCTCACGGTTTTCGACAAGTTTTCCAAACCCGGTGCTGCGAAGCAGTTGATCGTCGCCTCCGACATGATCGAACACACGAAGCTGTACTCCCAGTACAAGTCAGGGGTCAGCTACGAAGCGTATCTGAACAGTCCAGCGAACGCCAAATACCGGACGACGCTGGACGGGGTCGACGTCGCGATCTGGTATGTCGATCGCGCGGCCAAACCCTTTGACGGGCGCGATCATCTGGAATTCTGGGCTAAGTGGGTCGTAGAAAATCGCGGCAACTTTCTGCCGTCGCCACGACTGGAGGGAATGAATTGAACCGTCACACAGTCGGCGAAGAGTTTTCGACCGGTCTTCTCCGGAACCTGCCGCTTTATGCCTTCGCCGCGTTTACCCTCACCGGTTGCATTTTCATCGCAGTCTCGAAGCTGTGGGGGGTGAATCCGTTCGTTTCCATGACGGTCCCGATCATGCTCATGATCGGATATTTGTCGCTGTCCTGGTTTTCGGGGCGGATCCGGCTCCACGAAGAGCAGACCGGCGACAACCTCTATTACATGGGCTTCCTGTTCACGCTGTCGAGCTTGGGCGTTTCCCTATATCAATTCACCTCAGTGTCTTCGACAGACGATGTCATCCGGAACTTCGGCATCGCGATCACGTCCACGATCTTCGGAATCTCTCTCCGCATCCTCTACAACCAGACGCGGCGAGACGTTCTCGATGTCGAGAGGGCGACACGCCATGAATTGGCAACAATGACGCGACGCGTACGCTCGGAGATGGAAAGCGCCACGCGCGAATTCGCCGACTTCCGTCGGGTGAGCAATCAGATGATCAGCGAGGGGTTCGACGAGATCGTCAGGCATGCTGATGATACTGGGGAGCAACTGAAGGGCGCTTTGGAAAGGATGGCGAACGAAGCCATCAAGCCAGTTCAGGATGCGTCGGCGAAACTCAGCACTGCGATCGACGCCAGCTTTGGTCAGATTGCATCCAAGCTCTCCGAAATCGCGGAAAAGGTCGACAGCTCCGGTGACGTGTTCGAGAAGGCCAACAGCGGGATGGCCAGCTCGACGTCTCAACTCGGAAGCCAAGTCGACGCCGTGGCCAGGAAACTCGAAGCGGTCATGATACCCGAAGCCGTCCTGAAGAACGAGCTCGGTCCGCTTGTCAGGGAGCTCGGCAAAATCGTTGTCGACTACGGCGCCAGGACCGAGGCCCTCAGCAAAGATCAGGCTCACCGCATGGACCTGATCACCAATGCCGTCGCGAAAATCGTGGAGACAAGCGGGAGGTCGCTTCAGATCATGGAGAAGTCGGTAGAGGCGTCGGCTCAAGTTCAGCGGAGCACAGACAGCCTCGCTCGCCACATCCAACAACAGAATGCGGAGATGCAGAAGTTCCTTGAAAGGATGCTCCTCGAAACGCGCGCAGGCTCTAAGCTCGGCGTATTCGAACCTCTATCCGATGGCGCTTCAGGGGGGGCAAACGGTGTTCACCATTTCACCGACGGCTTGGGGTCGACCCCGCTTCTCGACGACATCGTTGCTTTGGCCGCCCCTGTCGAAGTTCAAGCGCAGCAGCCAAACGGCCAGGATGCGCCCGAAGCGGCAGGGGATGCAATTTCCCCCGTGAATAAATCTGTCGAGAGTGAATCTGACAGCAAGCGGTGGTGGAACCGTCGTTGAGCACTCAGGGAACGTCCGTCTCAAGCGAGCAGAGAGGCTATGGCCGCGGCCTTATTCTCGGTCTCACCATGGCCGAGTCCATGCTGTTGCTCGTCTTCTGCCTCTTGTTGGCTGCTGGTGCGATCATCGCGAGAGAGCGGTCCACGTCCGAACACATCAAAGCGGACAAGCTGGCGGTCGAGGTTGAACTTCAGAAGCAGGAGGCCTCCAACGCTCTGCTCGAAGAAAAGCTCGAGGTGTTCCGAAAGACAGTTGCTGGTAGCGACGGACTCGAAAAGGAATGGCGGGAACTGGAACTCGCAAAAACGAAGGTGGACCAGATATTGGAGACCGGTCTCACTCTCGAAGAAGTTGTGCCCATGGCAGTACGGCTCCGGGATTCCGGGCTGACTGCCAACGACATCGAAAAGCTTGCCCCAGCGATCAAAGTGCTCCGAGACAAGGTCGTCGTCTCACCCTCGAAGCAGACGCCGGAAGAGCAACTTCTTGAGGTCATCCGCAAGGCTAAGGAATCTGAAGGCAACGCAAAGCCCCACGAATGGCCGCCGATTATCAGCCTCAGCGAAACGAACGGATACTTCTTCAAGTCAGGCAGCGCGGAACTCAGCCCGAGCTTTGACGCGGCCTTGCGAGAAAACACTGCCGGACAGATTGCGGACATCGCCGCGAAATATGCGGTGGACGTCGTGGAGGTCATCGGGCACACCGATGAGCAGAAGATCTCGCGTCTTGGATCAAACCTTGATGCCGAGCTTCAAGACGTACTCGGCGGCACTGCCCCCGTCGGCGTACTGCACCCTGCGGACAATGCGGGTCTGGGGTTAGCGCGTGCGATTGCCGTAGCCAAAGTCCTGAAGAGCGTACCAGCTCTCCAGGCGGTTACCATTCTGCCCATGTCGGGGGCCCAACTGATCCTTCCCGACGACACCCTCACCAACGGAACCCAAGCAGGTGACGTGAAATCGCGGCGTCGGATAGAGATCCGGGTCAGGAAACGCAATTCGCCTTCGACAACGGAGATCGGCGCGAAGATTCAGTGAGGCAACTGCAGCACGGGTAAGACGGTTTCGACGATCAGCGAAGGGCGGGTCGCCACCCTGCAGCCAGTGCTTCGGCCTCCGAACAAAACCATCGCTCGCCCTTGCTCAGCGTGATTTGGGTCCTGTCGTAGTGTTCCTGGCCGGGCACGTGATAGATGCGTTCGCCCGACGAATTGATATTGCCTTTGATGTTGCATCCGTCGGAACCGGACGAGACGCCGACAAGCGGTACGATCGGCGCGGTTGCAGCCTTGCCATTCCGGCGATCCGCCCTCCATTCCCACGGACGTTCAAACGCGCCGATCCATATCCCTTTGCCTTCGGCCTTTGCCGCCGCCTGCAGGTCGGCGTAGGCGCCGTTGCTATAACGCGGCCAGTCAAGAGCCCAGCCATCCCTGACGAGTGCGGCCTGAACGCTTTCTCCGTCCGCCCTGAAGCAGTTCCCGACGAAACGGCCGTAACGGTCACGGGCGACGAAAACGCATCGGGTCGGAGATGAGGCGGCCAGAAATTGGTCCACCGCTTCGGCCGCCTTTGCACCGCATCGATATGCTTTGCCATTTCCGTCTGCACAGGTTTGAGACGACTCGGGCGCGTCGATGCCATTGAAGCGGATGCGCTTGCCATGGATTTCGATTGTGTCACCGTCGATGACGGAAGCACGGCCGACCAAATCCTCCTGATCGGAGGAAGCTTTGCCCTGCGCGTAAGAAACGATTTCCGGACTATTTCTTGAGACGAAGCTCCACCCGAAATATCCCGCAATGCCAGCAACGGCGAGTGCAGCTGCGACAGTCCAACGTCCGCTTCCCTTCGAATGCTGTCGCGAACATCGCGTCACCGACCTTGCTTCGCGCCGTCGCTTAAGTCGGACACGATGGTCCATTGCCGCCCCCGATGCGCTGACCACAATGCGCCCAAACCGCACTTTTCGCCATATGCTGTGGGAAAAGCTCGACTAACCCGTCCACGTCAAAACCCGCCTAAGTTCATGCCACTACGGGTGTTCCTGCCGCGGGACAAGGCCTTCCACACGCTTGGATCGCTAAACGAGCACGAATAACACTGACGTCGACTGCTGGAAATGCTTCAGTGGCTGGCAAAGAATTTGTACCGGAGCTCCCGAATATGCAATTATTCGGGGAAGAACATCCAAAGCAAGCCGGGGGCGACGATGGGGTGGGTGCTTGCGGGCCTGGTATTGGCCGCCTGGTTCTTTTACCGCGCCGCAAAGAATAAGGAACGGAGCGTCCAGCCAACCCCATCGCGCGAGTTTGCCTCAACGAGCAGCAGCAGCGTCGTCGGAGATTTATCTGAGGTCCGAGCTAGGGAGGCGTGGATTGATCCTCGGATCAACCCCGATCCAAGATTCACCAACGGCCCGGACCAACGAGACAGGGGGTTACTAGCGCCGTCACCGCCAAGTCGCGACAGGCTCTCTACGATCAGAAATCCTGCCCGATGGATTCCGCCTGGCGAGACAGTGCGGATTGGTGGAATTTCCATCGACGCAGGCATGTTTTATTTAGGCGGAGCCTTCACCGGATCGATCTCGGACCGCGGGAACAATTGCCTCGTGGATCCGTCATGCGCGATCGCCCCATCGGGCAGCGATCAGTCAGGCAGCCTCCTACCTTATTGGCCGTCATATTCGAACATTCCTCCCGTTGCCAGGCGGACCTATCTCGACTGGCTTGCGAGCGGAAGGGAGGATCCGAGGATCGGCATTGGATATGTCTTCCTGTTTTTCTACGGCCTTGAACGCCGCATGCTCGTGGATGCAGTCAAAGACGAGACGCCTGCCTTGATTGCGGAGGTCAGGCGCCTCCTTGCACTCCACGGCGAAAATCACTCGTTTAGGAACTACGCGTCGAAATTTCTTGACGTTGCGGAGCTCGTCAAAGATCCGGAAATCTCTCGCCCGGTACTCTCGCCCGATCTCCGGAACGGATATGAAATGCCGTTGTCCGTCAGGCTCCATCTTGGGCGCAAACTCGCCTCAGCGACTTCTTTCGACGGCACGGACGCACTTCTCTGGGTTCTCTCGCTTCCGGACACTTATCTCCGAACGCCTGCGACGAGATGTTTCGATGAACTTGCCGAGCTCTGGCAAATGCGGTTCGCATCTCGCTACCCGCTAGGACTCAAGGTCAATCCGCCGAAAACCAAGCTCAAGATCGAATATCATGCGGCGAGCGGCGGCTTCGAATGCAGCCTTGACCTGTCCGACAGCGAGACCGGGCCGCTTCCCGACATCGCCGCGATTTCCGCGCCCCTCGATGGCTTGCGGGACCTCCTCAATGCATGCACCGACGAACTCGCCTCGTACAGCCGCCTGCTGGGGAAAAGTCCAGAGGCGAAGGGCACGATCGAGGCCGCCTTCCTGTTGCCGAAGGAGTTGTTGACATCGCCTTCGGTAATGGGAACCGCCGTCCTAGGGAATGTTGAACACCTGTTCGGAGGCCGCAACATTGCCGGGGTCAGAGTAGGTCAACTTGCCACGGCATTGGGAGTGGACACCCCACCGAAAGGCAAACTTCCCTCCGGGTTCTGCAATCAAGTCGGAGCCTTCATGGACAAACTCGATGTAGGGTTCGAGCCAGACCGGAGATACGGCGCCCGGAATCTCGATGCCGACGGCTATGTCCTACTGTTCAAGGCGAAAGACGGGGCGCCCGTGGATGGCGAGGCTCCAAGCTATGCTTCTGCCAAGGCCATGGTCGAAGTCGCTGCGCTTGCCGCCGCTTCTGATGGGAAGATCGAGATCAGTGAATTCGAATCGATCAAGAGCGACATCCGATCGGTTCCCGGCCTCGGCGGAATTGAGCGCGCCAGGCTTATGGCCTACGCAAGCACGCTGCTGAAGGATGCTCCCGCCCGGCAATCCGCCATGCAGAGGTTGCGCAGCGTCAAACCCGAGGCGCGCGACAGCGCGATCCGGTCGGCCACGTCAGCGGTGCTCGCGGACGGACACGCCGCTCCGGATGAGGTGAAGTTTCTCGAGCGCTTGTACAAAACGCTTGGGTATCCAGTGGAGGATTTATATTCCGCGCTTCATCGCGGTTCGGTGGTCCTGGACGAGCCCATAGCCGTCACACCGGAAATACGGGCTGGCGGTGTTCCCATTCCTGCCGAAGCCTCGGCATCGAAAGCATCTGGCATACGGATCGACCGTGCTCGGCTCGAACGGATAAAGTCGGAGACGTCAGCCGTTTCCCAACTTCTCGCGGGTATCTTTGTCGAAGACGAGCCGCTTTCTCCACCGCCGGCCCCAATGGAGGCGACCCTGCGAGGAGACTCGAGGTTTGAAGGACTTGATGCGGCTCATGCCGAACTGCTTTCCTGCCTTCTTGGAGCCGGAGAACTAGGCCGTGACGCATTTGAAGACGTGGCGAGGAAACTGCGGCTGTTGCCGGACGGCGCGATCGAAACGATAAATGAATGGGGCTTCGACAAGTTCGACGAACCGATCCTCGACGGAGAGGAGCACATTGTGGTCGTTGAACATGTCCGGGTGGAACTGCAAAGGGCGGGAGCGGAAAGATGACGACAGGAACGACCATCAAATCGCGCGACCGCGATGTCATCCTCCAGGCGCTTGCCGCCGGTGTGGTCCCCAAGACGGGACTTCGCCACGTGCAGGTCGGAAGGGCCGCGGAAGTGGGAGCCCTGGTCCGGGATATTGATCGCCTGTCAGATGGCGGTGCGGCGATCCGATTCGTCATCGGCGAGTACGGGGCGGGGAAAACGTTCTTCCTGAATCTCGTCCGCTTGATAGCGCTTGAACGGAAATGCGTGACTATCCACGCCGACCTTGGTCCCGACCGCAGAATTCATGCGTCTGCCGGCCAGGCGAGGGGACTCTATGCCGAGGCTGTCCGGAACATGGCCACCAGGACGAAGCCCGAGGGAGGCGCGCTGCCGAGCGTCGTGGAGCGTTTCGTGACTGACTGCATGAACGAGGCGGGAAGGAAGGGCGCGCCTGTCGAGCGCGTCATAGACGAACGCCTTGCCCATCTTCAGGAGGAGGTCGGCGGCTACGACTATGCGACCGTGTTGAAGGCCTACTGGCGCGGCAGCGAGGAGGGCGACGAGGTCCTCAAGACATCAGCGCTACGGTGGCTGCGTGGCGAATATTCAACGAAGACAGAAGCAAGACAGGCGCTGGGCGTCAGGAGCATCATCGATGACAATGACATCTATGACGCGCTGAAATTGCTTGCAGCATTCGTCAAACTCGCTGGCTACGCCGGCCTGCTCGTTGTCTTCGATGAAATGGTGAACTTGTACAAGCTCCAGAGCGCGCAGGCACGCAACCAGAACTTTGAGCAAATTCTGCGCATGCTCAACGACGTTCTTCAGGGGAATTTCGGCGGCATCGGCTTCGTGTTCGGCGGCACCCCCGAATTCCTTATGGACACTCGCCGGGGCCTCTACAGTTACGCCGCACTGCAGTCGCGTCTCGCGGAGAACGCCTTCGCGACGAACGGCCTCGTCGACCTGTCCGGCCCGGTGCTTCGCTTGCAGAGTCTTACGCCCGAGGACCTCCTTATTCTCTTGTCCAATATCCGGTCTGTGTTCGCACATGGCGATCCGGCGAGGCATCTGGTTCCGGATGAGGCGCTTCCCGCGTTCATGGAACATTGCAGCAAATACGTCGGCGAGGCTTATTTCAGGATGCCTCGCAACACGATCAAAGCGTTCGTCCAGTTCTTGGCGATTCTTGATCAGAACCCTGGAACAGGGTGGGAAAGCCTTCTCGGGCGGGTCGACGTCGCGCCTGACGTCGAGAACCCGTCAGCCGACGAAAGCGAAGGCAGCGCCGAGGGCGGGGATGATAATCTTGCCAGCATCAGGCTCTGAGGAACGTTCCGGCTTTGACAAGCTACATGAGACGATCCGGCGCTGGATCTGGGAACAGAGGTGGGAGGAACTGCGTGACGTCCAGGACAAGGCGATCGCCGCGATGCTGAACGGCGAGAACGACGTCCTGATCGCTGCCGCCACGGCAGCCGGAAAAACGGAAGCGGCTTTCCTGCCGATCCTTACGAAGGTTGCTGATCGGAAAGAAGGCGGCTTTTCCGTCCTATATGTCAGCCCGCTCAAGGCCCTCATCAACGATCAGTTCCGCCGCCTCGATGACCTATGCGAGCGGATGGAGATCGACGTAGTCCGCTGGCATGGAGACGCTCCGCAGTCCGCGAAGCAGCGAGCGAGGCGCGATCCGCGCGGTCTCGTCCTGATCACTCCGGAATCCATTGAGGCAATGCTGCTCCGCCGTCCGGGCGACGCGAAGGCCATGTTGGCTTCGCTGGACTTCATTGTCATCGATGAATTGCATGCCTTCCTCAATGGACCTCGGGGGCTGCACCTCGCGAGCCTTCTCCGTCGGCTGGATGATTTGGCCGAGAAGCCGGCAAGGCGTATCGGCCTCTCGGCCACGATCGGCGACCTTGCCGTCGCAGCGCTCTGGCTCAGGCCTGAGAACCCTTCTTCTGTAGTGATCGTCGAATCTGCAGCCGATTCACCGGAGCTCCGTCTTCAGGTTAGGGCGTACGCCGATTCCGAGGAAGTCGAAGACTCTGATGGCCTCGAGAACGAAGAAGGCCCCCCAACCGCCCTCGATCTCATTGCCGACCATGTCTTTGCGAACCTGCGGGGATCCAACAACCTTGCTTTCGCCGGATCGAGAAAGCGTGTCGAGGCGTTGGCCGACCGACTCCGCATCCGGTCCGAAAAAGCCACCGTGCCTAACGAATTCTTCCCGCATCACGGGAGCTTGTCGAAGGAACTTAGAGAGGAGCTTGAGGATCGGCTGAAGAAAGGCGATGTTCCGACCACGGGCGTGGCGACGACGACGCTCGAACTCGGCATCGACATCGGTTCGGTCAAATCGGTGGCACAGATCGGCGCCCCGCGGTCGTTGGCGTCATTGCGCCAGAGGCTTGGACGCAGCGGACGCCGGCGTGGCTTCCCGGCCGTTCTCCGGATCTATTTGCGCGAGCGAAGCCTCGCCGCGGATTCCGATCCTCTAGATCGGCTGAGGTTGGAGACAGTGCGAGCGACCGCCTCAGTCCGTCTCCTGATTGAACGGTTCGTCGAGCCCCCGTCGACGGACAGCGCTACCGCAACAGTGGTGCTTCACCAGACGCTTTCAGTGATTGTCCAGGAAGGCGGCGCGCGTGCTGACCGGTTGTACCGATTGCTTTGCGGTGCCGGGCCGTTGTCCGCGCTCGACAAGACTGACTACGTGGAGCTTCTCCGGACAATGGCGTCGCCGGAACAAAGGCTGATCGAGCAGGCGCCAGACGGGACGATCATGCTTGGCGAGATCGGCGAACGGCTCACGAGCGCACGTGATTTCTACGCCATTTTCTCGACGGACGAGGAGTGGCGACTGGTCTCCGGAGGGCGCACGTTAGGGACGATCCCTGTCTCCAATCCAGTGGGAGTCGGCGCTGTAATTTCGTTCGCGGGCCAGCGGTGGCGCATCGTCGCCGTGGACGACCGGGGAAAAGTGATTGAAGTCGAAAGGCACCGATCCGGAAAGATCCCGAAATTCGACGCCCTAATGAACGAACCGATTCACGACCGGCTTGCGACCGAGATGAAGACGGTTCTGTCGTCGACGGAAATCCCTGCCTATCTCGATGGAGCCGCAACCGATTTCCTTGAGCAGGGAAGGGCAGCATACAAGCTGTTGGGGCTGGATCAATCACGGTTTCTGCGCGCAGGCAAGGACACCCATATCCTCACGTGGAGAGGAACGGACGCGAATTCGGTCTTGGCCTTCGCTATGGTTTCGGCTGGCCTAGAATGCGTGGTTCTCGACGTCGGGGTCACAGTGCTCGAAACGACGCCAGATGAAGCTGCCGCAATCCTGCGACAGATTGCTGAGCGTCCGCCGGACATTCAATCGATCGCGGGTTTCGTGGAGAACCTTCGGACGGCGAAATTCGACGAGATGGTGCCGGAGACCTTGCTACGGCGGCTGTGGGCGAGAGCGCATTCAAGAATCGGAGAAGACCTTGGGATGATGGCAGGGGAAGTGCTCGCGTCCAAACTTTGAAGCTCTCATCCTTGGAACAAAATATACGAACTCTGAGTCCGGTGTCAGCCCGGTTCTTGATATCACGTTCGTCTACACCGGAGAGCTCATCGGCGCAGGCATTCAATTCTGTTGTGACGTCGGCAACTGAATCAACGAGCGGAAGACACGGAGGCGTGGAGTGATAGCGATGCAAGTGCGGAAGACTTGGCTGACCCGATTGTTCAGGCTCAACCCGACCGCCGGCCGCCGGCCGCCGACCCTCAAACGGTCGGCCTCCTGTCCTCCATACGGATTGCAGTGTGGGTCATTGCCGGCCTCTTGCTGTTGGTACTGATCAACTTGCGGCTATAGCTCTTAGGGAAATGGCACGCGCTAGATGACGACCGAAGAACGCAAATATCCCGGTGAGCTGGCATCCGCGCAGCAGGTCCATGAGCTGGCGGAAGAATACCGCAAGGCGGCAAACCACCTCCTTCAGCTCGGCCGACCCGGCAAGCCACTTAGCCGGGCGCCGTTCAGATTGGCGGCGATCCATGCGATCGAACTCTATTTGACCGCGCTCTTGCTCCACCGTGGCCACAACCCCAATCAGATCCGCAAGATGCAGCATGACCTGTCGGAGCGCACGGATCGCGCCATCGAGGCAGGCCTGCGCCTTCGCGCGAAAACGGCCAGGCATCTTCAGTCCCTCAGCCAGAACCGGGAATATCTTGTCACCCGATACGGCCCCGAACTTGCCGCAACCGCGTCGCAGGTAAACCGCCTCACCGCCACCCTTGAGGAGGTGGCGGCAAAGGTCACTGTGTTGATGGCGCTGCCGTCAGGATCGCAGCGGGCAGGCCTACCTGCCGCCGGCGAGGTTCAAGGCCGGGACTCAGCGGCCTCCTCGTCTGCTGCGACAGCTAATCCAATGACATGATGCACCAGGAACACGTCGACGAGGTATGCAGCCTCGTCCCGTGAAATCGGCAACATGTCTGCGGTGATTTCATTATCGACATAAGACTCGGCATCCCAAAGGGTGCGAGTCAGTTGCTCGTTGGCCGGCTCGATCCGCTCAATAACCCTTTCGAACGCGGCGTTGGCGGCCGCGATAAGCACAGTACGGTCGGCCCCGGCGACTGGCAGGGACGCTATAACGGCATGGGAATCCATGACGGATGTTTCCTTTTGGAATGGCGGTCTCTTGCCTCAGCATTTTCGGTCGCCATGCCGACGCTGGTTCTTGAAGGGGTGGCTCGTCGAAGCGCCAGGCGCCACCTTGTGCTCACATGCGCAGCCGCAGGATACCCGGGAATTCGACAGATGCAACAGAGGTTCCTGGCGAGAATTTTGTTGCTGGATGCGTCCCGCAACCTGTGCAATCACACAGGTTGCGGGTGCACGCGGTGATTGCCATGTTGTGGGCAAGAGGCACGTGACGGGAGATTTCAAAATGGCAGGCAAGCGACTCATGAGGGCAAGCGACATCCCGGCCTTCGTGGACAGGGTGATCAAGTCGCGCTGTGACATCTGCGCCATCGGCCATTTCAACTATTGCCTGGGCGACGTCGAGGAAATGGTGGCGGCGGAGGACGAACTCCAGCGCATAGGTGAAGAATTCGGCGATCGCGATTTTCTGCTGACTGAAATCGCCGCCTACTGGCACACGGACCCGGATAGGTTCAAATGCTCGGACGCACAAGGCAGTGGCAATGATGTGCCCCACATTTGCCAAACGGATTTCAGACATGCAATACGACATGCTGCTCAAACGAGCCCTCCGTCGTCTGTTGAACGCTGACCGGGAAAACGAAAGAGGGCGGCTAGGAAAGGTGAACATCGCGATTTGGTGGCGGCTGCTACCAAATGGCGAGAATGTTTCTGGAGCTGGTAGAGGTATTCGTACTCCGGTACCAACCGCCACCAGACCTTTAATCCTTGATCTGGCAAAGCTCCACATTCGCCGTACGGCCAACCTTGCGAAGGCGACGCCGAATCCCTGCGGGGGTGGAGGGCGGGATTGACGACAAAGGAAGCCCCTCGGAATGAGCCGCTGGTGGTCACGCTGTGGCCGTCCCCACTGCGGAGGATTGGAAGCGACGCAGAGGTCGAAGAGCCGGTCGTCCCCGCCGCTCAGGCTCGCGCCACATCCCGGCGGTTAAGGTGGAAGGGCGGGCATGCCGATAGTCGGCGCGACGGCCGTTCACGTCCACGATGACCGCCGTGAGGCCGATGCCTTCCCGCATGCCGACGACGGGCAGTCTTCCTTCGAGGACTTCCGTGATCACCTTGGCGATGGGCATACACAGAGATTTCGCCGCCAGAGGGATACCCGTTGACCCTTCCGGCACGGGACCGTCGACTTGTTTCGCTCTCGGCTTCTCCAAAAGGAATCCGCCGCATAGTGATCGACGAGCGACATTACGCGGCCGTCGCGCTTGACCAGAAGCTCGACGTGCTGAAATTTCCTGATCGCAGTTCACTAATCCTATCCGAGACACGGAACATATAGAGAAGAGGAGTCAACTTATACGAGGCTGATGTTGTCCGAGGAATAGGTGGACACGATTCGACATTGCGTAGGGGTTGCACACTGCCGTGCCGCCCGGATCGGCCGGCGCTGGTCTGTCCCGGGCGCATTCGTGCTCGAAGCCGCTGTGCTGCGGTTGGGTAGCGCTTCTCCGCTTCTGCTTGAGCCGCGGACCTGATTATTCGCTGGTTTTAGCAATCGAGAAGGGAATTGAATTCGCATGGTCGGCCGTGTAAGTGATGGCGATCAACACCCGAACCTTGGTCGCTGGGTGTTCCGCATTGATACGGCGGATTGCTTGAAACCTTGACTTCCAAGAAGGCATCCCCTATATCGGTGTCTAGGCAGGCTGACCTTTCGAGGCCGCTGCCATGTCAACCAAGGCGGCATCGTCTTGGTCTTGTACATCACGGTAATGGACACTGCATATCAAGACCCGGCTTCGGCCGGGTCTTATGCGTTTGGGACCCTGGTCTCTTTGAACAGACACATCCTGGCGAAATAGCTCAAGTTTCTGCGGGAAATCGTCTTCTGGTGGATCACCTTCGGGTGAGCCGAGAGGACTTCCATGCGAACTGAGCAGCCATCATCGAGCGGCTGCAGGCAGTACACGACAGCCCACGTGCAGCTATCCTCCATCTCGACGAATACAAGATTGTCGACCCCGCCATAGCTTTTCGAGACGTAGGTCAAGCCATTGCTCTCGATCTGCAACCTAATGGCGGCTCCCAGCCCCTTCGACATCTCGTAACGATCACCATCGAACGTTCTTTTCGTGCCGTGGTGGTCGAAGGCATGATGTTGCTCACCATGCTTGGTTCTTTCGGTATAGACGTGGTTCGAAAACACCACCTCGACCAGGAGGTCAGTTTCGGCGCTTATACCCTTTCCGGGAATCGATGCCGAAAACGCCTTCAAGTGCGTCAGGTCGTAGGTGTTTCCGTCTATAGTGATAGAGGGATGTTCGGTTGGAATGCTCACGCAGGCGCTATATCTGCAAGGACGGCGACCACCAACCAATAATTGCATTCTCCCGAATTCCAAAGTGCCAGCAACAACCGTCGCCAACGATTTTGACGGAAGCCAGCTGATCCCTGGTGGGCCAACCCATATCTTTGGTCCTTTTGGCCCGGACCCTCTTCCGATACCGAAGTCAGCGGATCGGCAGCCGCGCCAGAACGGTTGCGTCATTACCTCGCTCAGCTTTTAGGGATCACATTTTCCGTTCTTTGTCGCTAATGGAAACTTAAACCAGGATTCTGTCGCCATGTGGCACTTTATGTGTAGGGGACGCCCGGCCAGCGGCATGGATCGCGGATCCATCTCTCGACCGGACGGTCGAGCTTTGGGCATCGACCCATGCATTCCTTGAAAGCGAGAAGAACGCACAGTTCACGCCGCCTGATCCGGAAGCTAAGATTGAATGGAGACAGGGAATTCCAGCATCGGCAGACTACTGGGGCTTACGTGATCTCGACGCGAGGATCGGCGATGCGGGACAAGAGCCATCCAGTCGGTTCGGCGCTTGATTGCACACCCTAAGATGGTGACGAAGAAGGAGCTTGCCGCCTCGCCTTGCTGGGATTCGATTTGAGACAAGAAGCCCCTTCTTAGCGCTTTTCTCATTGAATGGGCTGATCTCTATCGCCACCCCGGGGCATTGGCAGCAGGAAGCAACAAGTCGCCGACAACGTCGTCGGCATGATGAGCATGATGAGCATGACCATGGGTCCGCCTAGCGCGGAGACATCGTCGACCGGCAAGTTGGTCACCAGCTTCCAGTCGATCTGCTCGTGACCGGGGCGGCGGATCCTCTTCGAGAGCGTGGATGTATGTCAGAACCTGCGGACTGTAGCGCTTCTGCTTGCCCACGGGCGGCAAGGTGTTGATGGTGGCGAACTTCACCCGCAACCAGGTCGTCTCGTCCTGATCGACCGTAATGCGATGACGTCCCGACCAAGGCGCCGCCGCAAGTTGGGCAAAGACGCGATGATCTGGATCGTGTGGGGCAGCACCGGCAGGCCGCTCGGCCAGCCTGTTCGCTGGAATGCGCACCTGCATCCGCACGAGGAAGCTGGTATCAAGGTCCTGCGCGGTGCTTAGAGCTCGTAGATGTCGCTCTCCCGGTCACCCACATGCACGCAGCGCTCGGGCGTGCCAACGAGCGCGATGGACTGGCGCAGGTTCTCCAGCCAGCCAGCGGTAGCTCTCCTTCGTCTCGATCGGCACGCGCGTGGGATTGCCGCTTGTACAGGAACTCCATGCCGCGCGGTGCATTGGCGGGACTTGAGGTCGCCGTGGAATAGATGGCGATCGGCGCTTCCTGTCCCTGAAACTTGTCCACCGTGCCGACCCGCGCGCCGGGCAGGCGCTTCTGGATCTCAAATACCTGGGCAATGAAGGGCGCGATTATGAGGATGTCGTCGAGCGTGAGCGGACGGACGTTCCCGAGGCGATCCGTCCAATCAACACCGGCGGCGGTGACTTCCTTCACCAGGTCCGCGATGGCTTCTGCCTCCTCCGGCGAATTGCTCTGATTGCCGTTGTGGGTGACGGGCAGCCACCGCAGCCCCGCACCAGACAAGCGTGTCGAGCCTGCAATCGACTGGTCCGCCAGTCTTTGGCGGGGACGGAGTTCTCCCGCGTAGAATAGCTTTGACGTGAACCCGCAGATGTCGGGGTGTAGCCGCCAGGTTTCGTCGAGGAACAGGCCGCGATCCGGCGGGATGGTTTGGGCGTGTCCACCCTCCACCACATCCTTGACGGCGTCGCAGCCATCGGGGTGGCTGCCCTGGATCGGCTGGTCAAGCTGCTGAGGATCACCCAGGAGGACAAGCGTCTTCGCTGCCTGCGAGACGGCGAGCACGTTGGGGAGGGCCATCTGTGCCGCCTCGTCGACGAACAGCACATCGACCGCTTCAAATGCGTCAGGACGAGACCAGATCCAGGCCGTCCCACCACCGACGTTCACGTCTTCGCCGATCGCCGCGATGAGGTCTTCGCTCCGGCGGGCAAATGTCAGCAGATGTTGTTCTTCCTCTTCCTCGTCAGCCTTGTGACAACACTGCAGATCGACGTCGAGCCCATCCGCTTCCTCGATGACCTTGTCGATGAGGTTTCGGATGACCTTGTGGCTGTTGGCGGTGATCCCGACCGTTTTACCCCGCCGGACGAGGGCGCAGATCACCTGCGCTGCCGTAAGTTCTTACCCGCGCCTGGCGGCCCCTGCACGGGCAGTACGCCTTCACCGAGATGCTCCGCCAGCCGCAGGGCGGCATCCAGCTTGCTCTCGCCAGACTCCCTAATGGGATGCCCGCCGACGGGAGGCGGTCGCCTCAACAGAAGATCCCGCGCGGCCCGGTAGGCTATTCGGCCGCCTCATTTCCTCTGTCACGTGCATATCCGGCGAGAACCTTTGATTCTTTGAATTCGTTGGACAGTACCTTCACTTGCTCGGCATCCATCTTGTCCAGAACGTCGGTATTTCGTTCCAGCAAGCCCTTGCCTCCGAGACGGCTAATAGACCGAGCGACCATGATCAGAGTCTCCCTGGAATGGTCGGGCAATGTAGGGATAAGCGCCGACACGAGAGAGCTTCGCTGGTCGCTGGTGCGAGCTAGCGACAAGACGTTATCGATCCCGTTGACCATGAGGGTGAGCGGCTTCGCTTCCGACGTTCTCGCCAGGACAAGCGGAACGATCTCGATGAAGAAGTCCAGGCCCACCCGTTCCCGCTCCGTCAGCAAGAAGTTTAGGAGCCGCTCTCTCTGCTCTTCATTGAGGCCCTCATCCTCCATCAAGGTCTTAAGGGTTCTCTTCTCCTTGCCCAATAGCGAGGACAGCCAGAGGGTGAGAGCACCGTCTGGATGGTCGCCGATCTGCTTCGCCGGAACCGAAAGGACCTCTCTCGAGATAGACAGAAGTCGTTGTTCGTCTGCGCCCTCAGCAAGCACATCGACAATCGTCTGAAGGTCATCAGTGTTCTGATTGGCCGGCTGCTTCCCAGTCAGCAACGTCTTCACATCCGCGGGCATCATGAACGTTCCGATGTCCTTGATGCAGGTCACCACGGAGGAAGGCGAATGGCGCCACAGAATTGCCGCCGCTCCGGAAATATCCCCACGAGAACTCTCGGGAAGCAGGCCACGCGCTTCCATGTCCACAATGGATTTGAGTACGTCACCGGAGCCGGAAACTGCGGGGTTCTCTCGAATGAATTGAATTGCACGGCTGGCGATACCCCCCGGCTCATACGCCCCGGTATGGTCGTTCTCCTTAGGCCAATGCCCCACCATCTCACGGTGCAGAATTGGATAAGCGTCAGGCGCTCCGACTGCCTGTTCAAAGAGCTGTTTAAGAAACGCTCCGGCTTGGGCCTTGGGGGCGTACTCAAGTAGGATTCGAGCGGCAGGGTATATCGCTGACAAGTAATCGGGCCGGGTCGACATCGCCAATGTGCGGACTCGCGTCGCCTTAACATGCCCTTGAAGAGGAGCGGCCGACCATTCAGAACTGCTCGCGGTTGCAATGAACCTTGCATATTTTTCCGCGGCCTCCACATCAACCGGGTCGGCGTTGATGATGGCATTCATTTGGGTTGCCAGCGCCGATTTATGCTCCTCGGTCAGTTCGCCAAGCTTTGAAGCTACATATTCCAGGGAGGTCCATGGAAGGTCGGAAAAGGACTTGCTGGTGATATGTTTCAACAGCCCGTTCCATGCGGCAGCATCCGTACGGATCAGAATTTCCGCCGCGCGGACCATGTAGGCAGAGGTGTCATCGACTTTGGCCCATGAAGTGATAATCGGCAGGATGCCTGTGGCAGTACTTGGATCGATGTGCGATTCCCAACGCGTTACCAAGTCGAGGAACTTGTTTGCCCCCGCTTCCCAATCCAACGCCCAGTCGTCCCCGTCTTCCATGTCCTTTTGCAAGCGGGCGGCCAGGGCGACGAGAAATGCTCGGGCCTCTTCATCCGAGGCGAGCGCGGCATGAATTCCCGCTTCGCCCCATGCACTCGAGGCGCCTGCGGGATCGCGGACCGCCACTTGCGTTGTCAGTAGCTGCCAAAGCACTTGACGGCTCTCCTGACCGCCTTGGGCGAGGCTCTGATAGACTTCGCTGAGCCTCCGCAACATCCGATCTTTGTTCGGGATAGATGCTGGCTCATTAGCGAGCTCCAAGATTGCGAGGTGCGCGTAGTCTGAACCGAGGAACGAAAGCAGGTGCACTTCATGCTCGTCCATCCAGTTTTCAAGCTGCGAGAAGGGCAACGTCTGCGCCCCTGTGCTTGCTTGAACCTCTCGGGTGAGCAGCCAGCCTTTAAGGCGGGACTCCGTCGGGGGAAGGAGGCCGTCACTGGCCCGGACGTTCAAGACGAGCTCTACAGCTGCCTTCGCATCTGAGACGAGTTCCTCGAGATTCGGCGTCTCGCCAGTAGGCAAACGCCATTCAAGCTTTTGACCCGTAAGGAGGTCGCCACAGAAATGAGCGGCGACCTCCCGGCGGTCGGCTGCTGCAAGCGAACCAATAATTCCCTTTGCCGCGCGGGGACCAACGTTCGTCCGAATATCCTTGAGGTCAACCATCTGCCGTGCCAACGGCACCATTAAACCATTGCGATATTCTGGGGGTATGCGGTGAGCCAGTGCTGCCAGCACCCTCGCAGCATTTACCCTTCGCGCGGCTGTGTCGTCCGACAGTCCTTCAGCGAGTTCTTCCAGTAGTCGAACGTCGTCACGTCCGAGATGATCGTTATCAAGATGATGGCCGAAGATTTCGAGGACCCCTTGAATATCCCCTGACACGAAAGCGTCGTTCAACTCGGCAGCGCGATCGCCGAATTTCCTGGAGATCGTATCCTGCGCCAGAAGGAGCAGCGGCTGCAGTGACCTGGGCCACCTCAAGTCCAAGAGGCTGGACAGGTACTGGCGAAGCTGCCGGTGCTCTGTCCGAACGTCATTTCCGATTTTTCCGTCTGCCGTGGCTAGGAATTCCTTCAGAGCGTATTGGGCGCCGATCGCAAGCGATTCCGGCGGCTCTCGCCGGAATACCACTCGACTAAACTCCTGAATCAACTCCGGGCGCTTCAGTAGCTCGTTGTAGAAGTCGGGAAAATCCACCCGCAGGACGCACAGCGCAGCCAGGGCCAGGGGGTGATTTGTAACTGCACCTTTATGCAAGACGCCTGGGGCGCTGGAGCCGACGCCGCTCCGCTCCCTCTGGGTCGCGATCCACCAGGTCTGAGTGAAAGCGTTTAGAATCTGTATCGCGTTACGCGGACTTTGGACCCCGACGTGAATTAGCCTGTCCACAAGGTCTTGCAGCCTGACCCCTTGTTTTTCAAGCTCGGCAACCATGGATCCGGCGGCACGAAGTTTCTTCTCCGTAAACTGCCTCATATCCAGCTTTGGAAACGGCGGAATCTCGAGGCGAAACTGGAACAGTCGGTCAAGATATCGACGCGCGTCCGAGCGCGTGAAAACGGACCCTGGCAATTCAGGATTCACCCTGCCACGTCCACGTGACAGTGCATCGGCTACACGGTCTTCGTCGCACGAAATGACGAAGACAACTCCGAAGTTTTCAGAAGCGTCGGTAATTGGGAGCTCAAGGAAGGTCCGAACAGCGTCCAGCCCGGAAACCATTTCAGCAGCAGACAGACGATCGAGGTCGTCAACGAACACGACGAGTCGTTCGCACGAACGGCCATCCCGCGCCTTCCGAAACGTCTCGATCTGATTGACCAGCAGCCGTTCGTATTCCTCTGCACTTGTGGCGGGGAAAGTGACCACTGATTGGCTATTGAACAGCGTCGGCGATTTCAGCCTAAGGTCGACAACATTCCTGGCCAAGAAAGCGCCGACAATCGCGGCAACTGACAGAACAGCACTGATGCCCAATTGGTTCGAGAGGCCCAGGCTGTATGAAGCAAACCAGAAAATTCCCACAGTACTCGCAAGCAGTAGCACGAAAAGAAAAGCCGATGCGGCGTTCTGGAGTATGGCTTCCTTAAACCATTCTCCTAGGTTCCGTCTTACCTGGGCGGACTCGGCAACCTGCTGATAAAGGCTACGTCGGAGTTCCACCTCGTCGCCGCCAAGCTGGATAAACACATGCCGCAGGAGCGCCCGCTTGATATCATCGTCGCCCCCATACTTCCAGGCATTGAATGTGATCGGACGGAAGCGGTCTCGGCGTCGCTTCCCGGTCGGGCCGCTAGAGTCGGATGCCAAGGACTCAAGATAAAGCTGTTTGATTGTGCTTTTCCCAGTTCCCCAAGACCCAAGCAGCCCGATACTGAAGGGCGGACGATGCCGGCCTTCGACCAGACTCCTAAGCGCTTTTGAGAAATACTGGTGGCCAAAGGCGTCTTCCGAGAGGACTGACAGCTCTCTGTCCAAGACGCTGGGCATCTCGTGTTCCCCCGAAATTCCCGCGCTGGTTCGTGCAGTCATTGTCCCCCCCTGTATTCTACCCCTGACATGTGTATATCCTGCCTGCATCATCGAGAAGCCCCAGAATTCAGTAAGCAGACCACCCCATGCTACTGCGGCAATCTGAGGCTCATTCTGTTGTGAAGGTCATGTGGATGCTGCCGCCTTCACCCTATCCCTCCTGCCTTCCTAACCTCATCCGGATGAGATGCTTCCTGATGGTAGGGGTCGATACAAGTTCGCCTTCCTCAGCCAGCAGCTTCGAAAACGTGCGCGGTCCGCCCATTGGATTGGCCAGCGCGAGTTCCCTGATCCGATCGCGCGATGCTTGTGAGGTGTCTCGGCGCCGCCTCTGAAGCAAACGGTCTTGTTCGAGGAAAGGCCCATCAGGCCGACGGTTCCAAGCTTCCGGCAGACTGGCGCCAGTTCGCCCGCCGCAGCCATCGCCAAAGAGCGGAATGCAGACTAGCCGATCGCCGAAAGAATGCGAGATAGCGCGTTATTTGCCGCCCGCACTTCATGGGTTAACTCGCTCTCCGGTTTCGCTGAACCGGAATAAAACACGATATCCTCATAAGGACTGGAGCCACGCGTCAGGACGCGCAGCGTGATTGACGTGATTTCCTCGGTCTGCGTCTTCGACCCCGTTGCTGCTCCTGCAACAGCCCCGAGAGGGCCAAGAAGCGCACCGCCGACAACAGCTCGGCCAAGCTGGGAACCGCGATTGGATTTTATCGACGTCCTGCCCTCCTTCATGACCGACGCGGAAATGACGTCGGCCTTGGCGATGGTCCGCGATCCATACTGGGTCGCGACGGTCACAGTTCCAGACGAAGAAACGGAGATGCCCTGCGCCCCGTCACGCGAAATAAAGTTCACCCCTGAGTCGAGCTTGCCTTCCGTCCTGGCCCGCGCAGCCGCTTTGTCCTG
This sequence comes from Mesorhizobium calcicola, assembly GCF_042682105.1. Lineage (NCBI taxonomy): Bacteria > Pseudomonadati > Pseudomonadota > Alphaproteobacteria > Hyphomicrobiales > Phyllobacteriaceae > Mesorhizobium > Mesorhizobium calcicola. Next base: position 48,563 of record NZ_JBHUGY010000019.1, read on the forward strand.
ACTATCCCAAATAGCCCGAGAACCGCGACAGCGGCGCATATCCAGATAAGCCAGTCCATGATTTCCCCTCCCTTTCCCAACGACAGTCTTCACAGATCGACCACGCGGACACAAGCCGCAGCATGTTCAGGAGGTTGTCCATTGGTGGCCGTTGGTATGCGCGCGAGCCAATCAGTCAGAATGCCTATTGACGTCGAAGTCCGTGTTCACTATTCGTTCCGAGCATGAAAACCGCCGCATACCTCATACGCTGACCGTTCCGAGCCCGCACTCTGCGGGCATATCCGAACGAGTACGCAGGTGCAGCAGTGATCAGCCTTACATACCAGCCGAACGAAGCCGTCGAAGTCGCGCTCAGCCGCGCGCAGTCGAACCCATTTTTACCTCGGGGCACCGTCAGGTGCCAAGGGCCACCCGCCTTTCGGACACAGCTCGCGCGCGACCTTGGTTGTCTCCTCGACGTTGACGACGAAGTCGACGCCTGGTCGTGCCTTCCGGCCGCCCTCACTTCGGAAGGAGATGCGCACATTCCAGACTTCCTTATCAAGCGCGGCCGCCGGCACACGCTTGTCGACGCCGGGCCGGGGCCGGGACATCCCTGGCTCTGCAGCGCGGCTCGGGAGCGCGGTAGCGACTACCAAGCATGGCCAAAGTCTGCCATTCGCGACGGGGTCCGCCTCTCCAACGCCAAGGATTTGCTGATATACGCTCGATGGGAATGCCCCTTGGGTGACCGGATTCGGTTGCTTGGCGCGTTGGATGAGGCCGGCTCGCTGTCCGTGGGGGAATGCCTAGCCGCCTTCCGCGAAACCCGCCCGATGGCGGGGCTGGCGTCCTTGGTCCTGCAGCGCTTCGTCGAGGTCGAGCTCGACCAGGCCAGAATAGGTCCGGAAACGGCCGTTCGCCGCCGCCGGGACTGATGCATTGGGTGGCGACGCCAACCCTCCACACCACATTTCAAACTGGAATCTAGCTATGAAGAAAATGTCACCGCGCCTACGTGGCAAGCTCTTTTCGAAGCCGGCGCGCTTCGTCGCATACTGCGGTTTAATGCGCGTTTTGCGAACTCAGCGCACCTTCCTCAAGGGCGGTCCCGGCGTCTTCGTCCTTATCGTGCCCCATGAGAACAGTGTCGAATTCTACGAGGACGCCGGCAGATTTCCTGCCTTCGGGGAGAGCCTTGGCGGAGGATTCAGCGCAAACCACGAACGTACCGACATCGTGGCCTTGAAACCGACGCGCGGCAAACGGGCGGCGCCATACGATCTCCTCGATGCGTCCGCCACGAAGGACCGACTGTTGGTGGTGACAACGTCGCGTGATCTTCTGTTAGAGGGCTTTGACAGGTTCGCTGATGCGGTTCTGGACATCAAGCCGCCGGACCCTCGCCATGTGCTTGCGGCCGCAACGGTTTGTCACGGCATGCAAATGAGCACGGAGCAGGCGGAAGCGATCGCCGCTGCGCCGCTCAAGGCCATCTCTGCGGTGTGGCGAACAGGTCGCCCATTCGACCGGGTCCTCAAGATGCTCCATGCCGCGACAAGCCCGGAAGCGGTCGGGCCCGTCCTGGATGCCGCGCAGCCGTACCTAGCCGATCTCTCCGGGCTGGGCGAGGCAGCCGAATGGGGCAGGGAACTCGCGACCGACTTGTTGGATTGGAAAGCTGGCCGTATCCGATGGGCGGATGTTGACAAGGGTGTCCTGCTTTCGGGGCCGCCAGGATGCGGGAAGACCATGTTCGCTAAGGCGTTGGCTCGGACCTGCGGCGTCCACCTGGTTGTCGGATCCCTGGCCCAGTGGCAAGCGCGAGGCCATCTCGGCGATCTGTTGAAGGCGATGAGAGGGGCGTTCGACGAGGCCAAGAAGAATGCTCCTTCGGTCCTCTTCATCGATGAGATTGATTCCGTGGGAGACCGAACCCGGTTCCGCGGCGACAATGCCGCTTATAGCCGGGAAGTGGTGAATGGCCTGTTGGAATGCATGGACGGCGCGACGGGCAGGGAAGGTGTGGTTGTCGTCGGGGCGACGAACTTCCCGGACATGATCGACATGGCGGTCAGACGGCCAGGCCGTCTGGACAGGCATATCCAGATTCCGTTACCGGACACCGAGGCGCGGAAGGAGATCCTTCGTTTCCATCTCGGAGGGAAACTTGAGGATAGCGATCGGGCGCTGGTGGCCGATCGGACGGAAGGCTGGACCGGAGCCCGCCTCGAACAGTTGGTCCGCGACGCGCGCCGTCGCGCGAGGCGCGCCAGGCGGGAGATCAGTCGCGACGATCTCCAGTCACAGCTCCCTGGGCTTGTTGCCGTGCCCGAAGCCGTGTTGCGACGCGCCGCAATTCATGAAGCAGGTCACGCGGTAGTCGGGCTTGAGCTGGACACCGGAGATCTGGTCTACGTGGAAATCAAGGATACCTTCGATCCGTCCAGAGGCGAGCGGCAAAGGGGTGGCGGGGCGAGGTTCGATCGACCCTTGCTGGCTGAAAGGACCAGACAGCAGTTCCTCGACCTGATCGCGATCGGACTCGCCGGACTGGCCGCGGAGCAGGTCGTGCTCGGACAAAGATCTGGCGGCGGAGGGGGAGGGGCGGGGTCCGACCTTCATAAAGCCACTCTGCTGGCGCTGCAGCTCGAGGCTTCATACGGGTTGGGAAGCGGGCTGACGTACCTTTCGGGAACAACCGATCAGGAACTGCTCGTCACGTTGCACATGGACCAGGATCTCAGGAAGCGGGTGGAAGGGGTCCTGACCGCTGAGTTCGCTCGTGCCAAGAGCCTGCTCGAGGCCAAGCCGGCGGAGCTGGCCAGAATCGCGGACAGTCTTTTTGCGAAAAGAAGATTGCTGGCCGACGAAGTGCGCGCACTTGCAGGAATGGACGCTCCGACTGCGCAAGGCATTGCGAGCCCAAGCGCGTTGGATTGCCTTATGATTGGTTTCGGAATCGGGAAAACATTTCCCGACATTCGGCTGCATCCTTAAACGAATATGTCCTAAGTCACGGCAGTTGGCATGTGGGCCGGGCATCAGTTTTGGTGCGCCGTAGTTTCGACAAGCATAAATGTGGAGATTTATTGATGGACGGTTCGAAGGCATTGGGCGAAGCCACGCAGGAGCTTAGGCAGGTTACCCAGCCAGGAGACGCCGCCGCAACCACGCCGACGCAGCGGAATGGCCGCCAGTCCGGCCCGGCGAAAACCGATGAGCAGTCAATCGACTACGACAGCCTCGGGATCCCAAAAGCTGCGGTGCCCGCGTTCGAAGAGGCCCGGGAGATGTTTTCGTCTCTCGGCCGGAAGAGGACCGACGAGGTCTTCGCCTGCGGAGAGATGCTCGCGAAGGTGCGTAGCAAGGCGCCCAGCCAGGAGTCGTTCGAACGCTGGTCCAAGCAGGCATGCCGGCTGACCCGGCGAGGGGCCGGCAACTATATCGCGGTTCACAACAATCTGCGTGCCCATCGGAAGATTCTGGTCGGTTGCGGCATGCCTGCCGCCGCCATGTACGCGCTGGCGACTGCAGAGGACGAAGCCATCGCTTCCGTGGTTGCCGATCTGAAGGCGGGCAAACGGCCAACCGTTCGCGAGATCAAGGCCTTGGTTTCCGGCGAAACCCATGGCGCGCAGCCGTGTCCTGCCGACATCGCAGGGGCCGACGGCCTGAAAGCCTTGGCCCGCGCGAAAGTCCAAAATGGAGTGCCGGTCCTTATCGAACGGCTTCGCGACATGCTCAGCCATATCGAGGAGGCTCTCGTGCCCCATTTCGAGGGCAAGAAGGTTGCCAAGGGAGCTCTGGTCGAGAAGCTGGAGCATCCGGCGCGCCGCGCCCGGGCTGAACTGCAGAGCCTGGCAGTCTTCGTCAAGCCGAACGCAGAAGCTAGCAGCAACTGGATAGTGCATCCGGCGCATTTTCCGCATGGAAGCCAGTGGGAGGCGGTTTCCCAAGTTCTCTTCAAGCTTGGCGGACGCGAGGATTGGCCCGACGCGAGCGACCTCGGCGGATGGCTTGTCAGGGACGTCGTTCCAGCTATCGAATTCGCCGTTGGAGCAAGGCTCTCAAAGGATGGCTCTACAAGGTGAAAATGGAGCCCCGCCCGATGACGTGTGCGAGCAACAGCGACCAAACGATCCGTGGCTTGCAATGCCCTGATTCGAATTTCGGATGACTATCCTCGCAACCGCGCCATGATCGCGGCCCCACATGGATGGGCTGTCGCCGGCCTATGACCTCGTTCCTGAGATCGCCGCCTATCTGCGCTCTTTAGGGCGGCGGCAAAAGGTCAGCCTGCTCGCCGCAACGCCTGACGCCGCGCCCGAGCTGCAAGTAGCAGGCCGTTTTCGTCGTTGAGTCCTTCTTGGAAAAGTCGAATCAAGTCAGAGGCAATGTTCTCGGCTTCTGGCGACCCAGGCTGGATAAGGCCCTCTTGGCAAAGCTGGTCGAAAACTGACTTCAGGCGTTCCAAGTCACTTGGATAAAGGGCTGGGTCTAGATTAAGGCGATCAATCATCTGGCCTCGCGCGGGCTGAGCTCTTAAACAAAACAAAGGGCAGGGGCGGTGAGACACCGCCGCCTGACGAAAATGACTCCGCCAAAAGCGCTTGTCATCAAAAAATTCGATGAGGCCATGCTGGAACAAAAACGGGAGTATATTCCTCGTTTGGCTTCAGGGTATCCGGGCAAGTCGAAACCGTCACCGGTGTACATCTCGTCGCGAAGATGTGGCGGACCGGCGCGGCGTTATGCCTGTCGAGCGGCGCTAACCACGATAGAGTTCCGCAGTGACCGCAATAAAGGTCCCCAGCTCCGCGTCTGTGGCGCTTGTGTCCGACCGGGATACAAGAGAGTTATCTCCGCGCGCGCTGAGGCACGGCAGCGTCAGGCGCAGTACCTCAGGTGCTGGCTCGGTGCCTCTAAAGACCTTACGCCGACTTTCGCCAATCCTGTCACAAAGTTTCGTTTCATCGGAACTTCCCAGGTTTCTTCGATCGGATTGAAAAGGCCGGGTAATTCAAAATGAGCATGGATTCTAAGGAAATCATGGACGTCGATGGAGACGACGGGGATCCCATACACAATCGCGGTCGCCGCGATCGCAAGGTCCTGGCTTGGTCCTCGCCGATGATTCTGGGGTGACGGCACCCACAAATGCCTCAGCTCCGGGACCGTGGTCATCGATGCGTACATCCGTGCAACTGAGGCATCCATAACGAGGAAGATCATATCGGTTTCTAGCACTTCGTTCAGCCAGCGCGAGAGATCGTGGGCGCGGCTTGGGTTTCTCGACCGCAGAGATTCAATGCCCCGTTGCAGCTCGAAAACGGCGCCAAACGGGATTGCAAGCCGATGTCGCGACATCGCCCAGTCTGCCCAGGTAAGGACATGTCGGTTCGGTCTCTTCTTTGTGAACTCGCTCAGCACATTTGTGTCGAGAAGAAACATTCCGGTGGGCTCCTTTGCGGCTAGGATTGCTTTATGATGGGCGAGGCCTAAATCAGAACCACCGGCGAATAGTAAACGCGGTCAACTGGAGCGTGCATTGGCGAGCGGCGGGGCAAGTGGCGGTCGTACTGAACTCGGTATCTGGACCGTCAAAGAGGCGAGGACCAGGTTCAATGATTTGTTGGCAGCGGCAGCCGAACGAGGGCCGCAAGAGATTCATGACCGCCGACGACAGTTCGTGCTCCAAATGTCCAAGCTTGGGCCGAGGAAGTCCGGTCGGGATGTCTTGCTAAAGGGCGGGCCGTTGGGTGATGAAGTGCTTGATCTCGACTAATTGACGGCGAGGATCGCCTGCTAGCAGAGCGGCATTAGGTAGCGCAGGCTACTAAATTCGAGGCAAGCTACTCATGCGGTCCGGTCTCCGAGCGTTGCTTGCCGAGAAGCGATTTCTTTCTGGACCGCTTATAGAGGCGGGACCCGACGCTTCCCTGCGTTAGACGGTCCAGGAGCATTTGGGATGACCGATGAACGCGTATCAGGCCGCCGGATGGCATGTTGATCGGAATGCCGTGATGTGGCGTGTTCGGTTACGCCTTCAACCTGTCTATAGCTCGGCGGAGTCCCAGTTCGTTCAGACGCTATCTTCCGCCAGTTCCGCTGGCCCAAGACGAATGGCGGTCTGCCCGCATTGCGGCGTGTGTCGCAACCCGCGCCTCTCTGCCGGGCAAGCAGCCGCGTTGAACGCGCAGGTCCAGACCGTCTCCATTGATGCGCTGAACGACTCGACGCTCCGATTGACGAACCTGCTTATGGCTGTGCCTGGCTACGCCGATTTTTCGGCTTCGAGTGACCGCCGCAAAGCCGCTCGCTCGCTACGGCGCTGTTGAGAGCGCGCTCGCGAGCGGCTTCGTCACCGCCGAGCTACACCACTCAGCGGGGCACGACCAAAAGCCACGACATCGTCGGACATCGGACAGCGCGGACCGGTTGAATGGCGCGCGGGAATTCCGCGTCCCGTAAGGACGAATTCTGTCCGCCATCCCTTGGAAGACGCCTGGAAATCGACTGCCGCTTTGTCACATGAGCGACACGAAAACGTTGGCCCGATTCCCTGACGCACAGTACGCGCAGTCATGTAAGCCATTGAAGACCAAGTGGAAAATGCTTCCGAGGCTCTTTTCTGCGCAGTTGGCACAACTTTTGAAACTCCCTTGTAGCGAGTCGACAGGAGCTGCCGACCGACATTCGTGTCGCGTGGATATGGGGATTGATTGAAGGTATGAAAGGACATGTCAGATCTGCGTCGGATCCACATATCGGAAAAGAAGCATCACCTGCGGATTCGGGCGGCAAAGCAAGCGGAGCTATGCCTACGCTCCGTGACCTCATTTGCATACATGACGAACCGTCATTCCTAATGGAAGCCCATGATGCGCTCTCCGCGGCCATTGCCCAGCGGGCCGGTTTCAAGGCGCTTTGGGCGTCCAGCCTTTCGATCTCCTCCAGCCTCGGCTATCGCGATGCGAACGAAGCCTCTTGGAGCGAAGTGGCCGATGTGGTGGAACGTATGGCTCGTGCTGCCAACATTCCTATTCTCGTCGACGCTGACAGCGGCTTCGGCAATTTCAACAACGCTCGCCTTCTCGCCGCCCATCTGCACAGACGCGGTGCGAGTGGCGTATGTATCGAGGACAAACTCTTCCCTAAGATGAACTCTTTCATTGGCGATCACCACCCGCTCGCCGACATCGAAGAGTTCTGCGGCCGTTTGAAGGCCATGAAAGACGCGGTGCCTGACCCCCGCTTCGTGCTGGTGGCTCGGATAGAGGCTCTCATTGCCGGCTACAGCCAGGACGAGGCGCTTGCCCGCGCGCATGCCTATGCCGGCGCCGGTGCCGACGCGATCCTCATCCATTCGCGCAAATCCGATCCGATGGAAATCCTGGCATTTGCCCGTTCATGGCAGAATCACCTCCCTGTTGTGATCGTGCCGACGAAATACTATCGCACCCCGGTCGCCGAATATCGCGCCGCACATATCTCGGCCGTCATCTGGGCAAATCACAATATGCGCGCTGCGATCGCCGCCATGCGCAATGTCTGCAATCGCATCATTCGCGAAGAAGGCATAGCTGGCATCGAGCCGGATGTCGCCCCGTTGGAAGAGCTTTTCGAGTTGATGGCTTATGACGAGCTCGCTGCCGCAGAGACGCATTATCTGCCGAAGACCGGAGACGGTGCCCGGAGATGATTGGCCGCCTTGAGAGTGCAATTTGCAAACGCAGAAGGGCGCGCGTGCTGGCGCAAAGAACACGCTGGTTCAAATCCTCGGTCGGCGGGCTCTGCCTCCAGGGCGGCCAGCGATGCCGGCCGCGAGGTCGACAGCTGATGGCCAGGGAGAGTGGAGCAATCCGGTCGCAGCGATCCGGTGTGGGGCGATCGACGCCATCAGAAAAAGCATTGATAGCTGTGCCAACCGTTTCGGGCCGCATCTGTCAAGGCGCGCGCACAGCTGTACGGGGTTCCGTCGAAAAAGCTCGAACCGGCTTGCGCTGGCTTGCTGATGGCTTCAGCGTTTTGGAATCAGGCGTTCCGCCAAAGCGTCACACCGAGGAAATAACCAATGGTCGATAACTCTGCCAAGCAAGCTGTTGTTCTCGCCGCCGGCTTCGGCTCGCGTCTTCGGCCGCTGACTGATTTACGGCCAAAGCCCCTGGTTGAAGTCAATGGCACCCCAATTCTCCACAACGCGCTACGAAACCTTGAGGCCGTTGGCGTGGAAGAAGTCACTATCGTCGTTGGCTATCGCAAGGACGCGATTGAATATTCCTGCGGCCGCCGGTTCCGAAGCCTCGAAATCAGTTATGTCGAATCGGATGTTTTCGACAGGACCGGTAGTGCCTATTCGCTTTGGCTGGCGCGTCACGTCCTTTTGACGGGCAATACCTACATTCTCGAAGGCGATGTCTATTTCGAGCCGGATGCGCTTCGCCGCCTCGCGACAAGCCAGTCCAAAAACGTCGCCGCCGTCGCCCTTTTCGGAGCGTCGATGGAAGGCTCGGCCGCCATTTTGACTAATCACGGCCATATTGCGGAATTGAGGATGGGACAGACCGCTGAAAACCTGACGGACGGTTCACCACAGTTGTTCAAGACTATGAACCTGATCCGCTTTTCCGGAGAGGACCTTCGCACGACAATTGTCCCGCATCTCGACGATCTCATGCGCGCTGGTGCCGTCAAGTCGTACTGCGAGGAGCTGCTGTCTCAGCTGGTTCAGCAGAAGGGACTGCAGATCGCGGCTGTCAGGTGCGATGATCTCAAATGGTACGAGATCGACAGCGAGGAGGATCTAATGATCGCCGAAGGGATCTTCGCGCCAGAGGGCCTGATGGCAGCCCAGCCCCTGGTAGCGGGGGTTCAGCAGGTTAAGCCCTAGCAGAGGCGGACAACAGACAGGAGATAGACATGTTGGCGCAACGAATTGCTCTCCTTTCCGGATCAGGGACCGCGGCAGCTCGGGAAGCAGCAGCGGCAGCGGCAGCCCAAGGGCGCGAAATCATCGACCTGGCGGCAGGCGAGGTCATCACCGCACCCCCGGTTTCGGTTCGCGAAGGCGCGATTGCCGCCATAAATGCCGGTGTAAACCGCTATACTGAATCAATTGGTCTGCCGTCTCTCCGCAAGGCCGTTGCCAAGAAATTGTCGACTGAAACCGGGCTTGCGTGGGATACCGACAACATCGTCATCACTGCAGGTGCGAAACAGGGCTTGCTCGATGCCACCTTGGCGCTCCTCGATCCAGGCGACGAAGTCATCATTGTTCGTCCCTGCTGGCCGACATTTCCATCGCAGGTTCTTTTGGCGGGGGCAAAGCCTGTTTTCGTGGACGCCAAGCCGCCTTCTTATGTTCCTGAAATCCCCGCCATCCGTAGCGCCGTAACGCCCAAGACTACGGCAATTATTATTAACTCGCCCAATAATCCGACGGGAGCCGTGTACGACCGCGCGACCCTCCAGGCCATCGGTGATCTCGCAATAAACCATGATCTTTGGGTCCTCTCCGACGAGTGCTACTCCAGTTTTGTTTTCACCGGGGATCGCCATCAGTCGATTACGATGGCTCATCCGGGCATTCGTTCACGAACCATACTGGTCAATGCGTTTTCCAAAGAGTTGGCCATTACGGGATGGCGCCTCGGCTATTTTGCCGCACCACCGGAAATCGTCGCAGCGGCCAAAAAGCTTCAAAGCCTTACGACTTCGAATGCGAACGTGATTGCTCAACACGCCATACTGCATCACCTCGAAGTCGGCGACGGCAGCTACGAGCGGGAGATGCATCAGCGCCTCGCAGCTGCGCGGAAGTCAGGGCTAAGAATTCTCTTCAAGCTGGAGGACGTCGCACCACCGCCGCGTGCCGAAGGCTCGTTCTTCTTCTACCTCGATCTCACACCGCTCTTCGCCGGGCTGCCAAGGACGAGCTCAACCCGCACCGTGGATGATGTGGCCCGCATCCTTCTTGAGGAAGCAGGCGTCGCTTCCGTTGCCGGAACGACGTTCGGTGACGAGACGGGACTCCGGCTTTCGTTCGGAGCGCCACCGGAAGAACTCGAACCGGCCCTGGAGAAAGTCGTCGCTACGCTCAATAGCCTGAAAAGCCGTTAGGCGGCATCATGACTTACGGCAACTGCGGGCAGGGATTGGCAAACGCACGTGAGGGGCGGTGCACTGACTGGAATAACGTGCCGGATCGCACGCCCATGCCTTCCCGATCGCAGGCCGACGGCTCCCAGGCGCCCGCCACTAAGAGCTTCGTCGAGGAGTACCCAAATGCTGACATACTTTCGAGACTACGCCAATGCCATTACGGCAACGGGCTTCGTGTTCGCGATCCTTGGACTTTTCCTGGCGCTGAACGGTCGTATCGAGCTCGGCACCGCATCGATGCTCTGGATGTGGTTCCTTGACCATTGGGACGGTCATGTCGCCCGCAAAACCAGTGACAACCGCCGCCCAGGAGCAGCGGACTTCGGAAAATGTCTCGACGGTTTTGGCGACTTCATCCATGGCGTAATATTTCCGTCGGTCGTTATCGTATTTGTTGGAGAAGGAGGCGTTCTATCGCTCTTGGCCATTCTCGCCCTCATCATGGCTGGCGCCATCCGCCTCAGCTATTTCGAGAGCTTCGGCCTGACCTCGGATGCCAAGTTTACGGGCATTCCCGTCTCTTATGACACACCATTAGTCGCGATCCTGCTGATGGCGCGGCCAGGTTTCCCGGTTGCGGCGTTTCCGACAGTCTTCGCGCTGGCCTTCATCGCTCTCGCCATGCTGCACGTGACCACCGCGGTTAAGGTGCCAGCGATACGGGGCAGGGCAATTCCGATCGCGACAATCCTGGCGGTCGCGATTTCTGCTGTTCTGGCGCGACGGGGTCTCAACTAGTGCGGCCAAGGATGAAGCTGGCGAGTATCGGAGACAATAGGAGGTCGAGGAAATGAATAGGGTGTACGTCCAATCTGAGTCGCTGGTCGACCGGTGTATCGACGATAATGGATTGATCCGACTTAATCTCAACCATCCACCTCCTGTTCCCCAGACTTTCGACCAAATCTTCAAGGATGTTCTTGAAGAACTGTTACTGACAACGTCGCCCTCCAGCCTCGTAAAAACACATCGTTGGACGGGCTCCGACGAGGATCGGTCGAGAGGAGCGGAATTCACGAGCCGTCGGTTAGGAACACAACCGGACGCAGGCCGGGTTGTTTTGACCCACAGTACACAAGCGGCCATGCATATGATCCTCCCCGGGATCATCCCTAAAGGTCGAGCTCTTGTCCTAGAACAAATGACCTATCCGCCGGTACGAACGTTTGCCGAGCGCTACGGAATTCCAGTGATTGACGCGCCCGTCGATGCCAACGGTGTTGAGCCAAAAGCGCTGGCTCCGGTTGTCTGAACAGTTTCCCGCGAATGATAAGTGGCGTTCCGCCGGGTTTCGTTCATTCGATTGCGCCGGGTGTTGGGTGTGACGCAGGGAGGGCGATAGCCCGACCGTAGTCGCATCCAACACCCGGCGGCGGAAAATTCATGCCGCCGCCATGAAGTGCGTCGGATCGAAGTAGGCCTCGTCCGGCGTGCGCCGGTCAAGGCTGGAATGGGGGCGCAGTCGATTATAAAAATCCAGATATCGGCCAAGCGAGGCGCGCGCCACGCCGACGCTGTCGTAGGCATGCAGATAGACTTCTTCATACTTGACCGATTTCCAGATGCGCTCGACGAAGACATTGTCGCGCCATGCGCCCTTACCATCCATGCTGATCGCGATTTCGTTGGCGATCAGAACGTCGGTGAAGGGCTCGCTGGTGAACTGGCTACCCTGATCGGTGTTGAAAATGCCGGGCGCGCCATATTTTGTCAGGGCTTCCTCCAGCGCCCCGACACAGAAGTCCGCTTCCATCGTGATCGACACGCGATAGCTGAGCACGCGCCGGCTGAACCAGTCGACGACGGCGGCCAGATAGACAAAGCCGCGCGCCATCGGGATATAGGTGATGTCCATCGCCCAGACCTGGTTCGGACGATCGACCTTCAGTCCGCGCAGGAGATAGGGATAGATTTTGTTGCCCGGCGCGGGTTTCGAGGTGTTCGGTCGGCGATAGATCGCCTCGACGCCCATGCGCTTCATCAGCGTGGCGACGTGGCGGCGGCCGATCTCGACGCCCTCGCGGTTGAGAAGGTCGCGCAACATCCGGCTGCCCGCGAACGGGTATTCCAGATGCAGTTCATCGATGCGGCGCATCAGCGCGAGGTCCTCGGCCGACACCGGCCGCGGCTTGTAGTAGACGCTGGCGCGGCTGATGTTCAGAGCCTTGGCCTGACGGACGATGGGAAGGTCGTGGTTGCGGTCTATCATCGCTTTACGCTCAGCATGCCGGCCTTGATGAGCGCGCCTTCCAAAAAATCGTTCTCCAGCGCCAGCTCTCCGATCTTGGCGTGAAGCGCCTTCAAATCCACCGATGGCGCCTCGGCGCTCGCAACGCCCGAGCCGAAGACGCCGGCGGCGCCATCAAGCAGTTGCGCCTTCCAGGCTGTGATTTGGTTCGGGTGAACATCGAAAAGCTGAGCCAACTCGGCCAGCGTCTTTTCGCCCTTGATGGCAGTCAAAGCCACCTTGGCCTTGAAAGCCGGTGTGTGGTTCCGGCGCGTGCGCTTCGTCATGGTCTCTCCTGATTCGCGGCAACCACGTTGCCGTTGTCAGGCGGAAAATCCACTTATCGCTCTGTCCAGATTCCCCAAGCCAGCTCTAAATGCGTTCGAGGATGTTTGCAAAGAAACAAAACCGGCCGCAATCTATCTTTTGACCACCTATCAGAATCCCACAACCGTTACGATGTCTTTGGGGCGCCGCGCGCATATCGCGAAGATCGCCAGGCGCTATGGCGTCAAAATCATTGAAGATGATGTCTACAGCCTTCTAAGCCCGTCGCCCTTGACGCCGATTTCGGCAATGGCACCGGAAATATCTTGGTATCTCTTGGGGACAGCGAAAAGTTTCGCGGCCGGACTGAAACTGGCATATCTCGTCGCTCCAACGGCGGACGAAGCTGCCTGCGTGTTTTGGCCGGGAGTTCGTGCGACCTATTGGATGGCAACGCCGATGAGCGCTGCCTTGATGTCCGGTTTCATTCGCCGAGGCGACGATCAGGCGATCTTGTCGGCGGTAAAAGCCGAGCTACGCAACCGACACGAACTTCTCGACCGGATCCTTTGTAATTGCCGCTATGTCACGGATCCAGGCTGTCTGCATGTGTGGTTGCCACTACCCGAAGGCACATCCAGCAAAGAATTGGCGGCCGCGATCAAGAGCGATGGCGTGCAGGTTGCCGACAGCAGTTCTTACGCGTCTCAAACCTTTGTGCCTCCTGAGGCGATCCGCGTCGGCATCGGCAATCCCGAGACGATTAGCGTGCTTGACAGGGGGCTTGCGACGCTTCACCGGCATCTTCCACTTTCCAAATGACCAGAGTTTGAAGCGCCTCGGCTCCTTTTCCTTCAGCGCAAGAAAGACGAAAGCTACAGCCATGCAAACGAGCACCAAGAGCAACGAACCTCCAGGGTCTATCGCCGAGTTTGCAAGATTGGCGAGCCGCTACAGCGACCGACCAGAGTATCCCAAACAAATGGTAGATCATATCAATTCCTTGCTGTCGTTAGTTCCGGTGGGATATCCGGCAGTCGACATTGGAGCCGGAACGGGTCTTTTTACTCGACCACTTGCTCGCTCCCTCAATCCAAGCCGCTCCGTAATTGGAATAGAACCAAGCGCAGAGATGAGGCGGGCGGCAGAAGATCATCCAGAAAAGCTCGAAAACGTCAGATACATAACCGGGTTTGCAGAAGAGGTTGGCTATGCATCCAGGTCGGTCGCGCTCGTGGCCGCGGCCTGCGCAGCACACCGCTTTGACAAGCATACGTTCCTTGCCGAAAGCCATAGAATACTGGTGCCGCACGGCTGCCTGGCGATAGTCGAATATCGCTGGGGAGATACCCAAAACAATGTCGGGGACGAAATCTATTCGCTTCTTGAGCGACTTGTCGATGGATACGACCGCAGGGCGCATTCAAATAGCGCTGGGGAATACGAACTGTTTGACGCAGCGGACGCCATTTCGTCAGCAAGGCTCTTCACCAACGTGCATCAGCGTGCTTTTAATTGGACGGTGCAGCGTCGAACGGAAGAAGTCATCTCCGCGGCCATGGCGCTTACTCCATCACTTAAAGCTGAAGCTAAAATAGGCCGAGAAACATTATGGCAAGCACTCGAGGAGGTTATAGCGCGGCATAGCAGTTCCGCCGACACTGTGGAACTCAATTATGTTGGCCATGGTACCTTTGCTCTTAAGCGAGCGTCCGAAGCACGTGACTGAACGTTCCATTAACGGCATGCGAGACAGGAAGATGAACGCGTCGAAATCCACGGGTGGCGGCTCGTCGGCCGTGGGACGGCGAAACTTGGACTTGTCCGGCGGTCGTCTCAGATCCGTGTTGTAGATGAAATGTTGCATCTGCTAATGCGTCTCCGTTCCAAGCGACAGAGACACCGAAGTCGGGAGCATCGGGACTTGCTACGGGTGTCAGCCGCATCGTGCCATCCTATCTCAGAAACCGCTTTTCGTCGGCCTTGACCTGCTCCATCTTCTGCAGCCGGAAGATCTCCTCCACCGGCACAATGTCCTCGTGTACATTCTGCACGCCGCCGTCGGCAATGATGCGGCGGAAAGTGTCCTGCATCGCCGTCACTGTAGCACGGATGCCATAATTGCCGTAGATAGTCATCCTGATGTTGCCGAGCGCCTTGATGCGCGTGGCGTCGAGTTCGGGATAGGCATTGGGCACGATGACGAGCGGCACAGATCCCTTCCATGCGCGCGAAAAACTCTCGATTTCGGCCGGATCCTTTTTCTTCGAGTGGATCAGAATCATGTCCGCGCCGGCCTCGGCGTAAGCCATGCCGCGCTTCAATGCTTCTTCTTCACCGAGGCCTGCGATCAGGGCCTCGGTGCGGGCAATGACGAGGAAGTCCGGGTCGGAACGGGTTGCAACCGCCGACTCGATCTTGCCGTGGAACTCCTCGATGCGCAGCAATTTCTGCCGTCCGTCGGCGGCAAGGCTAGTGACTTTTGGGAAAGTTTTGTCCTCGATGACGACGGCAGCTGTTCCAGCCGTTTCATATTCGCGGACGGCGTGGATCACGTTCAGGGCATTGCCGTAGCCGGTGTCGATATCCGCAACAATTGGCAGAGACGAACGGCCGGCAATCGCCCGCAGCATGTCGAGATGCTGGGTCATGGTGATCAGGCTCATGTCGGCGAGACCGTAGAGTGCCGAGAGCTCGAAGCCCGAGGCCCAGAGCCCGTCAAATCCGGCCTCTTCGGCGAGGATCGCCGACAAAGGGCTGTGAGCGGCCATGATGTGGACGAGACCACGTTCGGCCACAGCGTCACGCAGTTTTTTTGCTTTGCTCATAGGTAGTCTCACTTTCGGAAAGAGCTTCGCAGGCGGCGAGGATACGGCCGCAGGCACGCTGCAGATCCTCGATTGCCGCGGCGTAGGAAAGGCGGATATAGGGCGAGGCCATGAAGCCTGAGCCCGGCACGACGGCAACACCGAAATGCTCCAGGAGATACATGGCGAAATCCATGTCGTTTTCGATCAGCGCCCTCTGCGGGGTGATCTTGCCGATGACACCGGTGCAGTTGACGAAGACGTAGAAGGCACCGTCCGGAGTACGGCATTTCAGGCCGTAGGCCTCGTTGATCTTTTCGACGACGAGATCACGGCGTTTGGCAAAGGAGGAAACGAAATCGGCGATGTAGTCCTGGTCGCCGCCGACCGCCTCGATGGCGGCATATTGCGAGATCGAACTGGTGTGCGACGAGGTCTGGCCTTCGATCGTGTTCATCGCCTTAATAAGGTCCTTCGGGCCGGCGCCATAGCCGAGACGCCAGCCGGTCATGGCGCTGGACTTCGAAACTCCGTTGACGGTCAGCACCCGGTCGATGAGGTCGGGTGCCACCTCGGCCATGGTAGCGAACGGAACGCCGTAGACGAGCTTCTCGTAGATGTCGTCGGCGAGCACGTGAACCTGTTTGTGCTTTCGCAGGACTTCGGCCAGCTTGGCAAGATCAGCCTTGGAATACACCGCGCCGGTCGGATTGTTGGGCGAGTTCAGCATCAGCCACTTGGTGCGCGGCGTAATCGCTGCCTCGAGATCCTCTGGCTTCAGCTTGAAGCCGAAATGCTCGTGGCCAGCGACAAGCACCGGCTCGCCGCCGGCAAGCCGCACCATGTCGGGATAGGAGACCCAGCAGGGGGTCGGGATGATCACCTCATCGCCTGGATCGAGACTGGCGAATAGGGCATTGAAGACCACCTGCTTGGCGCCGCAGCCGACGGTGATCTGATCGATGTCATAGTCGAGGCTGTTATCACGCAGGAGTTTTCCCCTGATTGCTTCGCGCAGTGGCTTGACGCCGGCAACCGGCGTATAGCGCGTCCGGCCATTGCGGATCGCGGCGATCCCGGCATTGCGGATCGCCTCGGGCGTGTCGAAATCCGGCTCGCCCTGGCTGAGCGCGATGACGTCGATGCCCTTTTCGCGCAGGGCAGCGGCTTTGGCGGTCATGGCCTTGGTCTCGGACGGGCGGACGGCCTGTAGTCTCTTGGCGATGAGTGGCAACGCAACTCTCCTCGATGCACTGGATTCTCGCCCAGAACTACCGATGGAAGTCATCGCTCGCCAGTTTTGCTATCGTACAAGGCTGCTTAATTGATCGTATTTTGCGATGATAGTGGGGAAAAGCTGCCATCTATCGGGCGAGGACGCTTTCCTCGGTCATCTTCCGGCAAAGCCGGGTCAGCCAGCGGCAAAAGGCGCGGGCGACATCCGGATTGGAGCTACGATCGATGGCATAGGCGCGATATTGCATGCCGCTCGGCGCCCGTGAACCCTCCAGCACCTCCACCAGACCCTGCCGGATCAGGTCGGCAACGAGGATATGTGGCGCCACCAACAAGCTGCTGCCTGTCGTGACCGCCGGCAAGGCGAGGTAGTGATGATCGTAGCGTGCACCGGAGGTGATCTCCGACGTCTTCAAATCCATGCCGCGGAGCCAGGTCGGCAGAATGTCGGGCCGGGAGGTCACTGCAATGACGGGCGTGTTTCGCAAGGCTTTGAGGCCTCGGCCTGCAACACAGTCCGGCGCCCCAACGCAAACGAGTTGCTCGTCATAGACGTCCCACCGGTCCTCCGGCTCCGTCAAGGTCAGATCGCGGGTGAGCAGCACGTCGAAGCTGTCGGTGGATGTGGGTGCTGACAGGGTGCTGATGACGTCGACCGTGATGCCGCCCATTTCCTTTGAGAAGTCGCGCAAGTTCGGGATGAGGACCGTATAGGCGAAGGTCGCCAGTGACGTGCGCACGACGAGCCGGTTGGCGTCATTCCTGCCGTTGCGGCGCATCCGTTTGGCGGTGAACAATATCGTGTCGAGCGGCTCGGCGAGCGCGTCGGCGAACAGGCGGCCGAAGTCGGTCAACTGGCTTTGGCGGCCGCGCCGTTCGATCAGCTTGGCGCCGAGATACTCCTCCAGAACGGCGATGTGACGGCTTACCGAACTCTGGGTGATGCCGAGCGTCTTAGAGGCCCGGGTGACGCTGCTGTCGCGCGCGACCTGTACAAACGCCCGCACCGCGTTGAGGGATAGGTCCTGCTCCTCGCTCACAAATCGCTCTCTACGACTTTCCCGGCAATCCATCCAGAATGGGTCCGTTCACATCGGTTTATTCGATATATGTCATCTGTCTGTAACACGACGGCTCCAATGGTCTCGCTCATCCAGACATCGCGTGTCGCAGGCGGTTGCAAGCGCTCGCTGACAAGCGAGGTAACGCAATATGACGGCCATAACCATCGAAAAAATAGAAAAAGCGTTTGGTGCCACAACCGTGCTGCGCGACGTTTCGCTTCAGATTGCCGATGGCGAGTTCCTGACCCTGCTCGGGCCGTCAGGCTGCGGGAAGTCGACGCTTCTGCGCATTCTGGCGGGGCTCGAGGTGCAGACGGGAGGGTCGGTGGCGATCGGCGATCGCATCGTCGATGGCGTGCGTCCGAAGCGGCGTGATGTCGCCATGGTCTTCCAGTCCTACGCGCTCTATCCGCATATGACGGTGCAGGACAACATGAGCGTGTCGTTGAGGATGCGCCGGCTCTCGGCCTGGCAGCGCCTGCCATTGTTCGGCCGTTTCCTGCCGGGAACCAGGGCGACCCTGGCAAACATCGAGATCGACGTGATGCGCACCGCCAAGGCGCTCGGCATCGGCCACCTGCTGGGGCGCAAGCCCGGCCAATTGTCTGGCGGTCAGCGACAACGCGTTGCCGTCGGCCGCGCCATGGTGCGCGAGCCTGCCGTCTTCTTGATGGACGAGCCGCTCTCCAACCTCGACGCCAAGCTACGCGTCCAGATGCGCGCCGAGATCAAGGAACTGCAGCAGCGCCTCGGCGTCACCTTCGTGTACGTCACCCACGACCAGTCCGAGGCCATGACCATGTCGGACCGGGTGGCGGTGATGCTCGATGGCAAGTTGCTGCAGATCTCTCCGCCGCAGGAGATCTATGCCGATCCGAACGACCGGCGCGTTGCCGAGTTCGTCGGCTCACCGAAGATCAATATGCTCGACGCCAAGGTGATGGAGGCCGGGATTGCCAGCACCGCTGGCACCCACTTTACAATATCGGGCGACATCGCATCGGGAACCGGTGTGACACTGGGCATCCGGCCGGAGGCCTTCCATGTTGTCGAAGGCCACGGCCCGAACGTCCTGACCGGTGCGGTGCGACTGGTCGAGCATATGGGCTCCGACCTCTTCGTCCATTTGAATGTTCCTGGAATGGATCATCCGATTGTCGCCCGGCTGCTCGCCGAGCGCGCGCCCAATATCGACCCGGGCCAGACCTTGCATCTCGGCGTCAAGCCGGATCGCCTGCTTATGTTTGCCGCCGACGGGCGGCGGCTGCGGAGCGGCGACCACGGCGGTGCCAAGGTGCTTCGAATGAAGGAGCGCCAGCAATGACAATCGCTCGCTCGACGACGCCGGAACAAGCCGGCGTTCCAACCGACACTGTTGCAGCCAGTAGAACGCTCCGCTCGCAACGCGTTGCTGAAGTCCTGTCGGCCTGGTCACTTGCCGGCCCGGCGCTCGTCCTGCTCGTCGTCCTGTTCTTCCTGCCGGTCTTTGCCGTCTTCGCCATCGCGCTGACCGACTGGCAGTTTGGCGCAACCACGCTTTCCTTTGTCGGGTTCGATAATTTCAGGAAAGTTTTTTCCGATGAAGGTTTCCGCGCCTCCTTCGTCAACACCGTTCGCTACGTGGTGATTGTCGTGCCCGGCACGATCACGCTCGGCCTGGTGATCGCGCTTCTGATCGAGAGCGGCAAGTCTTTGCGCGCCTTCTATCGCGCCATCCACTTCCTGCCCTTCATGGCGACATTGACGGCGATGGCGATTTCCTGGGAGGCGTTGCTGCATCCCACCATCGGCCTTGTCAACCAGACGCTCGTAACCCTCAGCCTGCCGACCGCCAACTGGCTGCGTGACGAGAATACCGTGCTGCCGGTGCTCGCCATGATCGGCATCTGGCAGAACCTCGGCTATGCCATGGTGCTGTTCCTCGCCGGGCTGAAGTCGATCCCCCAGGACCTCTATGATGCCGCCGATATCGACGGCGCCGACGCGTGGCTCGATCGACTGCGCACCGTGACGCTGCCGATGCTTGGACCGGTCACCATGTTCGTCTTCATTGTCGTGGCCCTGAAAGCTTTCGAAACCTTCGACACTGTGCAGATCCTGACGCAAGGCGGACCCGACCATGCCTCCGAGATGCTGCTCTACACGCTCTACCGCGAAAGCTTCGAATATCTGCGCACCGGGTATGGCGCCTCCGTCGCCGTCGTCTTCCTCGTCATCGTCGTCGCGCTCACCCTGATCCAGGCCCGCGTCATGGACAAGAAGGTTCACTATCAATGAGCACGCACAGTTACAGCCTTGGGCTTTCCATCCCAACCGCGATCGCCCGTCATACTATACTGCTGGTCACCGGCGCGCTGATCCTCATCCCCTTCGTGTGGATGGTCAGCCTTTCCATAAAGCCGCCGGGCGAGATCTTCCGCACCTCCTTCACCTTCTGGCCGGAGCAGTTCTATGGGATCGAGAACTATACCAAGGCGCTGACTGCGTCACCGCTTCCCCAATATATGCTCAACGGTGTCATCGTCTGCACGGCGATCGTCACGCTGCAGATCCTCGTCTGCGCGCCGGCAGCCTATGCACTGGCCAAGCTCGACTTCCCGGGCAAGAACCTGCTGTTCGCCATGGTGCTGGTCGCGTTGCTGCTTCCGCATGAGGTGCTGGCCCTGCCACTGTTTATCCTTGGTGCCAAGCTCGGAATTCTCAACACCTATGCGGCGCTGATCTTCCCTTATGTCGTATCGCCCTTTGGCATCTTCCTGTTCCGGCAGTTCTTCAAGACCATCCCCGACGACGTCGTCCACGCCGCCCGTCTCGACGGACTGTCGGAGCTCGCGATTGTCTGGCGCGTCATGGTGCCCGTGGCACTGCCGGCGATCATCGCCTTCGGCATCTTCTCCGTCGTCGGGCACTGGAACAGCCTGTTCTGGCCGCTGATCGCCGTCAGAGACCAGAACCTCATGCCGCCGCCGCTCGGCATCATGGCCTTCAAGAATGAGGAGGCCGGCAACGACTACGGCCCCCTTATGGCAGCCTCAACCATCGTCGTCGCTCCTCTCGTCATCGCATTCCTCGCCGCTCAACGATGGTTCGTTGAGGGACTGACCGGCGGTGCGGTGAAGTGAACCCGAACCCAGACATAGAGTCCTTGAACAACGGAGAATTAACCATGTCAATTTTCAGCCGGCGGTTTTTCATTGGCGCTGCTGCCGCGACCCTGTGCAGTGTCGGCCTCACGGAGGCCAATGCCGCAGAAGAATTGACCCTTCGCGTCTCGGCTGCGCCGTCGATTGTGGCGGATATGTACGAGGCCATGGCGCGCGCGTTCGAAGCCAAACATCCTAAGATCAAAATCGATATCGACACAAGCCAGCGTGATTACAACGCTCAGGTGGATGCGACACTGCGCGACTCCCTGACTGGTCAGTTGGCCGATGTCTCAATACAGGGAAACAACAAGATCCGGCTCTACGTCGACCGCGGCTTGGCAGTCCCGCTTGATGACTATCTCTCCGTCGAATTGAAATCGGACGAGACTACGCTTTCTCCCTCGGTTGCCTCGATCGGTGAAGTGGGCGGCAAAGTTTACGGTCTCGGCCTCTCCGTTTCCGCGCCCGTCATCTTTTATAATCTCGACCTTGTAAAGAAGGTAGACGTCGATCCGTCAGGGCTGCCAACGACGTGGGACGGGATCCTCGAACTCGCCCGCAAGATAAACGATCCCGCGAGCGGCACGCTTGGAGCCTATTTCACTTACGATCAGGCGGATTGGTTTTGGATTGCGCTGATCGAAAGCCAAGGAGGTCGGATGATGACCCCCGACGAGAAAAAGGTGGCGTTCGACGGAGCCCAGGGGCTCAAGGCAATGCAGTTGCTTAAGGCTTTCGGCGAGGCGGGCCAGGCAGAGGTCGACATGCCGCGCGACCAGGTGCGTCAGCTCTTCGCTGCCGGCAAGATCGCCATCCTGGCTGATTCAAGCGGGAGCCTCGGCGGATTCGAGAAACAGTCGGAGGAAAAGTTCGCGATCGCAACGAGAAAGTTTCCGCTGCTCTCTGAAAGCGCGCGGCTTCCGGCAGGGGGGGGGCTCGGAATTGTATTCGCAAAGGACCCTGAGCGTCAGAAAGCCGCGTGGGAATTCCTCAAGTTCGCGGCGGGAGCCGACGGCCAGAAGATCATTGCGGAGAAGTCCAGCTATTTGGTGGCCAACAGTCGCGTGGCAACAGATCCGGCAATGCTTGGTGAGTTCTACCGCAACAAGCCAAACATGAAGGCGGCCATCGAAGAGCTACCCATACTCAATAGCTGGTATTCGTTTCCCGGCCAGAACAGCGGGAAGATCATCAACACTCTGATCGATCGCATGCGGTCCGTGATCACTTTGAAGGCGGAGCCCGAAGCGGCGCTGAAGGCAACTGTCCAAGATATCCAAGCCTTGCTGCCGAACTGATCGGCAGAGAGTCGCCAAGCTACGAGAAAGACATACAAACATGACCAAAACCATCGAAATGAGCCGCACCCACCCGCCATTGGTGCCGGAGGTCTTCGACCCCGAATATCGAAAGGCTATGGACGGCGTCCTGTCGCGTTACACGCCGAGCGAAATGGTAGGTGCGCATCGTTGGATGGGAACCGAGGAGGACCGCGCTGCAGGCGGGGTCTTCACCGGGCGCAGGCTGGGGGCCAATCCGGAACCCAGCCGCGTTATCGTCACGAACGGAACGCAGAGTGCATTCAATATGCTCTTCGGCGGGCTTGTCGGTCAGGGCAATGTGCTGGCCGTCGAAAGCCTCACGTATCCGCCGATCCTTGTCTTGGCGAAGCACTTCGGCTTCGTTCCCAAAGGCGTGCGGATGGACGACGAGGGTATTGTGCCGGAGGCACTCGAGGATCTGTGCCGCAGCGATCGGCCCAAGGCCCTCTACCTCCTTTCGACCCTTCAAAACCCCACTACCGCGACAATGTTGCTCAAACGGCGTCAGCAAATCGCGGATATTGCCCGCAAATACGATCTGCAGATTATCGAGGACGACATCTATAGCCTGCTACCCGAAGGCCTACCGCCGCCAATCTCAACGCTCGCACCGGAGCGATCCTGGTACATGCTGGGCGTTGCCAAGACGATCGCCGCCGGAATGAAGATCGCCTATGTCGTTGCGCCTAGCGCGGCGCTGGCCGAAGAACAGTTCTGGCCGGGCGTCAGGGCGACCTTTTGGATGTCCGCGCCAATCAGTGCGGCGGTATCGACGCAACTGATTGAAACGGGCGGCGCCGAGCGCATCATCGATGCGGTCAAGCAGGAAATGGTCGCGCGTCACAAGATCGTGCGGCCGTTGCTGACGGGTACGGATTTCGAGACGAAGGACGGGGCGCTGCATGTCTGGATCCGGCTACCGGAAACGGCGTCAGCCAGTGGTTTGGCATCCCTTATCCGCGAGCGCGGCGTCAATGTCGGAACGGGCGATCCCTACGCCGCTTCACCGGGCAAGGCGCCACGGGCAATCCGCATCGGTATCGGTCACGCAAAATCCCATGCCGAGCTCGAAGAGGCAATCCGGATTATCGCGGACAGCCACGACGCATTCCTCCGGCAACAATGACTGCAGAGCCGCTGCCAATCGACTTCAACCTCAGTTCGGCCGACTCGGAGTTATCATGCACAAAGTCGCGTTTTTTCTCGCCGGCGCTTTTGCTGCCACAGGTGTTCCTCTCGCCGCTTGCGCAGATCCGATTATCATCAACGTCGCCTATTCATCGGGCGCTTACACGAATGTCATGACCGAGAGCGCCCGCCAGTTCGAGGCGGCGTCTCGGCGGCAAGGTTCTGACGGATGACGGGTCCGACGTCGCCTTCAATGGCCCCGTGGGGCTTCAAGCGCTGCAAATCCTGCATGATTTCGGCATGGCAGGTACTGTCGACATGTCTCAAGCACAGATGCTGCAGGCCTTCGGCTCGGGAACCGTCGGCGTCTTTGCTTCCTACAGCGCCGCGCTCGGGCAGATCGAGAAACAGGTTGCCGGAAAGTTCGAGGTCAAGGCAGCGCCGTGGCCGATCCCCGCTCAAAATGGGCGAATTCCCGCCGGAGGTCGTGTACTGATGATCTACGCGAAGGATCCGGCAAAACAGAAGGCGGCGTGGGAATATGCGAAATTCCTGACCGGGCCGGTCGGCCAGACGATATTGGTGAAGAGCGTCGGTGCTGTGCCGGTTAACAGTAAGGCCGTCGGCGATCCGACACTGCTCGGAAAATTCTATCAGGACAATCCCAATCAAAAGCCTGCCCTTGAGGCGGCATCGCGCCTGACGAAATGGCTTTCCTATCCAGGCAAGAACACCATCAAGATCAGCGAGGCAATTCGCGATCATCTGCGCCGGGTTCTGATCGAGCATGAAGAGCCCGAGGCTGTCATGGCTGACATGATGAGCGCGATCAAGCCGCTGATTCACGCGAAGTGACCACCCCCTACGGCCGTAGCCGCAGCGCCGCGTCGCACGGCATTCTCGACCATTGTCCGGGAGTCCAACGATTTTGCCGTGACGATCCTCGATGAAAAAGCATTTCGAAGGCAAGGGATTTGTCGACTGTGCCGTGTTCGACCGTTCGAAACTGGCTGCCGGAGCGACAATTGCCGGCCCGGCCATCATTGAGGAACGGGAATCCACGATCGTGGCCGGCCCGAACACTTTTATCAACGTCGATGACCACTTCAATGTCGTCATAGAGATTAGAGAAACGGAATAATCCAAATGACAGCGAAACAGACGACAGTAGCGGTGCTCGGCCTCGGTGCCATGGGAAGTGCCGCGGCCGCCACGCTGGCGCGACGCGGTTGCAAGGTGATCGGCTTCGAACAGTTTTGGCGAGCCCACAATCAGGGCTCCAGTCACGGTGACACGCGCGCTATTCGTAAAGCTTACGTTCGTGAGGAACAGTATGCACCGCTGGTGTTGGAGTCCTATGATCTATGGATGCGGCTGGAGCGAGACACCGGAGCCGAACTTCTGCGTGAGATCGGCGGTCTGGTGGTTACGCCCTCCAACGGGCAAACCTTGAAACGCTCTATCGCCACGGCGACGAAATACGGGATCCCACACGAAGTACTGGAACCATCCGAAGTCACCCGGCGCTGGCCCACGATGCATCCTCCTGTGGGTACGTCCACATTCTATGAACGTACCCAATCCATTATGCCGCCAGAAAAGACGGTAGAGACACACATTGAACTCGCAGTTCGGCATGGCGCCGATCTGCATTTTAACACTCCCGTCAGTTCCTGGACGCACAGCCAACGGGGCGTCGAACTGAAGGTCGGCGATCAGATCATCGTAGCTGACAAGCTTGTCATCGCTGGCGGCGCATGGTCGGAAGGTCTCTTCGCCGACTTACTTCCGGTCAAGTGCGAGCGGCTGTTCCAGGTGTGGGTCAAGCCGGACATCGACGCTGCGGTATTCTCTGTCAAGCACCACCCTCGTTGGGTGCTCGAAAGCAGCGAGGGAAGGACTGCGTACGCCTTTCCGATCCTGGAGGGCCAAGACTCGATAAAAATGGCCTTCACTGCCGGAACAGCATCGGACACAGAGAATCTTGAGAGGCAGGCTCTGCCAGGCGAGGTTGAGACCCTGGTCGGTTTCATGTCGGATCTTGTGCCTTCGATCCGGGGCAAGGGGGCAACCCAGGTCGCGGCCTGCTTCTCAGGAAAGGCCAAGGACGACAACTTTATAATAGGTCCTCATCCAAGGTGCGGCAACGTCATCGTTGCCAGCGGCTTCGGGAGTCATGGCTTCAAGTTCGTACCGGTGATCGGCGAGATTCTGGCCGATCTGGCGCTGAATGGAACGACGAACCGAGACATCAGCCTATTCGATCCGTCTCGTTTTGTGCGGCAAGCTTAACTCGGATTGAGGGAAGCCGTTGATGAATGCCACTGCCCCCCGTTTTCTGTTCGTCAGTTTTGATGGCCTTCGACCAGATCTCGTCTCGCCTCAACTCACGCCCAACATCTGCCGCTTGCAGTCATTGGGCGTGACACTGTCGGAGCATCGCACGGTCTATCCGAGCGAAACCCGTTCGGCCTTTCCGAGCCTTGTCACCGGTGCAACCACCGACCGGCATGGCATGGTCGGCAACAAATATATCGACCGTTCAGTTGCGCCGCCTCGCTACATCGACACGGCCGATGCGGTGCTTTTGCGTACGCTCGATCTCGAAAGCGGCGGGCGGTTGATGTCTGCCCCGACGCTTGGGGAAATCCTTGCCGCCTCCGGTAAGACCCTTGCGGTCCTGGCGACCAACACACCCGGTACCACCCGATTCTTCCACCACAAGGCGGAAGACGTCGGGCATGTTCGTCTGTCGGGGCATTTTCGAGAGGCGTGCACGCCCTCTGAAGTGTTAACGGACGCCGAGCAACGCATCGGTCCGCTGCCACCGGAACCGCCCAAGATCGAGCCCGACAAGGTCGGCCAGGACTGGATCACCTCGGCCTTTCTGAACCTGGTCTGGCCAAAGCACCGACCGGATGTCACGATCCTCTCCTACGGTGAGCCGGACGTCACCTCGCATTTCCATGGCACGGGCGCGGAGGCAACGCGCGGCATCATCGCCTATTGCGATCGCCAGTTCGGCCGGCTGCTCGACTGGTGGGCGGCCGAGGGCCGCGCCGCCGGCGTGCAGATTATAGCCGTTTCGGACCATGGCCACATCACGGGCCACACCCGCGTTAACGTCGCCGACTGCCTTCGCGATGCGGGCTTTCGGCCGGGCACCGCGCCTGCACCCGATGTCGATGTCGTGGTGGTGCCTGGCCAAGTCGGCGCGCTCTACCTTGCCGATCCCACTGACGAACAGATCGCTCGTTTAGTCGCGGCGATTACGGAGGTGCCCTGGTGCGGTCCGGTCTTCACCCGTGCGAAGAACGAAAGGGATGGCATTGCGTCCGGCAGCCTCGGCAAACACCTGGTGTTCGCCGATCATGTGCGCGCGCCGGATGTGTCTTTCTCCTTCCGTGCCGATGATCGCGCCGACTCCTTCGGGCTCGTCGGTGGCACGTTCTATGACAACGGCCGCCGCACGGGCCTCGGCGTTCATGGTGGCTTGCATCCCAAGGAGCTTTCGGCGCTCGGGATAGTTGCTGGTTCAGCATTTCCGGAGGCGGGTTCGATCTCCACGATCCCCTCCGGCATTTGCGATTTCGCGCCGACCGTTCTGCATTTGTTGGAAATCGGACGGCCACTGACGATGACCGGCCGGGTGCTGCAAGAACTTTTTGCAACCGGTGCGGCCGCCCTCCCTCAGGTTCACAGCGATACCTTCGAAGCGAAGCTCGGCAAGTTCAGGCAAGTTCTTCGACGTGTTCACGTTGCCGACGCGATCTATGCGGCGAGTGGAACTGCCGAAGGATGACCCATAAGGAACGAGCAGCAGCAGTGCGCAGCTTGGCGGCTATGTTCGTTCCAATGTCTCGCCACGGCGAGAGGGCCTTAATCGGTCACTAGAGCAGTTTCTGGATAATCACGGTTAGGCATAGTAGCCGGCGTGGGCGAACAGGTTTTCGCATTCTTTGGGGTGGAAACGATCGATGGCGACGGCCACGGCGTCCCATAATTCCGGGATGGATCGGGCTGCTGCCTTTCGCAGTAAAGTCTTCAGCTTGGGTTCGCGCCCCAGGCGAAATCAGCCATCCTCAAACGGATTTGTTCAACGTTGCCGCGAGCTGCGGGTGTTCGGTAGAAGCCGACATTCGCGAGGTCGCCGGTCACAGACGGTTCATGGTGGTCGCCCTGATCTTCCGTGATCACATGGCGGCGCATCGCTGCCCGAGCCAAGACGTGAGTGTCCAGGGTCTTCCAAGCGCCGATTTGCCCGGTTAGGGTTTGCAGGGACGCGAACAACCGGATGAACGAACGCGATGATGCTGGAAAAACTGCGCGCCTGTTGGGGGTTTAGCCCTACCGTCGACAGGAACGTCGCCCTGGTCGAGAGCTTTCTCGAGGGCAGGCGCTTCGCCGCGCTGGCGCAGGAACATGGCTTGTCCACATCAAGGGTGCGCCAAATCATCGAGAAGGCCGATCGGCTCGTGGGCGGCGGCATCCTGACCAGGGTTGAGCCGTCCAGGGCCGCGCGCCGATCCGATTTCATGGTTGACTATCCTTATGTGTGGGACATGGCCCAGCTGCATCGGCTGGGTAGCGTCACTCCGCATCACTTCTTTTCCGAGTTGGAACGCGCGGGCTCGCTAGAGCGACTGGTTGAGAAGATGAAGCGGTTGCCAGCGCGCGCTCCAACAACACGCGAGCTGGCGCGCCTCGTGTGGCAAAGGGAGAGGGGCGAGAGCCCATGGCCTGCAATGAAGCGATCGGGCATCGTCGAACCAAGTTCCCCAGCCGACCATGCGGACCGCGGCCTTCAATGCAAGCTCGCGTTGGAACCGGCCTTCCTGGAATTGGTTGGGCGCGCGGCGGACTCCGGCTGGAGCGAGGACGAGATAGCCTACTCGCTCATTGAGCTCGCCAGCGCGCGCCTCAAGGGCGAGACGCCACTTGATCGGGATGGTGCCTCCTGAAACAGGAAATGCAGCCATATTGCCAAAACGCCAACTAGGCAGCAAGCGCCGCAGCCATCCTGCGCAACTCAGGCATCATCTGCGGCTCTTCGGGCTCAACGATCTCGGAGCCAATGTCCATCACGATTGACTTGACCAATGTTGTCTTATTCAGCGCGCTTTTCTTGACGAGTTCGTCGAACTCGTCGCCAACGCGTGGGGTTATTTTCATCGAAAGACGTTTTGACGGGGTGTCGTGCCAGCTTTTCCACTTCGCTCGATGAACCTCCGCGTTTTTGCGAAGCCGCTCAACCAAGGAATCGTCGTTTACGGACCTGTGCACGAAGTATGCGATCAGCGACTTCCGGAGGATCACGCCAGCAGAAGGATCAATCCGATAGGACGCCAGGTCCAACGTATCTATAAACGGCGCGGCCATAACCACTTCCAAAGGCCTGGAAGCAATCTCGCGAGCAACGCGGATCGCTGGCGTCGACTGCGGGGGGATAGCCACAACGGTACCACACTCGTCGCAGGTAGCCGCCATGATCTGCTTTGCCACTCCGATCCCGCTTTCGAAGGGCACATCGTGGTAATCGAAAGTCGTCGTAACGACTTTCCGGCATTTTTCGCAGAGCGCCTTGCTCCTATCTCCAGCATACCAGATTTTCATGTTAGCCTACCTTGACGGATGTACACTTATGAAGAAGAATTTTATGTACCATCCATCTCGCTTGAGGATGTGGACTTCAATGCCCTTGAACTCATGGTGTTCAGAACTCTCATGGTGCGAGCCATTGCACCTGTCGATGATCGTTATCAGTTGCTCGGGGGAGATGTCGCCAGTCATCAAGGCATTCTTGTCCTCGATGCCCCCACGGGCCGCATGCTGATAAGTACCTTCTTTCAGTGCCTTGATGACGCGATACCTGACACCCTTGAAAGCCATTAGCTCACTCAATATACGAAGGTCTTCGTAAAATTCAACAAAAAAGTCACGCCGCAAACGAAAAAGGGTTTGCGTGACGCGCTACCAAACGGACAACTAATACGCGAACCGGGCGTTGTGAAGCGCCTGGGGATGCACGCTTACTGTTCCGCCGGGTCTATGAGGAGCTTCGCGCCCTCGGCCAGGTGCCCGCGTCACGGTAGCACGCTTCAATGTGCACTTATGTCAGGAGCCTTGGTCGGGTGGGCGCGGGCTTCACTCATTGCGCTCTCCCTTCTCGGCGGGCCGGGTCCGGCATCAGCCCACCGCTAACCTGGTGAGCGGCGGCGATAGGGCAGGGCCAGGCCGACACCGGCATCGGCTGTACAGTCACCTGTCGACGGGGACGTCGGCACCATTCGCGCCGCCTGGACCTCGGCGTGACGATGACATTGGTCAGCTTTTCATAAAACTATTCTGCTACTCCGCAGCTTCGAAGGACGGGACGGAAGCAGAAATGGGCCAACCTATTGCCGCAGATTCGTGGCACGAAATACGCATTCAGGTTCTCGAGCGTGACCACTGCCGCTGCGTCTCGTGCTCTACGCCGGTGAAATCCGCCCAAGCGGACGTGCATCATCTGTTGCCGAGATCAATGGGTGGAACGGACGGGCTCTCGAACCTCGTCACCCTTTGCGATGGTTGCCATGCAGCCCATCACCCAAACCTGGCTGGCAGGCTTGCGAGACGGGTAATCGAGCGATGGGCGGTCAGGCTTGCCCGCTGGTTGGATACCGAAGGCAAGGTTTCTGAAGGCGTGGGCAATTTCGGGCCGGCTCTCCGGCTGTTCGGGAAGGATCGTTTCCGGGAAGGCCAGTTGCCGATCGTGCTGGCTGCGCTCTCTGGAAAATCGGTCCTGGTCGTCAGTCCGACCGGATCGGGCAAGACCCTTTGCTTTCAGCTGCCTGCCGTGCTTCGCCGCGGCCTGACCATGGTCGTCAGCCCCCTGAAGACCCTGATGTCGGAACAGGTGTCCGATCTGCTGGCGAAAAAGATCCCTGCCACCTTCATCAATAGCGATCTGAGCGTCGAGGAGAAACAGACCCGATTCTCACTGCTAGGCCGGGGCGCGATCAAGTTGCTCTATTTGGCTCCCGAGCGCTTCTTCGTCAGGAGCGAGAGCGAACGTGCTCGCCTGAAGCAGACGCGGCCTTCGTTTATTGTCATAGACGAGGCCCACTGCGTCGATCAATGGGGCAGGGACTTCCGGCGGGAATACGGCCGCCTCAAGGAGGTCCGCGAAAAGCTAGGTTCGCCACCCGTCCTGGCGTTCACGGCGACCGCCGGGCAGGAGATGCAGCAGCGCATCCTGAAATCGCTCGGCATCGAGGACGCCGAGGTCTTTGTGCGCGATGTCGACAGACCGAATATCGCACTCCTCCGATGGCGATGCGCAGCCGATCGGCGAGCCGTCGAAATCGCATCGCTACTGCGGTTGCCACAGCTCCAGGGACAGAAGGCGATGGTCTTCGTGCCGTCAACGAACGTCGGCGAGGAACTGCAAGCGGCCCTGCGCAGTCTCGGGATTGAAGTGCCGCTCTATCATTCCAGGTTGGGAAACGCATGGGAACGGCAGGAACTCGTCAAGCGCTTCCTTGGGCAAAGCAGGCCGGTCGTTGACCAGATCATCTGCACCAACGCCTTTGGCATGGGCCTCGACGTCCCGAACGTCCGCCTCGTGATCCATTGGCAGCAGTCGGCATCGGTCGAAGACCAGCTGCAGGAATTCGGCCGCGCCGGAAGGGATGGGAAGCCTTCCGTGGCGGTTATGTTTCACAGTGGTTCGAGTGTCGGCCGCGATATCTCGAGGCTGCGTTTCATGGCCGAGAAAACGGTGGAGACAGCGCAGGTCCTCGCGCTCGACCGGGAGCAGATGCTGGAGCAGCGCCATCATCAGATTGACCAGGTCAGCGAGCTAATGAGGACTCGGTCCTGCATGCGCACCGCGATCTCGGAATATTTTCAGGGGCCGAAGGTCGTCCGGCGCCCGAGCCTATCGGTCAGGATTCTGGATTGGGTATTCAGCAGCCGGAGGAAGACTCGACGTTTCCGGTTCTGTTGTGATCATTGCGATCATGCTGAGATTAGGCGCCGAGGGAGCGCGGGGTACGTTGCCAAGGCTATTGCCAGCTAGGTTCATGGTGTCTACGCAGTGCAGCGCATCTTCCAGCGGGCTCGATGCGGCATGTGGCGGTTGCGCTTGATTCCGCCGCGGATCGAATCGCCGTGCAAGGCGCGTGTCCCGCTGGACGATCAACTCCTGGACGCAGCGAGGTGACCTTGGAGTGTCGCATCACGGATTCGACGACGACATGGCGTGCCTGGCGTGTATCAACCTGCCGAATGGGACGGTACCCGACCAAGACGACGAGATTGCCGCTGCGCTGGGCCTCGAGGATCGAAAGCTCGAGGTGGTGCGCCATGCTGCGCAACGGAAGTCCTGCCGACGTGGCGCTGATGGCGGAAATTGCCGGCAGGCTGGCCGTCCCGTTCGATCCTCTGCTTCCATTTGTCGGCAAGCAGTTGCGCGCTTCAATTCCGCTGCGCCCGAGTGGGGCATGTCGAAATTTCAGGCCTTTCGTTTTCCAGGCTTCTTGGTTACCTTCGCGGGCACAGCCTTGCGGCCAAGGCCGAGTGCCTTGGCCATTTCGGACCTCGCGGCCGCATAGTTGGGCGCAACCATGGGGTAGTCTGACTTCAACCCCCACTTCTCACGGTACCCGTCAGGAGTGAGGCCATAGTGGACACCCAGATGCCGCTTCAACGATTTGAATCTCTTCCCGTCTTCGAGGCAAATAATGTAGTCGGGAAATACGGACCTTTTTGGGTTCACTGCGGGGAACTGGGCCGGCATATCGGGTTCGGCTGGCTGTCCAATCTTGGCGAGCGACGAATTCACGCTGGCGATCAGTTCCGGGAGAGATGCCACGGGCACGGGGTTCTTACTGACGTAGGCGGAAACGATATCTGCGGTTAGTTCGATCAGATTGACAGTCTCGTCGGTCAAGCGATTTCTCCTTTGAAGCGTATCTGTCTCACTAACTGCCCGGTGGGGTTCGATCAACAACATAACTAGTCTTTGTACTGAAATCGTAGCTGACCCAGGTTGCATCGGTTTGAATGGTGTTCGTGCGCGGCAATGTTAGGAAATGTTTTCCCAAATCGAACCGTGCCCAGGGCCGAGGCCGAAAAGGCGGGGAGGGCCTTTCATACCAAGCTCAATTGCCGAAACCCGCAAGATGATACCCGTTATAGCCGCCCCCGCTTCAAAAGCGCCATTTGTTCCACACGCATGTGGCCAAACATCTGAAAAGTGGTCGATTGGGCGCTTGATGTCCGGCGGGGGCGGTGAAATCGATCGCTTGAATACCTGTAGCCATCAACGCGTTGTTTTGGACAAGCTGGCTGACGAGTGCAGCTCCATCGATGTGACACTCTGGATGCGGTCGGCGCCTTGGACTGCCGGATGTCCGATGCTGTTCGAGGAGGCGCGAACTTCTGTTTTCCTGCCTGTGAAAGGCCTCATCCTGAAAGCAAACAATCAAGGGAGCAGCCGGGGTGGTATGTTGGCTCCCAAGTCTCTGGCGTATCCTGGCTGGCTCCGATCTTACAAATCGACCCGAGGACTCGTTGACATGCATCGATGGAAATGAGGTATTTCGCCCATCCGAGTCGGGATCGATACATGGACACTGCAAGGGCACATCTACTCGAGGACCAGTTAAAGGGCCTGATGATTAAAGAGTGGACGATCGTAAGACTGATCGATCACGGGAAGTCCGCCGCAGTCTTCGAAGCTACCAATGGTGCGAAGCAAGCGGCTGTAAAGGTGTTCGACAAGGAGCTGATCGAGCGCTTTGGCGACAAGACGCAGCTTGCGCGCATCGAACGGGAAGTCTCCCTCAAGGGACGCGGCCATCCGAGCATGGTCGAGATCCTCGACGGAGGATACGATGTAGGGACAAAAAACCACTATATTGTGATGGCGTTTCTTCAGGGCAGCAATCTAAAGAAGCGACTCAAAGACATTCCCGTCGAGGCGATCGGAGGATTCATCGCCGACATCGCGGCCTGCGCGGAATATCTGGAAGGCTTGGGCCTAGTTCATCGAGACATCAAGCCGGAAAATATCCAGGTAAGCGAGGATCTGAAGAAAGTAACGCTACTCGACTTCGGAGTCCTGAAGCCCGTGAAGGAGCCGGGGGTCACTGACATCGAGGGCGTGCACCCATTCATCGGTACCCTGCAATATAGTTCGCCCGAGTTTCTCCTTCGCGAAGAGGATGGAACAACGGATGGTTGGCGCGCACTCACCTTCTATCAAATTGGAGCGGTGCTCCACGATCTGATAATGCGGGAGCCCATTTTCAGCGAGTATGCCGAACCATTCGCGCGTTTGGTCAACGCGGTGCAGGAAGTCACTCCGAATATTCAGAATTCGTCAGTGCCATCATACCTCGTAGATCTCGCCAAAATGTGCCTTCTGAAGGACCCCAAGGATCGGTTGCGCATGGTATCGTGGGAATCCTTTAGACCTCCGAAAGCAGCTGCGAGCGGGATCGCTGGCATCAAAGAGAGAGTCATCAAGCGTGTTCTCGTTGAACAGGCGGGATCGGGTGCAGTGACGGAGAACAAGCCGGATTTCGTCAAGCCCCTTCTCGAGGAGATCATAACGTCTACCAAGGATTCGGTCCGGCGTGTCAGTTCGGAAAATGACCAATTCCCACCTTATGCCACTATAGCCCGATATCCTCGGAAGGCTCCGTCGGTCAAGATGACCTTCGAGAAGTCAGAAGCGCACCTGATGCCCGAGTTGTCAGTGATCTTCTGCATCGAGATCGTCGACGCGGAAGCAAAGGCTGTTGCCGTGGACGTCTGCGTACACATGTCGACCGCCCCACCTGAGCCTTTCGAATGCCGCATCCCCTTTTTCTCGGGCATTTACGATCCATCGCGGCTCCATACGTCGCTCGAGGACATCCTGTACAAGATTATAGACTTCGTTCAACGCCAGATGCCTCAGGCTGATAGCTGGCTGAACCTTGAGTTCAAGTGAGAGCACACGCATGAGCACCTGGTGGAAGAAAACAAGCGATCTCGATGATGACCAGAAGAAGGTCATCAGCCTCCCCAAAGAGGGCGACCATCTCGTCCTGGGCCCGGCCGGCTGCGGGAAGACAAATCTTTTGCTTCTCCGAGCGACATTCCTCGCGAAAGCAGGCGTTACGAACATCACCGTGCTGACGTTCGGTCGCG
Source organism: Mesorhizobium calcicola (assembly GCF_042682105.1). Classification (NCBI taxonomy): domain Bacteria; kingdom Pseudomonadati; phylum Pseudomonadota; class Alphaproteobacteria; order Hyphomicrobiales; family Phyllobacteriaceae; genus Mesorhizobium; species Mesorhizobium calcicola. The sequence continues at coordinate 83,090 of NZ_JBHUGY010000019.1, forward strand.
TCCTGAAGGAGTTTTTGGTAGCGGGGTCTACGCACTATCCGTTCTCGTCGGATAAGATCCAGACATACCTGCAGTGGGGTGCTTCGCTCCTGGCATTGAATGGGGTCGCATTCGATGCCTCCGGTGAATTCGGGGAGGTTCGCATACGGCTTCTCGAAGGACTCAAGGTAGTTGCTGCGCTGAAGAAGAACATCAACGTGCTGGACTGCATTCTCCTGGACGAGGCGCAGGATTACTCGGCCGAAGAGATCGAGGTGATTTCCTGCTTCGCCGACCAGATCTATGCCGTTGGCGATGACAGACAGCGCGTCACAAGCGCCAAAGGTGGGCTGAACGCCTTGGAGGCGAAATGTGGCGAGCCAGTCGTCCTCAAGAAGCATTATCGGAATGGCATCAAGATATGCCGGGTGGCGGACGGCATCCGCAACGAAATCGATTCCGAGGAAGGAATGGAGGCGACGTCGAAGTACAACGAACAGGATTTCGAGTCGTCGGTGATACCGCATTCAGGTCTAGCGCTCGCAGATCAGGTTGCGGCTGCAATTCCCGAAATCGAGACGCAGCTTTTCGCTTATCCGGACGAAACCATCGGTGTCCTGTGCCCCAAGCAGGAAGACGCCACCAGGGTCGCCGCTCTCCTCCTATCCTCGAAGGTCAAGGATCAAGTGCAGACGCAGAACTTCGCGGGTGGGTATGCAGCCTTCGAACCGAACAAACGTGTCATCGTGACGACTATCATCAGCGCGAAGGGGCTTGAATTCCGTGCAGTTCATCTTCTCGGCATGGAGAGGATCAGCCGTTTCCGTGACTTGCAGAAGAATCTCGCGTTTACGGGCGTGACGCGCGCAAAAACCTCACTGCGCATCTACTATGACAAGTCTATTCCTGGATATCTTGAAAAGGGCATCCTCGCGCTCCATGAAGCCTCGACGAGTGATCCGACGCTCGACGACCTGTTCGCTTAGGTAGGGAAGAATGTTGAATATTTCCGTCTTGGACACAGAGGAATTCTTGGCCTGGGTAGGACAAAAGTCGCCTCTGACGCCCAGTAATCTTGGTCTTACCGCCATCCGCAAGCAGCTCTCATCAAAGTTCTGTGCTGTCGCGCTGTCAGATCATCAGCAGCGGTATGATCCCGAACGTCGTCCAATCGTCGTCGTGGATGAGCGAAAGGTGCGTGATTTCTTTGCCTTTGTCTCGACCTACGTCACCGACTACACTCCCTTCTCTGCATTCTTTCGGGTTGTGACGACGGGGCAACTCGATCTATTGGCCGACGACCTCGGCTTGACCACACGGAACACGAAACCAGTTGTCCAAAAGCTCGTTGGAACCGCGATCGTAGAGGTGGCACTCTATCTCCGATCGCCGAATCCGCACGAATCCGGGCGGCCCATCACCCTCGCGGCTACAGGCGCTACATACTCAGCAGCCGCGATTCAAGGGCTCGCACTCAGTCCCAATGCCGACGTCTTCGCCATTGGCCGCGGATGGCAGGCTCTACGATCCGAGCTTGGCGGCGAGCAGCTACCACTTGACATCGAAGCCCTCGGAAGCTTTTGGCAGGTCGTTCAGCTGGCGGTGCATGGCGGTGGTTCCTCCGACCGACCTGCTGGTGAATCCGTCATGATCAGGTCCATGCGACAGGTGATCGAGAGCGGTCGGATCGAGGATTCAGTTCTGGAGGACCTACTCTCTTCGCTTCCCGAACTAAGGGGGGACCTTTCGCGCTTCCGCGGAACGAGGGAGGGACGCGCTCGAGCGATTCAGGAAGCAATCTCGTTGCTGAACAATTCCACGGGCAACGCAGGGCAGTTGAGAGACTGCGTCGCTGGGTGCCTTCTGAGCCTCCTCGGCGGCGGTTCCTTCCGGTTCATTCCGGCGGCGCTGTCGGCCGGACCGGGTCTTCCGATGGCGCCTCTTTGGTTCGCGGCGTGGTCAGGCCTGCAGGCAAGTAGCGACATCATGACCGAGTTTAATTGCATGGGCAGACGCATGGCTCGAGATTGGTGCGCGGAGCGAGTTCTGTACAGCTTCCCTACCGACGATATCTCGGTTCTCGAGCTTGCGGGTATCGGACCGGATATTGAACAACTGCCACGAGGGCAGGCCGGTTCGGTGTCGGTTGAGATCTACCCGGGGGTGTCGTCCAGGCAGAGCATTTCAAGGGTTGGTGCCGTCTCGATGAATTCACGAGCCGAGCAACAGCGGGACATCAAAGAATTGAGAGCCCTGATGGCGCATTCGTCTGCGATCCTTTCCAGGATGGACAGCAGTTCCGCATCAGAATCTATTCCAAAATCTGACCGACCGCCGGGGCGGAATACGAACGCCCGTCGGAAATATTAGAAGCCAATGGAATGCATGAGGATGCGCGTGCCGTTGTCGACCACAGGGAGCTATGGTTGCGAACCTTCGTCTTTCCTTGGATTTCGATAAGTTTGCCGCCTAGAGGCTGTTGAAGAAGTGCTGGCGCGGTTGTGTGGAGCGTGATTTACTGCTGCCCGAACGATGCGGGATTTTGCGGTGCTTTATCCGCCGGGCTCGGCCGGCCCTCGACCGCACCGGTGCGTTTGCTGCGTACGATGCTGTTGCAGGCCTTCTACGGCATCCGCTCGGAGCGTCAGCCACCTTGCTTGGATCGGCCATGGCCATGGCGCTCGGGCTGCTTTTTGCCTTCGCTCAGCGTGCCCAAAGCGTAGCGATCCGGCGGGCGGTCAGGTTCTTTGTAGAGTTCATTCGTCGCACTGCTCTTCTTGGTGGTCAGCATTCCTGGCATCGTGCTGACCAGGCGTCTCGATCGCATCTTCAATCCCGGGCCACGATAATCGCGAAGCCAATTCGACGCGATTTTCCGCCCGATCGCCATTCCACCACGCTGGTGCGCGCTGTGCTCTCCGCGGAGTAACCCATGTCCAATGTGAAGGCCTTTTTCTCGGCGCATTACCAGGAGGCGCGGCACAAATTCCGGGAGGCCGCGATCCGCGTCGGTGCCAAACCTTTGCAATACCGCCACTGTGGATTTGGTCCGAACGGCGAAGAACTTACTACCGACGTGGCCCTCGTTGGTGATATCGCACTGCCTAACCTTGTGATCGTGACGGCGGGTCTGCATGGAGTGGAAGGGTTCTGCGGTTCGGGGTGTTTGATCGGAATTCTGGAGCAGCGCCTCCTTGCCGAGCGAAACGGCGACACCGCCGTCCTACTCGTCCACGCGCTCAGTCCCCATGGCTTTGCCTATCTGAGACGAGTGGACGAGTGCAACGTCGACCTCAATCGCAACTTCATAGATCATGCTAAGCCGCTTCCAAGGAACGATGAGTACCGCAAATTACACGACTTGGTGGTCCCACAATGCTGGGAGGGGCCGTCGCGGGAAACTGCTGAAGTGGCCATTCGCTCTTATGTCGAGCAAAACGGTCATCAGGCCTTCATTTCGGCGTTAACCAAGGGTCAATATGAATTCCCCGACGGCATGTTTTTTGGCGGCCTCTCGCCGGCATTTTCAAACATGCTATGGCGGCGGCTGCTCAAGCTATATGATTCCCAGCATGAGCGTATTTGCGTGATCGACGTACACAGCGGGCTTGGCCCGCGTGGGTATGGCGAAATTCAGTTTGAAGGCCGCTCATCGGACCTGGAGTCTATGCAGGCCCAGGCTTGGTATCGCAACGAGGTTACCGTGCCTGACAACGGTTCGTCATCTTCAGCAGCGCTCACCGGCTATAGCGCAGTCGCGGTCGCCGAAACCCTGCCCCGAGCCGAACGAATTTGTGTAACGCTCGAATTCGGCACCCAGGAATTGGAGCAGGTTCTGTGCGCTCTCCGAGGCGATCATTGGCTACACGCCAAGGCTCCGAATGATGAACTGCTGCGGCGTGAGATCAAGCAGGGGATACGGAACGCATATTACTGTGACGATGGTGTTTGGAAGCTAGACGTTGTTGGCCGCGCGGCCGAGGTGTTCATTAGTAGCTTGAGAGGAATCGGGGGGCGGCCTTCTCGAAATGTTTGAGGCTGCATACGTCGCCCGCTTCACAAACGCAGACTATGAAGAAGCATTGTACACCGTTTGTCGCAGCCGACCCGCTCGTCCCATGTTTATGGGCGCCCTTTCTTTCGCACGCATATGACCCTCGCCACTTGGTGAGCGACTTCATTTATCGTGCAAAGAAAGGATCCAAATCATGGATATCGCCGCTCGTATCAAGCTGGCCATCGGTGCGCATGCGGGTCCGTTGCCCGAGTACGCCTCCCTCAGCGCCTTCGATCTTCGCTTCCGTGACGGGAACGCTGCCGACGGCTGGCATCTCGATGACGAGAGCCTGACGCGCGCAGGATAATACTGCACGTACGCCGCAGGGCGACGGCGGTCGTGCTCATGCCCGGATTTCCGTCGATCCCTACCTTCTGGCGGCCCGCCGTACTCTTCCTGCCGGAACTCAATGGACTTCGTGTCCTGGAAGGTTCGCAAGCCGCTCGTGACAGCCCTGAAGGGAATCTACCGTGCCGTCGACGCTCAGGCCGTCGAGGAGGCGCTGACGACCTTCGAGGCCAGTGAATGGGGCCAGCGCTATCCCGCCATCGGCCAGAGCTGGCGGCGCGCCTGGGGCGAGGTCATTCCATTCTTCGCGTTCCCTGACGACGTCCGTCGGATCATTTACACCACGGATGAGATCGACAAGCGCTATTTTGTGACGAGCCCTGGAACCTCCCCGAGTATGTTCTTTGGTTCGACCGCATCGCTGGTGTTCTTCCGTCCCGACCGCCCCATTTCACAGCCGCCGCGCGCAGGGGCAGTCAAGGCTGGCCGCGTTTTACGCGGCCACCGCAAGGCTTGGGCCTTGATCGACCCGAGCACGGCGGCATGCTCCCGATCGGATCGGGGTGCAAGGCGCCCCCGAGGGGCTGGCGCAACTGGAAATACCCGCCGCAGTCAGCTATTGTCTTCGTGCGCGGGCGACCTCGTGGCGAAGCGTGGTGCACCGGCTGAAAGCGCCGCCGGGCCGCCTTATTCGAGCCTTGCCGGACTGAGGCGCCCGCGCGCCTTTTCCTTTGGCAGGCGCGGGCGCCAAGCCTCAACGAAGTGTTCGTATCCTTTCTGGGCCTGCTCGGCGACGCGCATCTCCTGGTTCCGCAGCTCCTTGACATTGTAGGCATAGGTCGGTCCGCGGCTGTTGCCCTTCTTCTGCGGCTTGCCGGCCTGCAGTTCCATGCTGCGCATCTTGTGTGCAACCAGACTGGGTCGCGCCCAGAGGTAGTCCGCCTCCTTCGTCAACATATGCCAGACGAGCACCGTCAGCTTGCGCGCCACGGCGACGGCGGCAACCTGATGGCCGCGCCGGGCCCGGATGCGGACAAAGAAAGCATGGAGCGGCCCCGGCGTCTTGGCGGCCGCCCAGGCGGCTTGCACCAGCATCGCGCGGGCATGGCTGCGTCCGACCTTGCTGATCCGCCCGTGATGGGCCGCGCCGAGCCCCGACTGGCGCACGCGTGGGTTCAGGCCGAAATAGCTCACCAGTTTTTGCGGGCTGGAAAAACGGCCGATGTCACCGACAGCCGCCACTAGCCCGCCGGCCACCGCGAGATTGACGCCAGTGATTGTGAGCAGCCGTTTGATCACCGCATCATCGAGCGCGCTCTCGGCAATCTCCCGGTCAAGCACGCGGAGATCGTCACCCAGCCTGTCCAGTTCCCGGATATGGCGCTCGATTGCGGCGCGCTCGTCATCCGGCACCGGCTGACGGGTGAGCCAGGCACGACCGAGGCGCCCGAACAGGTCGGCATGGGGGCACCGCGGAATCAGGTGGGCGTAGAGGATCGAATGTACCTCGTTCTTGATCCGGGTCCGATGCCGCACGACCTGGTAGCGCCGCGCGACCAGTCTGCGCATCCGCTCCGTGGCGGCATCCGGTGTCCAGATCTCCGGCAGGTAGCCGGCTGCGTACAAGCTGGCCAGCGTGCCGGCGTCGATCTTGTCGGTCTTCACATGAGCGTGCGCGATCGCTTTGACCTGCAGCGGGTTGGCGATCACCACCCGCTTCACGAATGGCGACAGCACCCGAGAGACCGCCATGCAGTTGCCAGTGGCCTCGATGACCACCTCGTCGTCGGCCAGAAGGGTTTTGCCGAAGCCTTCCAGCGCGGTTCGCGTCATATCGACCCGGCCCACATGCCGCAGTCGACCATCTTCCCAGATCACCACCTCGCCAAAGGTGCGGTGGGTGTCGATTCCAATTACACGTCGCATTCCTGCCTCCTCTCGATCAGTCAGAGGGGAGCGGCGGGCGACACGACAACTACGGATCCGCGCTCTCAGCGCAACCGGGCGAGTCGCAGAGGCGGCCATCTACTAACACGAGCTCGCAGCTCAACGTACAAGATCGGCCTGCCCGCACCTTCGTGCTCCCGGTGCCTCTGTCCCGGATGGTCGCACCATACGCCGCGATCACGAAAACCGCAGCCGGACATCGGCACCGCCATCTTCATACCGGTTACCAATGCCATCGAGCCCCTGAACTCGAAGCTCAGGCGGCCGTCAGGGCCAGGGGCCATTTCCCCAGCGACGAAGCCGCCACCAAGCTGCTCTATCTGATCTTGAACCGGTCCGAGAAAGAGTGGAAAATGCCGCCACGTGAGTGGTCCATGGCCAAGGCCCAGTTCGCCGTCATCTTCGGCGAGCGCTTCATCCGGGCCATGGCGGCGTAATGTTCAACCGCCCGACCGCACACGGAAATCCTGACAGTCCCGCTGTATCAACGTCTCTGGCCTGTCTGACCAAAGCGTCAGCACCGGTGCCCAGCTGGTCACAGCATTTTGTCCGTGTCCGATTGACGACAAATCTGTGTTCAGATCCAAACATCCTGGGGGTTAGGATCAAGCCGGCCAGCGGACGACTCCTCCGATTTGGGGTCGCTGCTCACAACCCGTTTGGTGGCATGCCAATTGCATATTCATAGCCATGATACCGTGTTCCGACATGGCCGTCGCGCAGTCTTAGCCCAGGAGTTCACATGACATTCGTCCGAACGCAATACAGGCTGCGCATCCCGTCGCACCGCCCCAGCTCGGTTGGATCTCGCTGCGATCAGACAGGATCGCCATCCCGCAGACCGCTTTCAGGCTGTCAGATAGGGCTGCCATAAGGTTCTCGTAAAACAAACATTCAGGAGGAATCTATGACGACCACATGAATATCTGCTTCGCCGGCTCTCCCAATGGCACATAACACCAGACCCCTCTTCAAATCTGTGATGATCCAAAAGGAAAACGAAAAATGCCTACCTCAGAAAAAGACGCTGTGGCGCGCCCGAGGCTCCTGAAATTGCGGTCTCACTGGCCACGAACGATACTTGCTGCCACGGCGTTGGCCGTTGTAACGACCGCTCCAGCTCCAGCCGTCACCCAAGACGCGGACGAGCACTACTCCGACCAAAGCTTGTCGTTTGGTGAAGGCTGGGGGTGTATACTTTGGGCATTGTGCATTGGCGAACCAGATGTCATCGATTAGCTAGCCCGAAAAATTCATGGCGGGTTGGCGGATGTGGTGCAAGCCGTTGAAATGACGTAGGATTTGGTTGCTTACACCGATCCGCGCCATTTCCCGGAGACCACACCCGCCATGAATGATCCTACGCTGCCGCTGAGCGGTTTGTCATCTGTTCGCGGCAAGTGCGTCGTCGCCCGTTTTGATGGCGGCATGCTCTCTTCCAACGGTGGGGTTCTGGCACTGGCCGAGGTGGAGAAGCGGCTGCGGGTGGCTGACCGTCTGGCACGGTGCATCGACGATCCGCGCTGTCCGGACCAGGTCATCCGTAGCGTGTCCGATACTTCCTTACCATTGCGGAGGACATCCGTCGTGAGTGGATTCCTGGGTGAAAGCGCAACAGGACGGCGTGACGGTGACCGTCAGCATCGGAGGTGCGGAAGTTCTCATGGTGCAGATACTCTGGATGTCCTTCGCACTGCCGCACGATGCCTTTTTGAAGCGAAACAACGTGGACGGAACCGCGTTTCATTCGATTGTGAAGCAGCCAAGTTGCGGGCCGTAACACCGTAACCGGCCCCTCCTGGGGGCGCCGATGGAAAAGCACGCGACGGCCTGGTGGTGCTGATTGGTCTTCTTGGTGGACCGGTGGCCGTCGGTGCGACATTGGCTGCGTCGGCCGGACAGCGCCAGACATGCCTCTGCAATTGTTCGCAGCGGAGAGACCCCGGCCGAAGCGCAAGACGTACTTGCTGACAACAGGGTCATTGCAAGTGAGCGAGCTGCCGCCGATCTAGCGGGCCTTGCAATTTTTCGTTTTTGCCCAACTCCAAAGTTCGGTTATGAATCGGCACTGGCCGGACGGCCTGCCCACGTTGCAATTGTTACAAAGGATACGCATATGGCGACTGGAACCGTGAAGTGGTTCAACAGCAGTAAGGGATTTGGATTTATCCAGCCTGACAATGGCGGTCAGGATGTTTTCGTTCACATTTCCGCCGTTGAACGAGCGGGGCTCTCGACCCTCGCCGATGGTCAGAAGATCAACTATGAAATCGAACAGGACCGCCGCACTGGCAAGTCCTCTGCTGGCAGCCTCAGCAAAGCTGGCTGACTTTTTCCAGCGTGCTGGCAACGGCTATGGACAAGGGTGCATCCAGGCTGGGAAGCCGAGGCTGTTTGAAAGGGAAGGCGGGCTGGACCCCGCCTTTTCACATTCCGGGCAGATGCAGATTGTGCCGATGGCAGCTTGCGCGCCCCAGAGAAACCCCGATTTCTGAAATCAGGCCGCGGCCTTCTTGCGGGTCTGCTTCGCCGGCGCCGGCGTTTCCGGCTCTTTCGGTTTGCGGCCGAGCCCCATCGTCTTGGCCAACGCCGAGCGCGCAGCGGCGTAATTCGGCGCGACCATGGGATAATCCGCCGGCAGACCCCATTTGGCGCGATAGTCGTCTGGTGTCAGCCCATAGTCGGTCGACAGATGGCGCTTCAGCGATTTGAATTTCTTCCCGTCCTCAAGGCAGATGATGTAGTCCGGTGTCACCGACTTCCTGATCGATACCGCAGGCTTGAGAGCCTCCGCCTCTGCTGCGGAAACGCCGGCGCCGACAGTGCCTTTGAGCGCTGCGTGGACCTGGCCGATCAGGGCAGGGAGATCACCTACCGGGACCGGATTGTTGGAGACATAGGCTGAGACGACATCGGCGGTGAGCTCGATGAGGACGTCGATGTTGTTGTCGGCTTCTTCTGTCATGAAACTCTCCGGATGCTTGAAAGACAGTCGGCGAAGTGTCGCTACATAGTGGCGGATGAGCGGGAAAGCAAGAAAGCCCGGCAAGACTGCCGCGATGCGTCCAATCCACGGCATCGATGCCGTCGGCCAACACCGTGGCCAGGATCGACACCATCTGCCGATCGCCGTCATGCGCCGCCTTCAATCTGCGTCGGATACGCTCCATCGCGGGTGGCAGAGCCCAGTCCCGGAATGGCGCGCCATTGCGCAACGCACCGGGCTTGCGGGCGAGTACAGGGACGTAATGCCAGGGATCGTAGACCGTCTCGTTGCGCCCGAAGGAGCGGGCATGCTCGGCAACGACCACGCCGTCCTGACGGATGACGATCCGATCCGCATAGGCGTGGATCTCGACCGGCCGGCCGACGGCCGTCGACAGGACAGAGTATTTGTTGTTGTCGAAGCGCACCGTGCAGGTCTTCGACACCGAGGCCGGCACCGCGTGGAACCCGTCGAAGGGGCCGCGGTATTTGACCAGCTTGCCGCGCTCCTCCTCGAACACGTTCCAGATCGTTCGTTCAGGCTGTTCGACATGACGGTGCGCCTTGGCGTAGGCGCGGAGTTGCCGATCGCAATGACTATTTTTTCGGATACCAAGGCGTCGCTTGCGGAAACGTCGCGGACAACGGCGAGACCTTGACCCGCAGCCTGAATCAGCAATGTGTCGTCGGGATAGCTTGGCCCTTTCACGGTGCCTTTGGGTAGCCTCACACCTGAGGCGGTGAACCAGATTGACCAATCTGTACGCATCCGGTCATGCAGGAGTGGATAGCGAAGGCATATTGCCACCTGTCGCCATCGTACATTCGGCGTCTCGGACGCGCAACGAGGAGTATCTCGCGCTTGGCCTCCCAAACTTGACAGCCAATGGATGAAGGAACGCTCGTCCGGTTCTATTCAAACTCCTGCAAGGAATTCGACAAAATAGCGACACCGCCTAGCCGCAAGCTACGAAGGATTCCTAACCGCTTGAAATCTAAGCCATGGCTGCGTCTGGCATGACGTTTGCTTCGTGTCTCGTGTCGTTCACTGAAACGGAGTTTTTTCATGCGCACATAGACTCCAAAAGAATGTGTGATCGATACGATGATGTTATAGAAAGATAACAAGCGCACCTCGTCCCTCAAGAATGGAAAGACCTCATGACCCGCACCATTGCAGCAGCAGTTTGCCTTCTTACCGCTTCGGCCTCGGCGTTCGCATCAGAAGCACGAGAATTCAAAGATTTATCGAGTATCACTGTTTTACACAGCTGGAAATATCAACTCTCACCCGGAGCGACTGCCAAAAGGCGTCCGTCATTGCTGTCATATCGTTGCCCCAAACTTTACCCAAGCTGCCTGATGTGACGTGCATCTGACAACTAGTCCCTATGATTGCTGGGCCTGAGGGCGGCCCGTCATCCGATATGCAACGGTACGAGGGTTACGCCGGCTGGGCCGGCACAGAGCCTCATGCATAGGAGACGGGCCACATGGAACATACCCGATTTGTCGGTTTGGATATTCACAAAGAACGGATTTCAATCGCGGTGGCGGAGAACGGGCGCTCCGGTTCGGTGGAGTATCTTGGCGAGATTGCGAATGACCCTGATGCCATCAGCAAGCTGTGCGATCGTCTCGTGAAGTCCGGTAAACCGCTGGTGTTTGCTATGAGGCCGGACCGTGCGGCTATGGCGTTCATCGCCAACTGACAAGCCTCGGCCATCGATGCGACGTGGTGGCGCCGTCACTGATTCCGAAGAAGCCCGGCGATCGCGTGAAGACGAACCGTCGCGATGCGACCATGCTCGCCCGCCTCCACCGGGCCGGCGAGTTGACGCCGGTCTGGGTGCCCGACGCCGATCATGAAGCCATGCGCGACCTGATCCGGCTGCGCAGCGTCGTGCGACAAGTGGTGACGCGAGCGCGCCAACATCTTCAAGGATTTCTGCTGCGTCACGGACGCAAGCACGAGCGGGGAACCGCCTGGCGAATGGCTTATCGGCGATGGCTTTCGACATTGGCCTTCGAACATCCCGCTCAGCAGATCGCATTTCAGGACTACGTCGATGCCGTCATGGATGCGGAACGGCGCCTGCGGCAGGTCGAGGAACAGATACTCAGCCTTCTCCCGGAATGGGACCAGCGCCCGGTCGTTGACGCCTTGCAGGCGATGCGCGGCATCGCGCTGATCAATGCCGTGGTGCTGGTCGCGGAGGTCGTGACTTCACACGCTTCTCAAACCCACGTCAGCTCATGGCCTATTTCGGCCTGGTCCCTGGCGAGCAATCGAGTGGCGAGAGCGTCTGGCGTGGCGGCATCACCAAGACCGGCAACACCCATGCCCGGCGCGCGCTGGTCGAAGGCGCCTGGGCTTACCGGATGAGGCCGCGCATCGGCCGTCACAAGGTCGATCGGATCGAGGCGCTGCCAAAAGTCGTTCGCGACATCGGATGGAAAGCGCAGGTTCGACTGTGCACCCGATATCGTCGGCTCAGCGCGCGCGGCAAGAACGCCAACGTCGTCAATGTCGCCATCGCACGCGAGATGGTGGGCTTCATCTGGTCGATCGCCTGCACGGTTCAATCCGCGCCAAAGGCGGCATGACATCAACTTGACAGACAGCCCAGGAGAGGAGATCGCAACACCCAACATCAGCCTCGGCGCGATATGCGGTGCTGGAGGCGGGACAATGCCGGGGAGCCCTCGTCTCCACTATGAGCCTTGACGCTCGCCACCTAGACAGAGGCAGCCCCAAACGAAACAAGGTCATGCGGCTCGACCCGCGGATGAGAGATTGTTGACCGACGTTCAAGTCCCGCCTCTTGCACCTCATATCCGCCGTACAAGTACCTCGGCCGCCGATCGGATCCGGCGGGCTGCAACCTATGCCAAAGGCTATTGTCAGCAATCATGAGAGTGGAATGGTGCTTGCAACTCCCTTGCCGATTGCTACCAGCTTGTCGCGTAAATCATCGTCCAAGCCTTCGCGCATGGTGCCACCATCAGCCATCCTTCGCATTCCTCACATTGCCGAATTTGATTCAGCTCGTAGGCCAATATGGAACTCGCGCGAACTGACAACAACGTAAGCGGTTAGCTGACGGCGTCTGGTTTGAAGTTCCAGGGCATGAGCATTTCGATTTTGGCTGCGGGCCAGCGCTGAGCGATGCGGGTCAAGGTCTGGGAGAGCCAGGCGAGTGGGTCGACGCCATTCATTTTACAGGTTTGCAGAAGTGTCGCGACGGTCGCCCAGGTGCGTCCACCGCCCTCGCTTCCAGCGAAGAGACTATTTTTTCTCGTAATTGTCTGGGGCCTGATTGCACGCTCGACGATATTGGAGTCGATCTCGATACGACCGTCCATCAGAAAGCGTTCCAGCGCCTCCCGCCGGGTGAGCGCGTAGCGGATCGCCTCGGCAGTCTTGGATTTTCCGGAGACCTTGTGCAGTTCTTTTTCCCACAGGTCGAAGAGGCTCGCGACAATGGCCGCGGACTTTTCCTGACGCAGCGCGGCGCGGCTCCCAGCATCCTTGCCGCGAACCTCGTCCTCGACCTTCCACAATTCGGTCATGGCGGTGATCGTTGCCGTCGCGGCCTGTGAGATCCCGCTGATGTGCAGATCGTAAAACTTGCGCCGCAGATGCGCCCAGCACCCTGCGAGCCGGATTGTTTCATTGCCGCCGGCTTTGGCCCGTGCCTTGACCAGGTTAGTATAGGCCGAGTAGCCATCCACTTGCAGGATGCCCCCGAATCCAGCGAGGTGACGCGCCACGCAATCGGCGCCCCTGCTATCTTCAAAGCGATAAGCAACCATCGGTGGGCTGGTCCCGCCGAACGGTCGATCATCACGCGCGTAGGCCCACAACCAGGCTTTCGTGGTTTTCCCGGACCCAGGGGCAAGGGTGGGCAAGGTCGTCTCGTCGGCGAAGACCCTTTCGCCCTCCTTGACGCGCTCGAGGATGTAATCGGCGAGCATCTGCAACTCGAAGCCCAGATGTCCCATCCACTGCGCCATCAACGACCGGCTGATCTCGACGCCGTCGCGCAGATAGATCGCCTCCTGCCGGTAAAGCGGGAGGCCATCGGCGTATTTCGAGACAGCGATATAGGCGAGCAACCGCTCCGTCGGCAGGCCGCTTTCAACGATGTGCGCCGGCGCCAGAGCCTGGACCACGCCGTCACGGCCCCGGAAGGCGTATTTGGGACGGCGCGTGACGATGACTCGGAACTTCGGCGGCACGACGTCCAGCCGTTCAGAGCGATCCTCACCGATCAGGACCTTTTCCAACTCCTCGCAGTCGGTCGGGATTTCCGGCTCGATAACGTCCTCGATGCGTTCGAGGTGGGCGGCAAAACCCTTGCGCGGGCGCGGGGCACGCTTCGGCTTTTCCCCGGCCGCGTGAGCAAGTTCGCTCCGGATCGCCGAAAGGCCGGTCTCGACCTCCTCGAAGACAAAGGAGGCCTGCTCGTCGTCGATGGCCAGGCGTAGCCGCTCGGAACGCGTGCCATGTTGCGTGCGCTGCAAAACTTTCAGGATCGACGTGAGGTTGGCAATACGCTCGTTGGCGCTTTTCTCGACGGCTTTCAGCCGGGCGACCTCCGCCTCAGATGCTGCGATCCGAGCTTCGGCGACTGCGATCCGGGCCTCGCTCGCAGCCTGCTCGCGAGCCATGGAAAGGATCATCGCCTTCAGCGCATCAACGTCGTCGGGAAGGGCAAGATCCGGTAGAACCATGGCAAGCAGCAGAGCACAAAAACAGCCGCTTTCCCAACCGTTACAGCCCCATGATTCATCTTGCCGCAGCCGGTTTCAGCCCGTCGATAACGGCCGCCTGACCCTGGCCGGACGGATCTTTTTCCAGTCTAGCCCGGCCAGAAGCGCCATCAACTGGGCGTGGTCGAGACGCATGCGCGCGGCCGATATCGCAGACCAGCAGAAGCTGTGATCTTCCAGAGTCTTCGAATAAAGACACACCCCGCTGCCGTCCCACCACACGATGCGAACCCGGTCCGCACGCTTCGAACGGAATACGTGAAGCGCCCCCGAGAACGGGTCCAGGCCGCCGTCCCTGACCAGCGCCATCAAAGATGCCGCGCCCTTGCGGAAGTCGACAGGCTGGCACGACACGTAAACCACCACACCGGAAGCGATCATGCCTTGCGAACCGCGCGGATGATCCTCGCCAGGCGATCGGAATCAACATCGCCGCCGGCGCGCACCACGGCATCGCCAATGACGATTTCCACCGTGCCGCTGCCCACCGCTTCAAAGCGCGTGAACTTCGCCGGCTTGCTCGCTGCCTCCGTCAGTGGCGCAACCATGCCCGACGAAAGCGCCTTGCGGCGCCACCCATAGAGCTGCGAGGGATCCAGCCCCTCGGAACGCGCAACCGCCGACACATTGCCCCCTGGCGAGAACGCTTCGGCGACAAGCCGTGCCTTCTCGTCTTCCGACCGATGGCGCGGCTTGCGTCGGGACGGCACAGGCTCCGCCGTCAAAATCTCGAATGTTCGATGATGGCTCATACTGTCGCTCACAGGATTCTCCGCATGATTCATGCTGAAAATGAGCGATCAACCGCCTGCACGCTACGTGGGGATGCCTACGCGCTTACACAACAACGCGGGTACGCTCCAAAACATTGTGCAACCTCAGCCAATGGCCCGGCATCCGCGTGAGCGATCTCATATCAGTTGGCTGCGCGTCGAGAACGGTGCTTCCAATTTGCGCGCTCTTGATGTACATAATGTCGTCACTATGTACATTATGTCATCAACGGATGGAAAGGCGAACTGAAATGCCCATCAGGATGGAAAAAGAGTCAGCGACACAGAACAAAGAGATTTCGTTCAAATCCCTAGCCGACGGGGTTGGCCGCGAGTATGCGGAAATCATCTGGCGACACCTAGCACCCGAAGTCCTCAATGAGGGTTCGGCAGCAGCTATGTGCTACCCGGTAAACGAGGCCCGCAAACGCTTCTCGAGCAAAGCGGTTGCGCAAGGGCTCAGGCTATTTGCGGTCGACCGAGGTAAAGTTCATGGAACGCCAGCCGCAATGATGAGCGTCGCAACTCTCGTAGAAATGCTTACGGAAGCCCGAAGCAGACGATCGATAGTTGGTGCGCTTGCAGCGACTGAAGATCTGCCTGTTGCTCCACTCCTCACGGCTTCCGCAGGACGGCGAAGCATGCTTCCGGACCTGGAAGCCCCCAGCGTGAAACGAGAGGACCTACCTTCATTTAGAGCGGGTTGATCGTGTATTTATTGGACACCCAAGCGCTCACGGATCTGGTCAGCGGGAGCGAGAATGCGATCCGTGATCGCGTCGAGCGTGCGGAAATGCAAGACCACGACGTGAAGGCATCTGTTGTTTCGTTCGGATTGCTCAAGGCTCGAATCCTAGCCATGAGCGACCCGAGCGCCAGAGACGTTTGGGAGCGACGGTTCGAAGTGGCTCGACGGAAGATGCGCGCTTCAGGCGATCTGCTGGAAGTTTCGGAAGCGACAGCAATGGAGTTTGCGTTCCTCTATGGCCTCGATCTTTTCCGCGGCAATGCGGCAGGCCAGGCGATTCCATTGGGTGACGGTGATCTCCTAGTGCTGGCGACAGCCATCAGCGAAGGATTCACGCTTCTTACAAATGATGCGCAAGGTTACGCGGAAGCCATTAGAAATCGGGGTCTCTTGGTTGAGCAAGTCTGACGTGATGGATGAACTCCCTCCGGCCGCGCCTCTCCAGGATCACCTCCGCACGCGTATCTTGTCGTTAACAGGAGGTGGGATCAGAGGATATTTCAGCGCTCGCGCACTCCAAATGCTCGAGACCGAAGCCGATACGAAGATACAGGACAGCTTCAATACATACTCGGGTACGTCCATCGGCGGCCTGATTGCCATTGGGTTGGCTGTAGGCATATCCCCCGAAACGATAGCAACGGCTATTCGCCAGCATGGTCCTACGATCTTCAAGAAAAAATGGCACCGAGGACTGACGAATCCATGGCGGCTTCTTCGCACTGCGTACCCGCAAAAGCCTCTCAGGGATGCCGTTGAGGCGATCTTGGGCGACAAGGCGAAAACGAAGCTCGGCGAAGTTGAGGTTCCTTTGCTCGTCCCGGCGCTCGATTTCCGAAGATCCGCACCCAGGATTTTCGTTTCGAAACCCCTGGCCGGAGCTGATGACGATCTTGAAATAACCCTGCTCGATGTTGCTCTCGCTACGTCAGCCGCTCCGACCTACTTTCCCCCGCATCGGATCCGCGATGGCATTTTTGTCGATGGCGGCCTTCTCGCGAATTCTCCCGATATGATCGCGGCGCAGCGCTGCTCGGATTCTTTGGGTGCCGATTGGAATGGTATCCGGATACTGAGCGTTGGAACGGCTGCTTTCGAAGCGACGAAAGACGGTCAGATGAAATCCCCCGGCGCGGCGCGATGGATGTCAAAACACGATCTGTTCGGTGTCACAATCGATGCCCAAGCCAGATTGTCGCTATCATATGCAAAGGCTCAGCTTGGTTCTCGCTTGTATCGGCTTGACGAATCCCCCAGCCGGCCGATTGCTCTGGACGATGCCACCGACGGCGCGCTTTCCGATCTCGAAAAAGCGGCCGATCGAGCGGTAAAACGCCTGAAAGGCGATAGCCAGGCTTGGAATGCATTCCTTGCGAGACGCCAGCGCTCTCAGCTCTAGCCCAATGAATTCATTTCAGGCAGGCTCGGCCGACTGATCCCAAAAGAGCGCTTCTACGTACTCAGGGTCTCTTCGAATTCTGTAGCTGGGCTGCCGAAGCTCCGTAGTGCGAGCAAACTACTCCCCGCTCTTTCCTGTTCCGATCCACCGGAGGCGGCGCTGGTCATGGGGGGGCTCGTCGGCAATCTGCCAGTGCGGGCTTCGCTCCCCACAGCACCCCTCACGTCCCATTCTCCTGTCTCGCCCCTCTGGAGTCGGTCACGGCCGATGTCGCCGCTCCACCATCGTTCACCCCATGACGTAATCTATCGCTTCGCCGCCGGCCGGGTATTCGTAGAGATAGGTCAGGTGCGTCCAGTGGATGCACTCGGCCGAGGCCGGGTAGCGATACCAGAGCGGTGCGCCCAGGCACCTTCCGCGAAACCATCTTGTGATGTGTCTTTGGTGGGTCGGTCGTTGGTCCGCTGGCCGCCGGAGATCACTCCGGATCGTCATAACGGGTGACGTAGTGGAGTTCGCGGAGGGCGGGGATGACGAGTGCGATGTCTTTGTAGGCCTCGTGCTCGATGAACTGCGCGGTCTCGGGCCCCGGTCGGGGCTTGCCGAGGACGGGCCTGCCCTTTTTGTCGACGCAGTAGATCAGGATCGGCAGCAGCAGGCCGTGGTTGGGGTTGGTCGAGGTCGAGTAGCCGTTTCCAGCGTTTGATGTTGAGATTCATGGCCGCATGGAACCCCTGGCACCACGGCCGGGGGTCGATGCCGCCGCCGGGCTTGATGGCGAAGCGGGGCGCATAATCCTGCGGTCTGTCGAAGAGCGTCTCGTTGATCCGGTTGTGGATCCTGGCGAGGCTGGCAAACACGGCGTGATCGGTTGCAGAGCCTTTGGCCAGGACGTCGCGCGGCAACCCCATGAGCGGGCACATCCAGTCTTGCGGGTCCGCGAACCGGGGCCCGGTGACCGCCGCCGTTACGAAGCCATCCAGCGCCGACATGGTCCGCACCAACGGGCGGCGGGCGGTCTTGGCGGCCATCCAGGCCTCGAGCGCCTCGTCCGACAGCGCCATGTCATCGATCGCGCTCATGCCGCCAAGGGGAGCGGCATCTCTTGGCGGCGCACCCAGTTCCATATGTGGACGGCTCCCGCTTGCAAGTGTTTTTTACAGATATTTTTGATCGGATCGCTTGCTTCCATATGTGCGGCCTTTGTGTGTGGTCGCACATGACCACTGGCCAAGATGGTTTCCGCAACGCATGTTCCTAACACGGCAACGACCTTGAAAGGCCAATGGAACTGACGGAGTATCACGCGTCCGTCTGGTTCTATCATGCGCTGACGGGGGAAGGCCTGCCGGCGATCTGCATCGATGCCCGTCACGCCAAAGCGGCGCTCGACATGGCGCCGAACAAGACCGATGCGAACGATGCAGACGGTCTGGCGCAGCTTGCAGAAGTTGGCTTTTACCGGGAGGTGCGGGTCAAGCAGTATGACAGCATGCTGACCCGCACACTGGTAGCCGCGCGCAGCCAGCTGATCAAGATCGTAACCGAGCTGTCCAATCAGATCCGTGGGCTGATGAAGACATTCGGGCTGGTCGTTCCCAAGGGTGCCGGCCGCGTATTCGAAGCCAATGTCCGAAACCTGATTGTCGACAACAAGGGACTGGAGCGGATTATCCTGCCTCTGCTCGAGACCTGGCGCACCGTGCGCGACCGGGCGGCGGAACTTGATCGGCAGCTTGTCGCCGCTGCGCGGGAAAGCGCGCCATGTCAGCTGCTGGTGTCGATACCGGGTGTTGGCTCGGTTGTCGCAGCCTCCTTCGCTTCAGCGATCGAGGGCTCCGGAAAACTTCAGGACATCTCGTTCAGTTGGTGCGTGGCTCGGTCTCACCACCCGGCGCTACCAGTCGGGAGAAGTTGATTTTGACGGGCATATATCGCGGCGTGGCGACAACCATCTGCGGGGTCTGCTTTATCAAGCTGCCGTGGTGATCCTAACGAGAACCCTTGCTGACAGCACGCTTCGAACCTGGGGACTGAAGCTCAGGAAAAAGGTCGGCTTCAAGCGGGCCGCGGTCGCCGTGGCGCGCAAACTCGCTGTCATCATGCACACAATGCTGAAAACCGGCGAGCCTTTTGATCGGTCCGCCGGCGCGACCGCCTGAGATCGCACCGCATGGCATGGGAGACCACTCATGACTTGAAATTGAGCCACAACCAGATTGCGTCCTTTCTTCGGACACGCCGAGACGTCCCTGCCGGGACGTAGGTCGGGCCATTCCGCTATCGTGGGTTGCAGGTGCGTAACGTCCACGCAAACTGCGTTAATTACATTGGAAGGCCTCGCCTTGCGAATATCCATAATGCGGCGAACAGATGTCGACCGCGAAGACAACCATGCCTCCCGGCAAACGATCATCAACAGCGCGAAGAAGACCAGGCAGCGCGATCGTAACATCGCCTCCTGTTCGCTGTCTGTCCAAAAAACAGCAATGGCCTCTTCGGGCTATTCAAAAAAGACTTGATCAATGATCTGCGATTAGACAACCCACCCTTTCGATGCGACACGGTGCGTCGTCACTCGTCGTCGATGTCCGGGTACTGCGGGGGAGCCTTGCCGATCTTGCTGACGATCCTCGGGTAATTGGCATCGGGCTGCGCCTGCCCTGTTCCAATAACTTCAACGCGGAAGCGCCACTCGTCACCGTAGTCGTACAAGAAGGTCATTGCCGAGCCCACCTTCTGGAAGGCTGTGCTGACGCGCGTGCCCTTCACGCTGCGAGAGCCGCTCCCCTCTATGTCGGCGAAGAGTTCGAACCGCAGGGGCGAGTCGAACAGCTTTCCCGTCAGCTTTGAATAGAAGCCGTAGGCGTGGTCCAAGTCGAAGCCAAATGCCGCTACGATGGCTTCGGCCAGATCCGCCAGCGTGCTCGAACTCGACACCTCGATGTCCCGACAAAGCCGTGCCCGAAGAGAGGCTCGGAAGATCAAGGTCGCGGGCTCAGTCATCGCAGATTTCAGGCGCTGACGGTTTGAAGGATGATTTTGAAGGGGTTCGTGCCTGGCGCGAGACGAGCCGTGTCGACGACGGTTCGAATGTCGGCTTCGCCCTGGGCGGCCCACATGGCGCGATAGCCGTTGGTGATCTTCCGTTGAACGACGGCGGGTCTCAGCGCCCGTTCGCAGGCGTTGTTCGTCGCGTCGACCATTCCTGGCCATTGGGCAAAGGTCAAAAGTTGATTACGAGCTCGCCTGAACTTGTTTTGGATGTCGCGGGCCAGATCGCACGACGTTGTGGTGGCGAAGATATCGTCCAGACTTCGCTCCAGGGCGCGACGCTTGCCGGCGATGGTCGAGGCGGCGAAGGTTTCCATACCGTCGGCTAGGGCGAAGGCCCTTTGCAGCCAACGTTTGAGCCGTGAGGGCAGCATGTCCTCACTTGCCTCGTCCGCATAGGCGACGTCGCGGGCGAGATGCGCCAGGCAGGTCTGATGCGCATTTGCGTGACCTTGTTGTGCGGCATAGCGATCGGAACACCAGACGTCGGGACGATGGCCGTCCATCAGGGTCCGGACCACGACAGCGCCGCGCGTTGGCGCCGCTTGATGAACAACCGCTTCGGCGCAGCGAAACACCCAGTGGTAGGCGTTGCTTCCTTCGATCCGCACGCCGGTCTCATCGGAGGCGATGACCTTGGCCCGGCGCAACGCCGCGACGGCCTTGTCGCACTCGGCCGCGAACGCGCCCTGCGCACGGCGCAACATGTTCATCAGTCCGCCCTGGCTAATGTTGAGACCGAAAAGGTTCGCGAACGCGCCCTGCAGCCGCTCGTAGGACAGGGCCTGGAAAGTCTTGAGATAGGTCGCTACGGCGTGCACGCGTGGCCCGAACGGCGTCCCCTTCGCCGCATCTGGCACAGCCGCGACGACCAGCGTGCCGCAGGACGGGCAACGGACTGCCAGGCGCCGATGGCGCTCAATCAAAGGCCTGATCGCAGGAAGCTCAATCTTGTCGTGCTCGCTGACGGTTTCGGCAGCAAGATCGCTTGACAGGCTGGCGCGGCAGCAAAGACATTGGTCGGGATGATGATCGATGATGCGATCGGCATCCTCACTCATGGCGCGGCTGTGACCTTTATGACCCGCCTTAGCGCCGCCAGGCTTTGCCCTGTCCCGACGCGCCTTGCGATCGCTCGAAGGTGGCTTGGACGACGTGCGCGATGTCTTCTCTGGCCGCTGTATCCGCAGCACCAGATCGATCAACTCTTCCTTCGTCAGACGCTGCAAATCAGTGCGATCCATATCCCCATAGATTCAGGGATTCTTGCCCCTGACAAGGGCGTGAGTAATTACATCCTCGTAGCCGGCGGCGATCATCTTCATGCGGAAGCCGATCATGTCGGCCAGGCTGTGGGCGATCTGGTCCGGGCAGCGCGGATCATCGATGCAGCGCGCCAGACGGTCCGCCACCCGCAGCCGCTTCTCCACCTCGGCCAGAGCCAGAACGCCGCTGTTGGACGACAGCATGCCGCCGTCGAAACGGGCGATCACGGACTTGCCACCGACAGATGACAAACCGGCCAGCGGCAGCGTAAGATCATTCATGGCGGGTGCGGTCTCCGGGAAATGGTTCGGATCGGCTTCGACAACCAAATCCTACGTCATTTCAACGGCTTGCACCACATCCGCCAACCCCCATGAATTTTCCGGGCTAGTGATACCGAAGAAATGCGCGAGTTTCTGGACAGCGCCCCCGACCGCTGGACGTACGAGCGCCTGAAGGCCGCTGTTGAAGGTCGTGATCCAAGGACAGTATGAACATGATCGCCGCATCGAGCCATCGATGAGCAGCAACTTTCTCGGTCGGCTCAACTGATAGCGGCCAGCCTGCAATCCACCCTTTGCTGCCATTTAGTATTGTCAAATTTCTGGCGGGCTTGTTCTGTTGACATTATGCTACATTAATTTTCAAAGACTGCAGGGGTTCGCCGCGAGTGGATCGTTTACCAACGTCACAAACCGCCTGTTGCCTACTGAAGCCATTTCCAGATACCGCGTTGGCGGCAGGGTAGGCGCTGAAGGCCGAATCAGTTGAACAGCTTGTTCGAGCAAAATTTCGCGGTTTTCTTCCCGCTGTTCTGGCTGGCGATCACCACGTTTCTCGCGGTGTTGTCGGGCTGGTTTCGGCTTATGGCGAAGTTTCCAAACCAGTCCGAGGAGCAGCTTCTGCGAATCCGTGGTCAGTCTGGCTCAATGGGACTCGGGGTCAGCATGCAGGGCATACTGGCGTTGAGTGTCTGCCCTTCAGGACTCCGGGTCGGGATCATGCGGGTGTTTGGACCGTTTTGCAGGGACTTTCTTGTTCCGTGGGAAGCTATCAGGGTCACTAGGAAAAATGTCTTGTTCGGCCCGGTAGCTAAACTTCAATTTGGGCAACCGGCGATCGGATCCCTGACCATTCCAGCACACGTTGCCAACAGGCTCGCAGGTGCGGCGACGGGGCGGTGGCCAGAAACCGGGCCGTTCCCTGTAGAGAAGCACCGTGACACGCTACGGAGACTGCTGACCCAATGGGCTGCGATTACTTGCGCCGCTGCGCTGTTTTTCACGCTTGCGCCCTTGGCACTTGCGCCGGCCGCAGCTAGCCCCCCGATTGTTGTCGCGATCCTGTTTCCGGCGATCCTCGTTGGCTTGGTTACAATCGTAAGATACGTCCGCGAAAAGAATTGAAAGCGACATAAGGCCGGGCCGCAGCCCGGCCTGGCGATCGGTCAATAAGGTCGTGCCGAACGCCGCACCTCTGCCACGCCTCCGAATTACCCCTCCGAACCCTCGTCAGCCGCTTCGGTGGATCAAAAGGCCGCCTTCGCCGGTGGGCGACCTATGCTGATGTTGTGACCGCCAGGAGCGTTGAAAAACACGATCTTGGACGGGTTGCTGGCGAAGTTCCCAAGTCGGCAGGCTGACACCGTCAAGGGAGGCATGCTTGCCTGGCGCAGCCAAATCACGGATCATCGCCGCCCCGCGAACAGGAACGGCGATGCACCGGACGACCCTCGGCGAATTGATGAGCTGCACCGCTGACGGCAAGCGCTTGGTCGCCCATGCCGCCGACACTGGCGAACCCGTCCATATTTTCAATGCCTTGTCAGGTCTGGCCTGCAACTGCATCTGTCCAGGCTGCGAGCGGAGAATGGTGGCTCACCGCGGCAGCCGCCGCCAGCATTTCCAGCACGAGGCCCGCGTCGAGGGTCGCAGCTGCACCTCCTCCGGCGAAACGGCGCTCCATAAGTTCGCGAAGACGGTCCTTGGACGCGAGTTGGTCCTCATGCTTTCCGCCCTCGACGAGACCGATGGCACTCACACCGTGCATGTCGTGAGGGAAGGGCGCTTCGAATTCGAGAAAGCGATCCTCGAATGCAGGCAGGGCGAAGTCGTGCCCGACGTGATCTGCCGGATCGGCGACAGGGACCTGCACGTCGAATTCAAGGTCACCCATCCCTGTGGCCCGGAGAAGATCGCCAAGCTGAAGAAGATGGATGTAGGCGCGATCGAAATCGACCTATCGGGCTGCCGTGACCGTCCGCTGGACGAACTGGCGGACGCGATCCTGTTCGAAGCGCCACGGATCTGGCTGCACAATCCGAAGACGGCCAAGGCGCGGATCACGCTCGCGGGCATGGAGCGCGAGCGGCAGGAAAGCATTGGCAACGAAGCGCAGCACCTGCTAGCGGCGTACAAGGCCGAGGCCATCGATCTATCTGAGATAGGCGTATGGGAGGACGGCGCCGTCAATCACGGGCTCGCCGATGCGGTCGTGGATGGCGGAGCTGACAACCGGGGGTTCCTGGTGCGCGATGCGGAATGGAAGGCTTTCGTGCTGCTGCAGATGGCTATCGGCTCGAAGAAGGGCTTCACCCGGAAAGAGGCATTGGCCGCCATAAAAGCGGAGGGATGGGTGTCCAGGGATTTCGGTTTCGTCAGGGAAGAGTTGGCTGACCGGATGCGGGAACTGGAGGACAGCACGCTCAGGGTGCCGTGGGAGGCGCTTGGCGATTACATGAAAGCGATGGAGCGCGAGCGTTACCTGGTTCCCGCCGCATTCGGCAAGCGTGTCACCTGCGGTTCGCGACTTCTCGAGGCGATCGCTGCGGCGAAGGATCTGAAGGAGCGCCCATCGAGGCGGACCGAAGACCTGCAAGGTCTGGTTCAGGCGGTCCTTGCGTTCGTCCGCGAGGAGTTCCGCGAAGGCTTCGTCTTCGAGAATTGGTTCGAATGGCCCGTCGGACCTACAGACATCCGGCCCGCCGACGCCATACATCTGGACGACGCGGATTGGGAGCGGTTCATCCAGCCGATCGAGAAGTTGCGGACCGCCCTGTGGGCCCGACCGCCGTCGATCTCGGATGCCTGCGGTCTTCCTGTGGAGGAGGAGGTTGCGGAGAGACAGGCGGCCCATCGGCGGACCGAGGAAAAGCGTGCGGCGGAAGCGCAGCATCGCGCCGAGGAAGAAGCCAATGCCCGCGAAGCCGAAGTCGGGAAGGTCGTGCGCGCTGCCATGGGGACGGATGCCATCACATGGATGTCGACGCCTCTGGAAGGCCTCGCGGGCCTATCTCCGGCGGAAGCCGCCAGACGCTCGAAGGACGGCGTATGGAAGGTCATCGCGGCGCTTGATCGATGGCGGGACGAGCGCGCCGCCGATGCCCGTCGGCTCGAGCAGCGCGAGCAGAGCCTATCCAAGCTTCGGAATGCTGCACGGGAGAGCTTCGGACGGCCCGATTTCGCAGATTTGTGGATAAGACAGCCTTGCAAGGGATTGGCCGGAAAGAGGCCCGAGGATATCTGCGTCGACGACCGATCTCTCGAAAAGTGCCTCGAATTCCTTCCTGGCAAGAAGGCCCGCCGCGCCTGACTGCGGAGACGGTGCAGCCGCCTCGGGAATACGTTCGCCTCGAGGTTGTGAAAAGCGGGCATGACAAAAGGTTTCGCAACCGCAGCCCTCTCTTGCGTCGTAAGATTCATGCCGATCTTCAAATAAGGAACGGATTTATGGATCGAGAACCCGTCGACATTCAGCAGGCGCACCGTGCTTACATCGCTGCCATTGAGCGGCTGCAACTCGTCGCGCATTATCTCGACCGCGCTCATATGGGGCGATCGGCAACCGATTCGGAATTGGCAGACATCCATGATCGGCGCAAAGCGAAAGAGACGGCGCTCCGCAAGATCTGTACGTGGCCTTGTCCAGACTTCGCAACGCTGCGCAGCAAGGCAAAGATCCTGCACGGAATACTGATGAGCGGCGAGACGCTGGGAGGGAACGAACAGAAGGCCTTGGTGCAGTCGATCTTGCAGATGGATAAAGCCACATCTGTCCGATTCGAATAATCCGTGGCTGCTTTACGCGTGGCATTCTCTTTCGCCTGATGCGAAGGCCGTATGGCGGCTCAAGCGCCGAGCCATCCGTAGGTGCCCTGTGACAACTTGGAGCCCATACGCTACCACGTCAGAACGACTCAGGAGGGTGTTATGGCTTCGTTTTCCCAGGAACAGCTGCAAGCCATTGCGGATGCACTTGCGGATACTTCAGAGGGATTGAGAGGCCCCGAAATTGGTCACCTTCTGACGAGCTGTCATATTAAGGATACTGATCCCGCCATCACGAAGAGACATCGTCTCTACAACGCCTTCGCCCATGAACAGAATACGCGCCGCGATCGTACTCGCATCATGGGATTCATCCGGAAGGCCATGAAGCCGGCGCGGTTCGCCCGCGAGTCTGAACGTTTCGAACCAATGCGTGCGAACCTCAACCGGGCGCTCGCGTTCACGGGGCTTTCGGTCGCCGCCTCCGGCGAGCTGTCGAAGGCAGAACAGGTCGAGACGCTCGGGCAGGCAGAACGGCGGGCGCGGGAGCTGCGCGAAGGCCTCGCGTCACGAGGCGTGCATCCGGACGTGATGAAGTTCTGTCGGCAAGAACTGCTGCAGGACAACTATTTCCACGCCGTGCTCAAAGCGGTGAAGAGCATCGCCGCCAAGGTGCGGTCCCGCACCGGGCTCGATGACGATGGCGCCGTGCTCGTCGACAGGGCGTTTTCTGGGACTACCTCCGATGTTGGCAATCAACGCCCTCGCGACCAAGAGCGAGCAGGACGAGCAGAAGGGCTTCGGCAATCTGCTGAAAGGGACGTTCGGGATGTTCCGCAATCCCACCGCACACGAGGCTCGGATAAACTGGACGATGTCGAAGGAGGATGCGGAGGACTTGCTGTCGCTTGTCTCGTTGATTCACCGTCGTCTGGACGCTGCCAGCATGCCACCGCGAGCATGATGCTTCAGGCAATTGCGGCAGTTGACGCCGCCGTATATGTTCTATATTTGTTCCCGCCACCATGAAACAGGCATCGCTCCTCATACGCTGATCGCGCACCGCCGCTGCACCCTCGCAGCGGCCGATCATTCTTGCGTATGCGTAGGAGCGTCCCGTGACCGCCCAACCCGAAATCGAAACCGACCAACTCGCGTCAGTCCGCGCCGACGCCGCGCGTCTTCATTTCCATCCACGAGGAACTGTCCGCTGCATCGGCACGCCCTTGTTCAGGAACCAAGCCGCGCGTGACCTCGGATGTCTGCTCGACGTCGACCCGACGGTGGTCGAATGGTCATGTCTGCCGCTCGTACTGAATCGACAGGGCGACAGCCACGTGCCGGATTTTCTTGTGGTTCGGGAGGAGGGGACTTCGATCGTCGATGCAGTGTCGCAAAGCAGTCGTCTGGAGCCATGGATCGAGGATGCAGCCGCTGAGGCGGGCTATCGATATGAGGCCCAATCGACAGTCATTGCAGGACATAGGCTGGCCAATTCCATGGACCTGCTTCGGTATGCCAGCTGGCAGTGTCCGCTGGGCGACCGGGTTCGCGTGCTGGCGGCGTTGGACGAGCACGGCTCCCCCACCGTGGCCGAATGCCTGACCGCCTTCCATGAGACGGTCCCGATAGCGGGGCTTTCGTCGCTGGTCCTGCGACGTTTCGTCGAGATCGATCTCGACGAAACCAGGATCGGACCTGAGACAGCGGTTCGCCGCATCCGCAGCTGAACGTTGCTTTCGAACATCATCGCTGCTGCGCCCCAGAGTGCGCCGAGCCATCAAAGTCAGGACATCCAATGAAACGCCTGTCGAAAGCGCTGAGCGCGAAGCTCGCCTTGAACGCGACGCGGTTCGCCGCTTATTGCTCGGTAATGCGGGCACTCCGGGACCAACGGGACTTCCTGTCGGGAGGACCGGCCGTAATCGTCCTGATCGCGCCGAGGGAAGAGGACGTGGATATTTACGAGGGCGCGTCCAAATTCCCGGCAAAGGGGGAATCGCTTATCACCGGAAGCGTGTACGATCGCGACCGGACGCTCGTCATGACGGTCGAACCGGATGGGCGAAAAAAGTCCGAACGGTTCGACCTCCTCGGGATCACGGGTTCCAACGACCGCATCGTCGTCGTTACGCATTCCCGCGACCTTCTCGCGGAAAACGTTGACGCGGTTGCAGATGCTGTGCTGGTGCTTCCGGCCATCCAGCCCCGATATCTCAAGGCGGCCGCCCGTTTCTGCCGCAACCAGATCCTGTCGGACGAGGATGCTTCATTCCTGGCGACGGTCCCTCTGCATGTTCTCGCCGCAATCTGGCGCAAGGGCAGGGCGCTGGACAAGGTCTTGCAAGCGGCTCGCGCCACCATGGTCGCTCCAAAGTCGAGCGTAGGGCAGGGACCGACATTGGACGACCTCCATGGACTGGGCGCCGCTGCCGACTGGGGGAGGGAGCTTGCCGTCGACTTGAAGGACTGGCGGGCAGGCAGGATCGGGTGGTCCGAAGTCGACAGAGGAATCCTGCTCAGCGGTCCGCCCGGGTCTGGCAAGACGATGTTCGCAGCGGCTCTCGCGCGAACCTGTGGAGTCTATCTTGTCTTGGGTTCGCTGGCACGCTGGCAGGCAATGGGGCATTTGGGAGATCTTTTGAAGGCGATGAGAGGCGCGTTCGCAGAAGGCATGAAGAACGCGCCTTCGATTTTGCTCATTGACGAAATCGATTCCATTGGGGATAGGAATGCCTTCTCGGGGCACAACGCACAATATAGCCGCGAGGTCGTCAATGGTCTGCTGGAATGCCTCGATGGATCCGGTGGCCGGGAAGGTGTCGTCGTGGTCGGCGCGACTAACTTCCCCCATATGCTGGATGCGGCGCTGACCCGTCCGGGCCGCCTCGACAGGCATGTGAACATTCCGCTGCCGGACATGATGGGACGACGAGGAATTCTTGGTTGGCATCTAGCCAAAGCGTCGTCTTCTCTGGACCTGACTTCCGTAGCCGCTCGCACGGACGGCTGGACAGGGGCGGCCCTGGAACAGCTCGCCAGGCAGGCGCGTCGCCGTGCGCGCCGTGCGCGGCGCGACCTCGAAACCGCGGACTTGCTCGCCGAGTTGCCTGAACTCATGTCTCTCCCTGAAGCCTTGCTGTGGCGAAACGCGATCCACGAGGCAAGCCACGTGGTCGTCGGCCTGGCGCTTGTCGTCGGCGATTTCAGGAGCGTGGAGATCATCGACACCTTCGACCCGACAGGCGAAACCACGCAACGGGGAGGAGGGGCTCGTTTCGACGAGCGGCTCTTTCCGGAACGGACGAAGGCCGGATTCCTCGACCGGATCGCCGTCGCGCTTGCAGGACTCGCAGCCGAGGAGGCTGTGTTCGGTTCGAGGTCCGCCAGAGGCGGGGGAAGGAAAGGTTCGGACCTTCACATCGCCACGGTGACCGCCCTGGAGGTGGAAGCCGCGTACGGGCTGGGTGGAGGCTTCACGTTCCTGTCGGGAGCAAGCGAGGAGGAACTGCTCGTGACGCTGCACATGAACGGCGACCTGCGGTTTCGGGTTGAGAAACTGCTTGCTGATGAATTCCAGCGTGCGAAGATCCTGATCGAGACCAGGCGCGAGGAGCTTCACTGCATTGCGAAGGCCCTGCTGCAAAAGCGAAGGCTGTCAGGATCCGAAGTGGACGAACTGATCGATATTCAACATCGGTCTGGCCGTCAGGAGTCGACCCTTGGCCTATCCGATCATATCAGCACATGAGGCGAGGAACTTTCGGGGCAGGCTCCTGGGGCTCTCCCGATGCATCGACATCCAATCTCCAATCTGGAAGCAGGCGGACTGTCGGCAAAAGCTCAAGCTTTCCGGTTGTCCGCTGGTCAAACCCATCGCGAACCGGACGAATCCGCCAGTCGCCTGAATCCAACATTTCTGGAAATTTTGGTGATATTGCCCCGGCTGCCTTGCGATGGCTGTTAAGCCTGATCCGAAGAGACCATCAACGTTGCCTTCACCCGCTCTCTCCGAGGTAGCGATGCAACAGAACCGTGTTATGAGTGGTTATCACTTAAAACACGTGGCGGAATTCCGCCCAGAAGGGAGATTATGTCCAGTATCGATGGCGGTATTTACGATTTACTCGGGATATTCGCCGTACTTGCCCTCGTCGCCGCCAATGGTTTCTTTGTCGCGGCCGAATTTTCACTTGTGGCCGTTCGTCGCAGCCGCGTCACCGAATTGGTAAATGCTGGCAGGCTTAATGCAGTTGCCCTGAAGCGCGCCGTCGACAACCTTGATGCCAATCTGGCGGCAACACAGCTTGGCATCACCATATCTTCCCTCGCGCTCGGATGGATCGGCGAACCTGCTCTCGCCCACCTGATTGAACCCTTGCTGAGCATGTTACCGGGGTCCCTTGCTACAGTTGGCTCGCATGCCATCGCGGTAGCCATTTCCTTCGTCATCATCACGGCACTTCACATCGTGCTTGGTGAATTGGCGCCCAAGAGCTTGGCGCTCCAGCGCAGTGAAGGTACAGCTCTCTGGGTGGTCCGCCCTCTCGGGCTGTTTCTATTCCTGTTGCGCCCCGCAATCGTCGGTCTAAACGGCCTCGGTAATCTTGTGCTGCGCCTTTGCGGACTGCGGCCGGGTACGGGCGAGGAGTCCTTGCATTCGCCCGAGGAGCTTAAACTGCTTGTCGCCGCCAGCCAGGAGGCCGGGCTGCTGCACCAGGCACAGCAGGAACTGGTCGAACGCGTCTTCAACATTGGCGACCGCCGCATTGCCGATATCATGACACCGCGTCGCGATGTCGACTGGATCGATGCCGATGACAGCATGGACGAGATTTTGCGAGCGGTCCGGGACTGCAGCCATGAGCAGCTTCTGGTCGGACGTGGCGGGGTGGACGAACCCCTAGGTATGATCCTCAAGAAGGACCTCCTCGACCAGGTGCTCGATGGCAAAACTCTCGATCCAATGGCCGTCATCCGCCAGCCCGTAATCGTCCACGAAGGAACGCCGATTTTCCGCGTGCTTGACCAGTTCAAGAAGGCACCAGTGCGGCTGGCCATCGTCATTGACGAATACGGCAGCCTGGAGGGCATCGTCACCCAAACCGACCTGCTTGAAGCCATTGCTGGCGACCTGCCGGACGTGGAGGGCGAGACTCCTGACATCGTCGAGCGCGATGACGGCTCCCTGCTGATCGACGGCATGATGCTGGCGCACGATGCCTTTGCCCGCCTTGGCTTCCGATCTGGATTGGCAGAAGGCGATTTCCACACCATCGCCGGATTCGCCTTGTCCCAGCTTGGGCATCTTCCGGAAGTTGGCGAACAGTTTGATTACGAAGGATGGCACTTCGAAATCCTCGACATGGACGGAAGGCGCATCGACAAGCTGCTTGTGCGCCGCGAGGCCGCTACATCCACTGCTGCAGCCATTTGAGGCCGAAGGCGCCGGGTGCCAGTATGCCCGTCGCCCACAGGATCGCCGAACTGATATTGGCGATTTGGAAGGTCAGCGCGGGCATCTCGCAGATGCCCGCGACCAGCGGCACGGAAGCGCGCAACGGGCCCGAGAAACGGCCGATGAATACGCCCGGCCCGCCCCAGAGTTCGAAGAACCGATGGCCGCGTGGCAAAAGGTTGGGGTAGCGCATCAGCGGCCAGTAGTTCGAAACGCTGTGTCCCAACTTGGTGCCGATCCAGAAGGACAGCCAGTCGCCCATGAAGGCGCCGACAATGGCCGCCAGCCACAACGGCCAGAAGGCGATGCCGCTTTCGCCGATCAGGAAGCCGACGCCGAGCAGGATGACGGTCGCGGGAAGCAGCAGCGAAATGAACGCCAGCGATTCCCCGAAGGCCAGCACAAGCACCAGCGGCACACCCCATGCTTCGTGTTCGCGAATGAAGGCGACCGTCGCCTGCGTGATCTCGGTGAGGCTCATTCCGTGTCTTTCCGCCTTGCTTCGAGGTTGGCAGCCCAGCCGTGAAGCACCGCGCCTTGCGTGGGTGACAGCTTTGGCGTGTCGATGCGCGACTGTCTTTCAGAGGCGGCCCTTCGAAGCAAGCTTCCATGTCGGCGCGGCATCGGGAACAGCGTTGGCTCCGGTAAGTGTCGATTTACGCTAATTGCGCGCAATTCGAGGAGTGGGGGTTTCCGCGTATTAACCTCTCACATCAAGGGACCTCCACGACGTGGCCAAAGTGACAAACTGAGCTGGCTGTCCCGAAGTCGCAGCATTTGAATTGCGGCTTGCAACAACCACAGGGTCTTGATCCCCATCATCGAGATGATCGAGGCGGGTCGGCCCTGCCTCGATGTCGCCCAGCAGCTTCATGCGGTCGAGAAGGCGGTCTGCCAGGCGAAGCGGACGCTGATCCAGGACCATCTCGACCATTGCCTTGAAGACGTCGTTGGACCGCTGGCGCGCGAGCAACGCCGCTCGATCGACGAGTTCAAGGAAATCACCAAGTACCTGTGAGCATCCCCATGTTGTTTCTTGCCCAAGTCATCGCCCTAGTCGGCACCGGCCTCGCCACCGTCGCGCTCGGACTTCTGGCCTACGACCTCGCCGGGGCCAGTGTCGGCGAAGTGCTTGGGACGGCGCTCGCCATCAAGATGATCGCCTATGTCGGCGTAGCGCCTGTGGCGGCAGCGTTCGCCGAGCGCCTTCCGCGCCGGACGATGCTGGTCTCGCTCGATCTGATACGGGCGGCGGTGGCATTGGCACTGCCCTTCGTGACGCAGATATGGGAAATCTATGTCCTGATCTTCGTGCTGCAATCGGCCTCGGCGGCGTTCACGCCGACCTTCCAGGCGACCATTCCCGACGTGCTGCCGGACGAGAAGGAATACACCCGGGCCCTGTCCCTTTCGCGGCTCGCCTACGATCTGGAGAGCGTCGTCAGTCCGATGCTGGCGGCGGCGCTGCTGACCGTCATCAGCTTCCACAGCCTGTTCGCAGGCACGGTTGTCGGCTTCCTCGCTTCGGCCGCGCTCGTCGTCTCGGTCGTGCTCCCAAGCCCGAAGGCGACCGAGCGCCGAGGCATCTACGACCGCACCACGCGCGGCCTGCGCATCTATCTCGCCACGCCACGTCTGCGTGGCCTGCTGGCGCTCAATCTCGCGGTCGCCGCCGCGAGCGCGATGGTCATCGTCAACACCGTAGTGCTGGTGCAGGCGGAGTTCGGCCTGACGCAGCGCGCCACGGCGTTCGCCCTTGCGGCCTTCGGCAGCGGGTCGATGATCGCGGCGCTCCTCCTGCCGCGGCTGCTCGAGAACATACCTGATCGGACCGCCATGCTCGTCGGCTCCGTCATCCTGATCGCCGGACTGTTCATCGGCACGCTGGTTCCCGGTTTCGGGCTGCTGCTGCCGCTCTGGTTTGCACTCGGTCTCGGCTATTCGCTGGCGCAGACGCCGTCCGGCCGCCTGCTGCGCCGATCCTCGCAGCCTGAAGACCGTCCGTCGCTGTTCGCGGCGCAGTTCGCGCTGTCGCACGCCTGCTGGCTGATCACCTATCCCGTTGCCGGCTAGGTGCAAAGGCAGGTTTGCCTTTCACCTTCGCAACGCTCGGGCTGATCGCCGCAGTCGCCGTGTTCGTCGCGACGCGGCTATGGCCCGCTCACGACCCCGACGCGATCGAGCACGTCCATGATGCGCTCGACCCCGGCCACCCGCATCTTGCGGATGCCGCACCCGTCGGAAGTGGGCCACAGGCACGCTCACGCCTATGTCATCGACGGCCATCACACCGAATGGCCTCGCCTCGCATGACGCGCCTGCTCAAATCGGTATCTCGCGATGCCTTTCAGTGACTGATCTCGCCCTCTATTCTGGGCTGTTTGCCGTCGCTTTCGCCGCCGCGACCTTCCTGCCGATGCAGTCGGAGGCTGCGCTCGTCGGGCTGCTGCTGGGCGGGTCCTTTCCAGCGGGAATCCTGATCCTGGTGGCCAGCGCCGGAAACGTGCTTGGTTCTGTCGTCAACTGGGGAATCGGGCTTGGCGTCGAACGGCTCCGCGACCGCCCGTGGTTTCCCGCAAGTCCCGCGATGCTCGGACGTGCCATGAAATGGTACCGTCGCTATGGAAAATGGTCGCTGCTGCTGAGCTGGGTGCCCGTGATCGGCGATCCGCTGACCGTCGTGGCGGGTGCCCTGCGCGAACCGTTCTGGAGTTTCCTTATGCTGGTGGCGATAGCCAAGACCTCGCGTTACGTCGTGCTGACGGCGGCCACGCTGAGCTGGATCTAGCCGATGTATATGTTCCAGCACCTGGTCGCGATCCAGCGCGAAATCTACCTGGCCTTCGCCGACCGGATCGGGGGCTTCGCGAAGACGGGCGACTGGGCGGTCCTTGCCGCCTACCTTCCGATGGGAATTGTCTTCGGCGCTGTCCACGCGATGACCCCGGCCACAGCAAGGCAGTCCTTGCGACTTACCTGACCGGATCGACGGCCTCGCTTCCGAGGGCGCTGCTCGTGACACTGGTGCTGTCCTTCACCCATATCACCACATCCGTCATCATCGCGCTGCTGTCGCTGCCGCTGGTCTCGGTGGCGCTCGGCAGCGTGGGCCGCGCGCCGCTGCTGGAAGACATCAGCCGGGGCCTGCTCGGCGTGATCGGCCTCTGGATGCTGTGGCAAGCCTTTCGACGGGAGCACGACGACCACGGCAGCCGTCAAGGCTCGATGGTCGGTTTCATGGCGGGCCTGATCCCGTGCCCGCTGACGCTGTTCGTCATGACGTTCGCGATCTCGCGCGGCGTCCCTCAGGCAGGGCGTTGCCTTCGCCGTGACGATGATGCTGGGGGTGGCGTGCACGCTCTCTGTCGTAGCCCTGGCGGCCGTGGTCTTCCGCCAGCAGCTTCTTCGGCTTCTCGAAACACGGCCACGCGTCGTGGATGCCGTCACAAGGGCTATTCAAATTCTGGCGGGACTTGTCCTGGTCATCGTCGCGTGGAACGCGATCATCGCGAAGTGAGCATGGGGACGCACTTGAGAGGTCCTCGAGGCGCGGTCGAGCCGCATCGTTGCCAAGTCGCGCAACGTATTTTGTGCCTGCTACTGACCGTCCCGCCGTTCCTCCGGCGGTCGAACCTTGCGAAACATCGCGAGCAGGAGGATGTCGTAGACAATCTTCAAGGCGCCTGCGATGAGCAGCGGCCAGCCGAAGCCTGAAGCAGCCAGCAGCGAGCCAGCCACGACAGGACTGGCCGCAGCCGCGAGGCTGCGCGGGACGGCGGTGACGCTCGCGGCGGCCGCCCGCTCGCCGGGTGTCACCACCGCCATGACATAAGAGGTGCGGGTCGGCACATCCATCTGTGACAAGGCGCTGCGGATCAGCAGGAGCACAATGACCGGACCGAGGCTGTGCATGAAGGGAATGAGTGTTAACGGCTGCGAGAAAGCGCGGACAAATGGTGCCGAGGATTGTGGAGGAGAAAGCGGCCCGATGGGGCCGCTTTGTATTTTTTACCAGGAGGGATCGAGAGGATGGGGCTTTTGCCGTGTCTGCTCGTCGCTGGAAGGGTGCTGATCGTCAGGGGCTTGTTGGTGACGGACAAACTGCTGGATGTGGGGAGCGTAACGGCTCCAGATGCAGTCTCGCAGATCGTCGAGGAGTTCGAAGACGGCGGCTGCTTGCTCGGGTGTCCATTCGGCATTGACGATGAACTGGATTCCACGCCCGAGACCGGACGGCTGATGAGGATTTCCGGTCATGCTGCAGGCTCCTTTTCGTCAGCGGGGTGGCTGGTGCGTTGTTGACGCTGCGCCTTCGAGCGCTCGGAGGCTTCCTTGAAGCGGTAAGAATCGCCTTCGATGGGAATGACCTCACAATGGTGCAAAAGGCGATCGACCAGACTGACGACGCAGGCGGCATTGGGGAAGACCTCCGACCATTGCGCGAAGGGCTTGTTGGTGGTGACGATGGTCGAGCGTTTCTCGTATCGGCGGCTGATGAGATCGAACAGCAGATCGGCATGACGGTTGGAATAGGAGAGATATCCGACCTCGTCGATGACCAGGATATCGGGCGCCGCATAGTACTGCAGCTTTCGGCGGAGCATGGAATCGCTGTCGATGGCGGCGAGCTCGCCGAGCATTTCGCTGGCGGTGCGGAAGAGGACCGAATGGCCGGCGACCAGCGCCTGGTAGGCGACGTTAAGAGCGAGCGTGGACTTGCCGACGCCGTTAGGGCCGATAAGGACGATGTTGGCGGCCTCCTTGACGAAGGACAGCGTCATCAGTTCCTCGATGGCGGCGCGATCGATACGACGCGGCCATTTCCAGTCGTAATCGGCCAGTTGCCTGAAGTGGCCAAGCCTGGCGGCGCGCATGCGTCGCCGCAATGAGCGGTCGGAGCGCTCTTCTTCCTCCCATTGAAGCACGGCGGCCAGCCACGGCGCGTCGGCGATTTCGTCCCAGTGGGCGATCAGGCCATTGAGGCGCAGCGCCCTGGCGCGGTTGAACAGGATGCCGGGATTATTCATCGTCGTTGCCTGCGGAAGTGAGTTGATCGTAACGGTCGAGCTTGTGGGGCTGTACGACCGTATCCTTTTTGCGGACATGCTCCGGCAGCCTTGTTTCGACCGGCGGTGGAGCGCCACGCGCGATCCGGCGGCGTTCGAGCGCGACGTGAACCGATCTCGAATGAGAGGCCGCGGCCTGCAAGGCATCTTCGACGGCGGCCTGGAGTTCGGTGGCGCCGTAGAGGTCGAGCAGTTTGAGCATGGCATTGGTGATCGCGCCGATATTGGCGCCGCGCTCGGCGGCGTGGATCATCAGTTTCTGGCAGGCCGGCACGGCGCGCGTCAAACTGTTGAGGCCCCGATGCTGGCGCGCTTCGCGCTTGACGGCGACGAGCGCCTTGAGGTGCCGGGGGTCTTCGATCTGCTGGCCCCGGTCGTAGCTGCGGCGGTGGCTGGCGATCATCGTGGCGGCATCGAATATCCGGACCTGGGCGAGATCGGCGCGCACGGTGAGCGTGCGCCGGACATGAGTATGGGGAACCGAGTAATCGTTCAGGTCGAAGCGGACATAGGGTGTCTTTCCGACCTTCGCGGCGATCTGCTCCTCGATGGGGTACGGGTTGGTGGGCAATGGCAGAAGCATGGGCTGCTCCTGCGCAAACACCTGACGAACCGTCATCGTCCGGTCCTCGGGGCATGGCCGGTCGGCGGCCTGGTTGCGGCACCATTGTTCGGCCTGGGCATTCAGATCGTCGAGGTCCTTGAACTTGCGGGCGATGAAGAAGGCTTCCCGGATGTGGCGAATGGCGCGCTCGACGCGGCCCTTTTCGTTGCCCCGCGCCACGGCGACGGGACGGGGCTCGAAGCGATAATGGCCCGCGAAGGCCAGAAGTGTCGGATGGAACCGGATGGCATCGCCGTGACGCTCAAGCACAGCGCTCTTAAGGTTGTCATAGAGCAGCACCCTGGGCAAACCATTCCAGGCGTTGAACGCACCGGCGTGGCCGCGCAGGAAGTTTTCCATGCGGGCATCAAGAAAGAAGCGCAGATAGATGTCGCGCGAGTAGGACAACACCATGACGAAGGCCATCAGCGGGCGGCGAGCCTTGCCGATTTCGATGTGACCAAAATGCGCCCAGTCGACCTGGCCTTGCTCGCCCGGCAGGGTGCGCAGACGCAGGAACGCTTCCGCAGCCTTGCGCGGACGGTGGAGCGCGATCATATGCCGGAAGTGGGAGGACGAGCCCTTGTAGCCGCGCTCCTGCACCATCCCGTACAGGCGGCTGGCGGTCAGGTCTGGATATGTCTCAAGCGTCCGCTGGACGAACGGCAGATACTGGTCGACCTCGGCGGGACGTATCACCGGCCTGTGGCGGGGCAGACCGGCCTCCTTCAGAACCCGGAAGACCGTCGTATGGTGGCAATGCAATTGCGTTGCGATCGTTCCACAGCGCCACCTCTCAACGTGGTACAGGCGCAGGATCATCGCTTCCTTCTCGGCGGATATGGTCATCGGTTGGGTCTCCATAGTCGTGTTGACGGACATAGGCCCCTCGGCGACGCACGAAGCCGCCGCGAAAGAACGGCGGCAGCCGACAACTGCAGCGCCGGCAGCACGGAGCCGGAGGGATCGATGGCACCGCTTCAGCGGTGACGTCGTCCAGTGCGACGGTGCCGTCGATCAGGGGCGCGTTCAGTCGTGAACCATCCGGCAGACAAGGTGCAGACTGATGCGTCACGTTGTTTTTGCAGCGCTGGCGATATCGGCGGGAGCGGTCGGCGTGGGCAAAGCGGCCCCGGCGGGTGTTCTGGTAGCGCAGCCCCGCCGCACGCAGACTGTCACGGCGGGCTTCATGGGCGCAGTCAGAACCACAGAAGCGCTGACCCCGATCGCAATGCCGGCAAAGCAAGACCTGTGAGCGGCACCGTGCGCAGAGAAAGAAACGACCGGTTTGCATTGCGGCGGCGAACCTCTCGGAACGCCGTCGGGATTGCGGGGAAAAGCTCGACGGAATGCGCCAATGCCATTATGCTGGCGCATACCGTGAACCAGTCGGCATCAGTGCCCGGGGACCTGCAAGTCCCCTCACACGGGCCGTTGGGATAGGACATCGAGTTTACGTGGTAGTGGGTCGATGTCTGATTGCGGCGCTCCGCACATGTAGCATGCGCGGACGCAGCGCGGGATGCGCCTCAGTCGCCCTCCGGGCTCCTGTCGGCGCATCCCGCGCTCTCATCCCCAACCAAATCAGATCATCAGCGTCATTCAGCACCACTCCGAGCCGAATTCCGCATCAATTCCCTCTCGGCGCCATCTATACGCGGTTCTCAACCGCCATCGACAAATGAGTGCAAGGCAAAGGCTCGACGGCAGATGTGTGAACACCATGGTGTTCACGAGCCCGATTCGTTTGGCGATTTGCACGGCCACCAGATAGGACGCTGCCGAGAGGACGCCTGTAAAGAAGAAGATCGCGCCTGTCGCGGCGAGCGATAGGCCGAACTGTTGGAAAAGCCACAGAGCCAGCAATGACTGAACCACCAGGCCGCCTGCAAAGGCGTCGAGGCTGAAAAGCGCAGCGAGCGTCAGGACGATGCTTCGAGATTTGCGCAATGGCTCAGCCGGCTCCGCACCGACGTCGAGTGGTTCCTGCGGCAGCCGCCTATACAGAAGCAGCGCTCCGAACCCCAAGGCTGCATAGAGGAGGAAGGCGATCTGAAGCGCCTGCCTTATCTCCAGTCCGACAACCTGCCGAAGTATGTCAGGCGCGGCGGCAGCCAGAGCGCCGACGGCTCCGACAAGTGAACCGACCATGCTGTAGCGTGCGAAGAGCGCGGTGCGGTCGCGATCGGTGACGCTGTGAGCGAGTTGCGCGTGTTCCAGCGGCAGAAACACGCTGACATCGCCCGAGGACGGATTCAGCGTTCCGACGAATGCGATCGCTAGCAGCGTCCAGAAGTCCCTTACCAGCGCGAAGCTGATCCCTGTGGCGATCATCAAGACAGCCGCTGCGATCAAGAGCGATCTGCGGGAGAAGAGGTGCGCCACGAACCCGACGGACAAGGTAAGCGCTGCGGAACCCGCTAGCGTCGCTGAAGTCAGGATTCCGATCTGGAAGGCATTGAAGCATGGTTCGCTGTCGAAGGGTGAGCTCCGACCGGTCAGCTTCAGATAAGCAGGCATGATCCGGGTACGCTGTTGCCAGGTGTAGCCGTTGTAGGAATTGCCCACGGTTACGCTCCGAGAACCTTGAGAGGGTCGTTCTCTCGTCCGGTGGCGCGGGAGGCGATGAAGCTGTCGGCGAGGATTGTGGGCATCAGGTTTGCAGTTTTTTCTTGGAACGATCCTTCCCCAGACGTGTCAACATCCATGGATATACGATCTCGCGGGGCATCGTTCCGCTAAACCTGTAGCCATCGTTTATGATCCGCCAAGCATCTGCGCCCTTTGTTCCCATACCAGGCAGAGTAAAGACTTTGCGATCATTGCGAAGATCGTGCTGGGACCAAAGTGCCCAAATCAGGATGTGCTCGATCTGCTCGAGGGAGCCCTTGATGGTGTCTATCCGCGAAGACGATCGTCCGGTATCGAGATAGGCATAGCTTAGACTGGTTGCACCACGTTTCGCGGCAAGCTCCTTGGCTGTTGGATGATTCTGAAATCGGGCTTTCGGATTGGTCGAAAGCCCGATGTACGCGATAAGATTCTTACGCATCATCTTGTGATGATTGCGGATGATGGCGTACAGGAGTGGTCGGTCGTCTTCGAAGAATGGCTTAATCTTTTCCTCATCGAGTTCGAGTAGCTGGGGCTTAGACCAGACAAGGGTCACATTTTTGTAGAGAGCCTTGCCAGCACGGTTTTGCATGCTCTCGACTGGCCCCCCGAAATCGGTCGGCTTGTACTCGGGTATCCAGTTCATCTCAGTCCCCTCACACCACAAAAACCTTCAGCACCTCGTCTCCGAAGTGATGGATCATTTTAATCACGATTCGTATTATCAAAACTCCGAGTCACTATGCAATTCGCGAAATAGAATTCTAATCTCCTCCAATCTCCCATTCAATTCAAATCTCTCGCGAATAATCATATTCCTGCCAAGAGCGACGAATACTTTTTCTCCCGACGCAGTAGCACTGAAACCGTTGACAGTTTCTACTGCAAATCCGAAGTCGCACAGACCATCGAGGTGGGTTTGTAAATCGGCTGGTTCCAAGTCACACGCGATCGCCAATCGAGCAAGGTCGGTCTCGCCGTAGGCCACGATCTTTGCGAGGGCGAGGATGGCTGAAGGGGAGATTCCATCCAAGTCATTGAAGTCCTCCATCGTCAACGCCAACGCAGCTGCTTCCTGAGCTAGCCATTTTCGATAGTTCAAACTGGCTCCGGATAACATCTTGTCTGCAATATTCTTGCGCATTTTGTTTCCATCCATGGCGGCCTCTGATTCATGTCAGGAGACACCGTATTCGCAGTCCAGAGAGCTGGTGAAGCGCTAACCTTCCCTCATACCCCGAACACCTTCAACACCTCGTCCCCGAAGTGATTGATCACCTTCACCGCGATCCGGCCCGTCGCTGGTCGCGGGAAGGGCCGTGAAGTGTCGGAATAAAGCGTCGACCAGGCGTCCTCGTCGATCTCGGCCTTCAGCGCTGTCTTGAGCGACTTGTAGGGGTCGTTCGCGCCGAGGAAGTAGGCGTGGCGGACGAAGAAGCTTTCCTCGTTGTAGTCGGTGTCGATGAACCAGGCGGCGATGCCCTTGGTGTCGGTCGAGCGGATGTCGCCCGTCGAGGGGTCGAACACGTCGACGCCGTTGACCTTCACCTGAAGTCCGCCCTCCGGCGTCTCGATCAAGTCGATGTCCGGCTCGCCGAAGACAACGAAGAGGTTGCCCTTGCCCGTGTTCTTCAGGTCCTCGGCCATATGCAGGTCGGGGTTCATGCGCGCCTTAAGGATCGGAAGAGGGCCGAGCCGGTTCAGGTCGCTCGCCTGAGCCTCGAAATTGAAGGCGCAAGCGATCAATGCATCGAAGCGGGCGTCGGAAGCCTCGCGCGCAGCGGCGGTGATGTTCGAGCGGGTCAGCGTACCGAATTCCGGGCCGATCAGGATTCCCGCGCGCTTCTCGCGCCCGTCGCCGTCGGTGTAGCGCCCTTCGGCTGCCAGCCAGTTGCCCGGCCAGGGCTCGACCGAATTGAAGCTGATCGTGTCGCGCTTCTCCTGGCTGTGGACGCCGGCAGAGCGCAGATGATCGAGCACCATCTGGCCGAAATCCTGGTCCGGCACGTTCTTCGGCTCAGGCTGCATGGTACCTCTGGAGGCAGACATTTCGCCGGAAAACGTATCGTCGCGCGAGGTGACAACGCGGTGCGGCGACAGGCTCTCGACGGTGAAGGGGCCAGCGACGCGCAGCTTGGTTCTGTCCTCGTAGGGACGGTCGTAGAGCATCTCGACATCCGCCGCCCTGGCGATCGAGTCATCGATCTCCTTCTGCCGCGCGATCCGGCCTTCCCACCAGCCCTTGTGAAGCTCGCGCACCCGGGCGCTGACGAGCCCGGCCTTGGCGGCGCCGTCCTGCGTCTCCAGCCACTGGTCGAGGTTGCGCGGGATTTCCCATTCCTCGAAAACGATCTGCAGTTTCTCGTTCAACTCGGCACGCAGAGGCTCCAGCACCGCTTGCCACTTCTCCCAGATCACGTCGATCTCGGTATTGTTGGCAATGGATTTCAGTGTGATGTGCGGCGCGCGCTCGTAGACGAAGCCCTGGCGGATGTCGCCAGCGGTCGGTGTCTGCGGCTGAATTCTGCCGGAAACCTCCTGCTCCTTCTCGCTGCCTTCAGGACTGTCAGCAAGCAGATAGTAGGGATACCGTGCCGCCATAAGACGTGTTCGGGCAAGGGCAAGCGCCACACGCGAGGTGTCGATGGTTATCCAGCGCCGGCCCCATTGTTCGGCGACTGTGGCTGTCGTACCTGAACCGCAGGTTGGGTCGAGCACGAGGTCACCCGGATCGGTGGTCATCAGGATGCAGCGTTCGACGATCTTGGTATTCGTCTGGACGACGTAAACCTTAGATTCTGTAAAGCTCCCGGTGCTCGTGTCAGTCCACATGTTGTTTATGGCAACGACGGGAAAGTCATTCG
The DNA here is from genome assembly GCF_042682105.1 of Mesorhizobium calcicola. Classification (NCBI taxonomy): domain Bacteria; kingdom Pseudomonadati; phylum Pseudomonadota; class Alphaproteobacteria; order Hyphomicrobiales; family Phyllobacteriaceae; genus Mesorhizobium; species Mesorhizobium calcicola. The sequence continues at coordinate 125,013 of NZ_JBHUGY010000019.1, forward strand.
CGAGCCTTACGTAACGGAGCACTGCTCCCGATGTTTCGTAGAGGCGATCGCATTTGGAGAGGCGTTCTAGCCCCCTTTTTTCGGTCTTGAACGTTCCCTTCCCAGGCCGGAAAGCGCGATTCTTCCAATTGAATTCCTTGAGGTCGCCCTGTCCCAGCGGCCTTTGGCTGACCAGATTGTCCGGGAAGAACACCTCGTATTCGCTCGAAAGGAGATCATTCTTGTCTCCTCGCCACATCCGTCCGTCCTTTGAACGGACGTACGCATAGTACTCGAATCCCCCTCTCTCAGATTTGACTTGGAGAACAGGTCGGTACTTCGCGCGTTGACGATCTCGATAGTACCAGACGATATAATCTCCCGCCGACGACAACCCTATTGTGCCGAGACTGGTGGTGCTTTGAAATGTGATCAGGGAGGCAAAATTATCCTCGCCGAACACTTCGTCCATCAACGACCGCACTCGGTGAACATTCTCAGCGCTTATTTGCACAAATATCGAGCCGCTTTCAGCCAGCAACTCGCGCGCGACCATCAGGCGGTCGCGCAGATAGGTCAGATAGGAGTGGATGCCGTCCTTCCAGGTGTCGCGAAAAGCCTTCACCTGTTCCGGCTCGCGTGAGACATCCTCCTTCTTGCCATCCTTCACGTCGCGGGAGAGGGTGGAGACCTGCCAGTTCGAGTTGAATTTGATGCCGTAGGGCGGATCGAAGTAGATGCACTGCACCTTGCCGCGCATCGCCTCGCGCTCGGCGAGGCTCGCCATCACCTGTAGCGAGTCGCCAAGGATAAAGCGGTTCGTCCAGTGCTGGGCGTGCTGGTAGAACTCGGCCCGCGCCTCCGGATCGGTGATGCCGTTGAAATCGGCAAACAGGTTCGGCTGCTCGGCGCCGCTCTCGCGGGCACGGTCCGACATGCGCCTCAGATCGTCGATCAGATGTTTCGGGTGGATCGCCTCCTGGCGGTAAATCGGCGGCGCGTTGACCACGAGGTCGGACCAGTCCTGCCGGTCCTTGCCGCGCCAGACGAGCTGCGCGTCGCCGAGCTCGAGCTCGCCCGTCTCGGCAAGCTGACGCGTCTGGTCCTTCGTGATACGAATCTTCGCGCCGTTCCAGACGATCTGCGGGTCGAGATCGCCATCACGGTCGCGCACCTCACCGTTCGCCAGCGGACGAGGACGCGGCATCGTCATCTCGCGCTCGACATCGCCCAAGAGCTCCTGTTGCTGCTCGAACAGTGACGCCATCTCGGCCGTCGGCACATTGATGCGCCGCGCCGCATCGTGGGTGAGGGCATCGACGGCTTTTTGTATCGGCGTTTTGGCCATCAGGCAGTCCAATCAGGTCGTCAGAGAAATTTCTTGATGAGGAAGTTATAGACGGCGACGATCTCATCATCGCGTTCGCGCTCGATGCCTTTGATCGTGAAGTCCGAGACCTTTCCGACAGTCGAGCCACTTCCTTTGCTCGATCCGTTCCGCACGATACCATCCTTGATGTTGCCGATGGCCGTTCCAGATCCCACGGACGAGCCATTCCGGATCACACCGTCCTTCACATTGCCCACGGCGACGCCCGAGCCGGGCAATGACCCACCTTTGCGGATGACTCCATTCCTGAGATTGCCCAATGCAGTGCCGGAACCGATCGAAGATCCGTCCCGGACTACCCCATCCTTGTAGTTTGCCATACTTCCCCCCCTGTGTGGTCCATCTGAATATTTAGATTCCCAGTCCTGTCCCGTCGAAGGTGGTATTTATGCCGTAGTCATTTCATCCCAGGAGGATCTGGCCGGGTCGGCCAAGAAGGCGTAGCGATTGCGAAGATATTTCGCCCAGGCATCGTCTGTCGACGCATCGTCGATAAGCGGCGAGAACAGGGATTCAGTCGAGCGGCTGATGAAGTCGTCGGTTTCGATCAGCAGCGAGCAGTAGACTTTGAAGGCGTTGTCGCCCAGCGGACGCATTGCGGGTGAGGTGACACGGGTCAGGCGTCTGTTCGCCGCGGGAGCGATATGGAGCACGCGGGCACGCTCCGCGCCATCCTCTTGGACAGCTTGCATGCGAGACGCCAGCATTTGCTGGCGGAATAGCTGATAGAACGGTTCCCAAAACAGGTCGGGAAGTTTCAGGTCGGCATTGCTGCGCAACGGGCCGAACGGTGCGAAGGCAATGTTCTGGTATCGGCGAAGACGCTCCGCTTCGCGCTTCGGTTCGGGCGCAGCGCCGTAGGACTCGGTGTACTTCCACTCGATCAACAAGGTCTCGACCCGGCCCGCCTGCGCCTGTCGGAAGCGCACAATAGCATCGGCGCTGGTGACGTTGGCGCCTCGCTTCGGCGATCCAGTTCGGGGCCATTCGTTGAGGTAATCCTTGCGGCCGATCCATTCGAAGCCGACGAACCAGGGTTCGCCGTCCGGTCCTTTCTCGACCTCCAGCATTTCCGGAAGCTCACCGCCGATGGCCTGCTGGACCAGACGCGCCAACAATTCTGGGCGCGTCGCGAGAGGCATCAGGAAATTCAGACAGCAGACCTGCGAGGAAAGCCCGTGAGCGGCGTGCTGATGCCAGGCAATGGCGTTGTCGGAAAAATACCGCGCGGCAACGTCGCGGATACCGGGGTTGAGGTTCGAAAGGCGGTTCGAAGGAGCAAGGCGATAGGCGCATCCCTCGAACCCTCCTTCGCCGTGAAGATGCGCTTCAAAGAAAGCCGATTGACGTGCGCGTTCCTGTGCCACGAAGTGGCGCTCGCGGGGGGCGGTCATGCTTCGGTCCCACCCAGAGTTTCGCGCAGGGCCTTTTCATAGCGCTGCGAGGTGTCCCAGAGGAAATCGGCCGCGGCGTCCCAATTGCCTTCGTCGTTCATGTCGAGATCAAGCCTGCTTGAGAAGAACCTGTCGCTCTCGCTCGAGCTTTTCAACGGGGCGCCAAGTGCAGGGACCAGTTCCTCCTGCCAGTGCGTCAGGCGCTCGCGCAGTTTCGACGATTTACCGCCTTCCATCGTGCGGACGAAGACGCGGACGAAGTCGATGCCGGTGGTGATGCTGATCTCCAGACCCAGTTCCGGAATGGCGTGCCAGCGCGCGCCACGAGGCTGTGCGAGGCCGTGGCGAATCTCTTCGCGGTGCCGCCGGATCATGTGCTGCCAGTAACGCTTGATCACGTCGGTCTTCAAATCGTTGTAGGGGCCGTATTTGACCATGGACACTCCGCCGCGATCGTCGTTCTTGGGTCGCTACTACGCCGCATCTGCTGTTTCGATCTCATCAAGCAACGCGTCGTCGGGCGCAGCGGTCTCCTCGAACGCGGCGGCGTCGACACTGGCTTTGCCCATGGCGCTCCCAGCCATGCCGGCCAGTAGCGCCATGCGTTCTTCGAAAAACGCCTCGAAGTTGTCCGCACGCAGGTGCTGCACCGGAATCAGATGCGTCTTGAGGATTGCATCCAGCTCCAGCGACGAAATCTTGTGATCCTGCTCGATCCGCTTCAGGTAGACGGAGGGGGCATCGCCGCGGACGATGTATCTGTTTGTGGCTGCCGACAACGGCGTCTTGTTCACGATGGAATCGTATTGTTCGATAGCCTTGCCCTGGCTACGGCACCATGATTGGGGAAAGATGTGATGGACATCGACCGCTTCGTTCCAGAGCGTCATGAGGTCGAAAGGTTTCCCTGAAACGAAGTCGCGGCAGCCCTCCCGCATCAAAAGGGCATGAAAGCCCTTGTAGGCAGCTGATTGGCGTCGTCGCAAACGTATCAGCTTGTTTGATACGAACGTGACGTCCTGGAAAATGGTCGGCGCGGATTGGTTATGCTCCAACCAACCGATCAGTTGAGGCACGTCGCGTGCAATCTTGGTCTCCGTTCCGCCGCCGTAGTGCTCGCCCAAGACGCCCGCCCAGAACCATTTCGCTAGGTTGGCGCGTATGGTGGCATTGTTGGCCAATGCATTTCCAATGCTTGCGAATAGTGCGGCCAGCGCAACGACCTGCGGCGGATACGGAAGATCACGCTGATACACGATGTTCTGCTCGGCGAGGAATTTGCCCGCCTCTATAAATCCAGATTCAGTGCGGTCGGCGTAATGCTGATAGGCGCCGAGCGGTAACGCGAGCAGGGCGTCTCGCTTGCACGTGATCTGCGGCAGCTGAGCGCCTGGAATCGGGTTGGCCTCGCGCTGCCGACGCACGTCCATAGTATGGAGCAAAGTGCAGGCCTGGAGGAAGTCTGTACTTGCCAGCCTCGCGAAGACACCATCGGGCTTGGTATTGTCGCGGATGCGCCCGAGGCGTCCATGTTGCGACTTAGTTCCCCACCAGTCCTCGCGAAGATCAAAACCTTCGCCGGTCCCCGCGAAGATCGCCGTGACGAGCTCGAACGCATCAAGTTTAACCCCTCCGACATTAACCTTCTCAAATATCGTACAGACCGCTTCGCGCCCATTATCCTTGGTGAGCTTGATGATGGGCATTTCGTAACGTTGGATTCGATCGAGTATCTGCCGATCGAAAGCCTTATCCGTCTCGTAGATATCGACGTCTTGCGCCTTCCAATGATCGCGCCACCCGTACACCCAGTCCTTTTCGTCGAAACATCGGTTCAGCGGGAACATGTGCTGTTCGAATTCAAGGGCAGGAGTGGAGACGTCGAGGTCGATTTCCCGGGCAAATGCCTTCATTCGAATACGGCTCGGCGGAACTGTCTCAATTGCGTCTTCAAAATCGCCGTGGGCCAGAGCCTTCTTGAGATTAAGATAAAAGTAGCGTTCGACGATTTCTGACTGGGTATTTTTCACCCTCGCAGGCCGATCCGAATAGATCGATTGATAGAGCGAGGTCATTCGTTGCTGACCATCCAGCAGAAGCGCTTCGGGATTTCCGTTGTCAGTCTTCGTCCCCTCGACTGGTCGGAATTTGAAGTTCACCGATCCACCGCGCTCAAGTGTCAGGAGGGCACCGACAGGATAACCTTTCGCGATGCTGGCAAGGAGGCTTACCACGGCATCTTCGTTCCAGACGTATCCGCGCTGGAAATCAGGCAGCTGAAGCTTGCCGTCGTTCACCTGCTCCAACAGCGTTTTGAGCGTTTGCTTCGTACTGTCAAACACTATGTTTTTCCCCTTTGGCTACCATCAGCGTGTCGATCAATTTCTTCCACTCCTCCTCGAGGGCGAAGGCGTCGCGAAACTCGGCGAAGCCCCAGCGGCCGAAGGTGCCGATATTGTTGACACCCGGCACCCACAGTGAATCCATGGTCTCGGCCTTGATTTGGGCATCGACGCCGCGGAACCCCTTGATCTCGACAACAAGCTGCAGCGGATCGTGAGGACCGTGCCTATCGTCGATCCGGACGATGAAGTCCGGCAGGTAGCGCCGCGTGGTCGAGCCAAGGCGGTACGGCACCTCGAAGCCGAGCGCCTGGTTCTTGACGTAGGAGAGTGTCGCCGGATGCGATTCCACGACCCGGGCGAACTCTGCCTCCCAGTCGGAATCGCAGACGACGTAGTTGATGTGCGACTTGTCCGACGCTGTCTTCCAGAGGTTGGCCTTGGTCGTGTTGAAGGCGACGAAGTTCGTCGTGCCGGCCGGGTTGTAGGGATCGAGCATCGCTTTGACGACGGGGGCATCCTCCGCACCAGCCTCCCGCACGATACCGCTGTAAATCAGGTTCGCGGCCTTCTCCGCCAGCTCCGCATAGGTAAGCATGCCGATCCTGGTTCCACCGACCGTCTTGACGTGCTCGCGCAGCCATCGGCGTGTGACCGGCTGAACCTGGCTAAACAGGTGGTAGGGCGGATCCTGGTCGCCGTCGCGGAAGTAGAGCTCGATCAATCGCTTGGTCAGGTGCATGCTCACGGTGTTGGGGGGCATGTCGTCGAGCGCCGCCGGGGACATGTCGATGCCTTCACCGACCAGCCCCTCGAGCCGCACGCTGGTCGGTCCGACCATTTCCGGGGTGAGGGTCAGCGTCGAATCCTGCGAGAAGGAGGCCGAGATGCGGTCGGGCGGCAGTTCCGTGCGGTATCCTGCAACCCGCGGGAAGCGGATGGCGAGCCGCTCGCGCTCCTTCATCGCCTGCACGCGGGTAATCTTCTTTGGCGGGATACGGACGACTTTCTGCGGCTCCGTCGCGAAGTCGAACGGAATGCCCATGATGTCGGCATACTCGGTGTTGAACAGGCCTTGTGTGTTGAGCTCGTAGGACTGGCGGCGTAGGCCGCGCCCGATCACTTGTTCGCACAGTAGCTGCGTGCCGAAGGCGCGCACGCCGAGGATGTGGGTCACCGTGTTGGCGTCCCAGCCTTCGGTCAGCATCGAGACGGAGACGACGCAGCGGATCTTCTCGCCAAGGCGGCCCTTCTGGCCAACCGTGTTCATCACTTCGCGCAGGAGTTCCGAGTCCGAGATGCTTCCAGCTGCTGCTCCTTCACGTTCCTGCTTCTCGCGCCGGAACAGGTCGATTTCGGCTTCGGCCATCTGGCGGAAATTCGGGTCCAGAGCCTCGCCGGATTCAAGCTGCTCGGAATCGATCAGCAACGTGTTCATGCGGGCCAGGGGCTCGCCCGTGCGTTCGTCGAAATTCCGGAACAGGTCGAGGTGGCCGGTGTGGATGGTCTGCATCTCGCCTTCGCGCTCGCGCTGCCATCCGGCGATCCACTCATAGACCAGCTTCGAACTCGCCGTGTTGTTGCAGACCACGATGAACACGGGCGGCACGTCGATTGGGACACGTTCCCAGTCCTCGTACGTCTCCTTGTAGTGGCTATAAAGCGAATGAAGGGCCGTCTGAAGCTCACTTGGCAAACTAAGAGGATCCAGGTCCCCTGACTTGCCAGCGCCCTTCTTCGGCATCTTCTTGCCGATGTGATCCCAGAGGTTTCTGTAGATCGGCGTGGGCGCGTTGACCGCGTTGTCCGCGACGGGCACCCGGGGCAGCTTGACGATACCGCATTCGATCGCCTCGACCAGGGAGAAGTCGGACACGACCCACGGAAACAGCGTTCCCTCATCATAGCCCGAGCCGCGCAGGAAGAAGGGCGTCGCTGACAGGTCGTAGACACCGCGAAGACCGACCTTGCGTTTCAGGGCTTCGATGCCGGAGATCCAGAGGCGAGCGGCCTCGTTATTCTTCTTTGCCTCCTCCTTGTCCTCGCCCTTGGCTTCCGCCTCTTCATCCGTTCCAGGCCGTTCCCGGTAGCAATGGTGCGCCTCATCATTGATGACGACGATGTTCTTGAGGGGAAGGAGTTCGCCGCAGGCGCGCTGCAGCATCTCACCCTCGGTTTCTTGTTTCTCGATTGCGGCTCCCGTGCGTCCCTGCATGAGGCGTTCGCCGACAGGGTTGAGGTCATGCGCTTTGCGGCGCTGGAAGGCGTGATAGTTGGTGATAACGATCTTTGCCTTGCCGAGATCAAATATCATGTCCGGCGGCACCAACTCGCGCGTGACATAGTAGTTGTCGGGATCCGACGGCAGGAGGACGCGAAGCCGGTCGCGGATCGTGATCCCGGGGGCAACAAGGAGAAAACCGCGGGAGAACAGGCTCGAATTCGGCTGGCGGGCGGCATTGATCGCTCGCCAGGCGATCAACATCGCCATGACTGTCGTCTTGCCCGCGCCTGTCGCCAGCTTGAGCGCTAGCCGGAACAGTTCGGGATTCGAATCCCTGTTTGCCGCCTCGAGAGACCTGAAGATGTGGGCATACTGTTTTCGATTTCGAGCGACCTCGGTCAACCAAATGACCATCTCGGTTGCCTCAACCTGACAGAAGAACGGCTGCTGATTGGAAAACTTGTGATGCCGCCAATGCTGGAGCAGTCGCTGGGTTGTGGGCGTCACACCCCAATCGGAAGGATTCGGAATGGCGCGCCAGGATTCCAGATGCCGCCGCAACTCGTTGACCAGCGCATTCGGGGAATACTTGCCTGCTTCGTGCCCAGCCTCATCCAGATCGAGCGCCCGCTGTGCGGCCGTCGCCTTCGACCGTTTCCCGCGCGGCACGGGAACAAGGTACTTCGACGTCCTCCTTCCGTCGATTGGCGGCAGGTCCAAAGGCTGCCCCTCGTTATCAAGCGCATGATGACGGGTCGGCGGCAGATATGGAGAATTCAGGATAGGTTCTGAATAGAATGGCTTGGTCATGTCCCCCCGGAACGATTCCCTCGGACAATGGACGCCAATCTCCTCGCGATCAACCGCCGCGACTGTTTCGTGACTTATGCCAGGGGTGGCGAATTGACGCGAATGCAACACAAGCGGACGAGGCTGATCTCATCCATTCAAGTCAAGGCTCTGATCAAGAAGCGAATGTGAGAGTACGTCAGGTGCGTATGCTATTAATATACTAGACAACTTCCATGGGAAGCAGTTCATTGAGTTGGGCTTGATTCGGGGGGTGTAATTGTCGTCATGAATTTTGAGCGAGGCCCGTCATTGGACGGCGCCGGCGTACGTGTATCGCCTACCCACCGCTTTCTCAACGAGCTCCTTACACAAAGTGGAGTTGAGGCGCCTGATGGTCGCCCGTTGCATCGCTACCGTATCAGTGATGCTCAGTATCGTTGTGGTCTTGATCTGGTACAGAGGAACTCTGCACTCTTAGACCCTAAGAACCGCCCGCTTTGCGCAATTTTCGCGCTCGTCACGTCTGAATGGTTCCGGAGGCAGGCCGACACTTTATGGCGGCGCTGGCAGGATGTTGGCGTGGTGCCGGTGACGATTTCAGTCAGCGAACGGAATGACATCGCTCTCGCCGGGCTTCGCTGGTGGGGCCTGAAGCTCATCGTAACCGAAGGGCCTCAACGTACCCGTAACGAGTATTTGATGACGCTCGCCCGCAATGGCGGGCTGCCGTCGACGCTGCTGGTGGGTGAGCGGGCAAATGCTGTGCGCGCCTACTTCGAGAATGTCATGGCGGACTCGCTCGCGTTACCTTGGCCTTCCGCCCACGCCGACTTCCTGACCATCGCACGTAGACATGCAGAAGGTTTGCCGGTCAGCTACCAGGACGACGGCATTCTCGACCTAGCTGCGGAGCTCATTGCAGGATTGATCGAGTGCCGTCGCGCCTTGCCAAAGGACCAGCTGAACAACAATCCGGCTGGCTGGCTCGATGCTCATGCAAAAGGCTGGCGCGAGAGCCTTCCTATCTATCTTCCCGAAGACCAGGCGGCATGCAGTCGGCTGTTCAACGACCTGCTGACCGTTGAGCCAAAGTCTCGCAGTGGAGGCATCGGCCTCAGGCGCCTGCTCGCACGCGATCCGGAGGGCAGATGGCGTGAAGGGTTCGTCGTTCACGCGGACGGCCCGCTCCAGTTCGATGCACTGCGCGATCAACAAGAGGGCCGATTCCGCGCTTATTTCGCAGGAAGCGCCGCGCGGCTGACCTCACGGGAATTCGCACTGATCTACCGCTCGGAGACTGACTCCAAGGGGAGGTTCGAGGTAACGTCACAGGCGCTCGGCCATCCTGGGTTCGTTGGCCCCTTTGCTTTCTCGGAAATGGCAGCGGTCGCGCTCTCGCGAGAAGGCCGGACGCTGCCAACCGTCTGCTGGCCAGGCGGCCGAGCCGTCGCTTCCGCATGCCACGTGCTAAGGTCAACTGAGAGGGAGGACCGCCTCGAGCTCGTTGGTACCGGATCTGTCCGCTCGACCGCCGAATTACTCCATGTATGGGTTTCGGGACAATCGAGGGTGCTTGGCCACGACGGTGGTGGCGTAGAGCGCCTATGGCAATCCGATGGGCGGGCGCTCTGGCGCGTCGAGGGCATGGCGCTCGTCGAGACGGAAGAGGGAGAGCGCTATCGTGTGCAGGCCGGCGCCTCGTCGGACGACGAGCGACGGCTCGATTTGGAGACAATCTTCATTTCTGATTTGTCCTTCGAAGACGGATCAATTCAACCTGTGGCCGCACCTCTGCGGCCGCGAACTCGCGGGAGCGGCGGTGAACCGCGCTTGCGCTTTCTCAGGGAAGGTCGTGAGGTCAGTGCTCAAGGTGCCGCGGAGGGCCTCGTCACCGTTCAATGGCTTGATGACGAAGGATTCCTTATCGAGCGGGCCCGGGTTCTCGCGTTGCCTCAAGGCTTCAGTTTGGAGGGCCGAATCGAGACCGGCGGCGCGCGTGTGTCTTGGCAAGGATTGCAGGGCTGGCAAGTCGCGGCAGTCGATGAGTTTGGCACACAAATCGAGGCCGATCGCCTCGACGCCGGTTTGGTCGCGCCATGGCAGGGACAACCCACTGCGCAACTGCGCATCAGGTTGATCGATCCGTATGGATCTGCCGTCATGGCCATGTTGGACCTGGCGGCTAACGAGACCGTCCTCGTCGACGCCTCAGGCAGGATCCGCAAGGACGCGCCAGAATTATCGCTTGCCAATTTGCGCGGAGCCGTTCTCCTCACCGGTCGGGCGGTGACGATCGATCTCGATTTGCGAGGAGCGGCGAGTGCGCGCGCTTTGATCGCCCGCCGTGTGGAAGGCGAGACGCCAATGATCAAGTTTGGTGCGCTGGCCGAAAGCCTGCTGGGCCTGTCGGCCGAACGTGGCCCCAGCGTGGTGGTAAGGGACGACCGCAATCGGCCGCTATGCACCATCCGCCGTAGTCAAACCGTGCCGTTTGTCAATGACGGCAAGGCCCTCTTCGCGAGTTTGGCTGCAGATGCGTTCGCAGTGGCAAGGCCACTCCTCCATCCTGAAACCGAGCTGGCCCTCACCCAGATCGGCTCCGGGCTATTCCAACTGCCAACCCCGCCGGATGGCCCGTATCTCGTGTATTGCCGTAAAGGCGACGCAGTTGTGACACGTCCCTGGCTGATTGACGCTCCTGTAGGCGGTGGCAGCTCTTCGACCACAACGCGCCTGCAGGCGAATTCATTGATCTCAAAGGAAGACGAACGGCGACTGGCAATCCAGGAGGAGCTTTCGAGGATTGCCGATCGGACGGCATCTAGCGCGGAGCTCTCTCACCTTATCCGTGTTGTCGCGTCGCTTAAGGGGCTCAGTCCGCGAGCGCTCGACCTCACGCGGGAGTTGCCTTCCTGTCCCAAGCTGTTGTGTCGTTTGCTGTTGGCCGCCAGCCCCGAAAGACTAGAGGCAATCCTGACGCTGGAACGCGATCTGCCGTTCCTCTGGATGGCCTTGCCTGTGGACGCATGGAAACAGGCCGCAGGCGCCGAATGGGATCGCGCTGTGCAGGAATTGTCGACTGTGTTCGATTCCGCCCAAGCGTCGAAACAAGCCACGATGCAGATGCAGAAGCGATTTGAAACCCTGGCTGAGCGCACCTTATGGTTTGCCGGTGTGTCACGTTCAATCGGCATTGGAAAGACGCTGCCTCAAGACCTTCGGTCCGTGGCCCAGAATTATGTACGCCTTCGCCACGACCAAGTGGACGATCTGCCACGCAGCCTTGCTGAATACGCTGCTCGACTGGGCGCCCCAGCCGGGCTCCAGGGCTTCGATTACAATCACTTCCCGATGCTACTGATGCCGCTTTGTCTCGCCGGCATTGCTTGCGGAAAACTGGAGATGACGCCGGATGTGGCGGCAGGCCTCCGCAACGCGCTGGACTTCGATAGCACCTACATCGCGACAGCTTACCCTCATTGCCTCGAGTTCCTTTCCAAATGACCATCAGACCCTTCGAGACCCTAAGCCGCTTGCGCCAGCGCATGGCGGAAGCCGTGATAGCCCAATCAGGTCTGCGGCATCCGGCGTTGACGGCTCATCTAAGAGAAACGCTGCCCAACCCGCACCATGAAGGCGCGCTCATACCGCCACCCGTTCTGGAAGGCGCCTTTCCATTCGTCACAGCCGATGAGACGCTGGCGGCACTGTCTGGGAGACTTCTCGATGAGCGAACTGTCGCAGCTCTTGCCGGAGACAACAGCGGCGAAGGCTATTCCTTTCCGCAGAAGCGCTCTCCCTATAAGCATCAACTTGAGGCGTGGCGCGTACTAGGAGATCCGAAACCAAGGAGCGCCATCATCTCCGCAGGTACGGGCTCTGGCAAGACCGAATGCTTCTTCGTCCCTATGCTTGACAGCCTCTACAGGAGAAGGGCGCGCGTGAGTGGTGTCGAAGCCATCATGCTTTACCCGCTCAACGCATTGATCGCCAGCCAACAGGAACGCCTCGACGCCTGGACGAAGCCGGCCAATGGCGCCATCCGCTACTGCCTATATAACGGCAACTTGCGTGAGAAGCTGAAGGCAAACGAACAACGAGAGGCATTGTTGCGCGCGCCGCAGAATGTGCCGGACCGCCAGGCGCTTCGCAGAGATCCGCCACCGCTTCTCGTGACGAACCTCACGATGCTTGAGTACATGCTCGTCCGCCCGCAGGACAGGCCAATTCTGGAAGCATCTCGCGGTCGACTGAAATGGATCGTGCTGGACGAGGCCCATACACTGGTCGGCTCGGCGGCAGCAGAAGTTGCGTTGCTCTTACGTCGAGTCATGGAAGCCTTCGAGGTCGACCCCACGACGGTCCGTTTCGTTGCCACTTCGGCGACGATCGGCGAGGGCGCCGATGTTGAAGATAAATTGCGCCGCTTCCTTGCAAACATAGGCGGCATTCAGCTCGACCAAGTGACCATGATCACGGGACATCGCCGGCTTCCGCGCCGTCCAGGAACGGGTGGCGTCGCGCCGAAAGTGGCCGATCTCGGGACGATGTCTCCGCAAGCTCTCTTCGACGCGCTAGGCAGCCACAATCCTGTGTGGTCGTTGGTGGAAGGGCTTAAGGATCGATCGGTTCCAGCGGCAGAGTTCGAACGATTGGCCGGCGCGATCGGGGTGAACGGCGAAACACTGGCAATGGCGCTGGCGCGCGCCCAGAATGCAAATGGAGAAACATTGGCGCCTCTGCGCGTCCATTCCTTCCATCGCGCCTCACCTGGCCTTTGGTCCTGCACCAATCCAGATTGTCCCGCCAAAATGGGTGAAGGATGGTCGGCCGGAAGGGTTCTTTACGAGCGTGAAGAAACTTGTCCGTCATGCCGCATGCCCGTCGCCGAACTGTTCACATGCAACGAGTGCGGCGAAGCCTTCATGATTGCCGAGGAGAAAGGCGATCGCCTAACTCCGCCACGCAATCTGCCGCCCTCTGACGAGTTCCTTTTCGAAGCGATCCGCGAAGTCGAAGATGATGGGGAGGATGAGGCTATCGAGGAAGTGTCCGCGTTAGACATGCCGTCGGTTCGTCACTGTTTTTCGCTGCAAGATGCAGGTCTGCTGCCCCTTTTCATAGACAAGGCGACTGGCCGCACGGCAGATTCGGGCGGTGAGGGCCGTTACCGTCTAACATCTCATGGCGATGGAACGGGACCTTGCCCCTCGTGCAGCGCCAGAAACAAGTCAGGTGACAAGCTCTATCCTTTCCGCTTTGGCGCTCCGTTCATCATTGGAAACGCGGCTCCAATGCTGCTTGCGGCCATGCCTCCTGCCGATAAGGTGGTCGTACCTCTTCTGCCGCAAACACCCCCCGACCTTCCGGCGAGCGGGCGCCAACTCATCAGCTTTACCGACAGCCGCCAGGGCACCGCTCGCATGGCCGCCCGCCTGCAGATCGAGTCGGAGCGAGCTTTCGTACGCTCGTTCATCTACCAGGCCGTTCAGCTGAAGGCTGCGGGTGACGGGGAGACCGAGAAAACGATCGAACTTCGCAGGAACATAGTTCGGGTCAAGGAACGCGAGGGATGGCAGGACGACGCCTTATTCGCATCCCTCGTGGCCGGCTGGGAGAAGGAGCTTGCGCAGCAGTCTGGCGACGGGACTATCAGCTGGCCCGACCTTCGCGCGAGCTTGGCTGACCGGATTGAGATGCGAGAATGGCTGCCGCAGGTCTGGGGTGATCGCGCTGACATCTTCAAGGCCTCCGGGTCGTCGCCTGCTTCGCAGTTGGCGAACGCGCTCCTGCTGCGTGAACTGCTGCGACGTCCACGCATGGCGAACACGCCTGAGACCATGGGGCTGGCGCGGCTCGTCTATCCAACGGTCGAGAGGATTGTAGACGCCCCACGCGGATTCCTGCAACGGGGCGCCACGCTTGAGGATTGGAAGGCCTGGCTTGGCAGCATTTTGGTATTCGCCGTGCGGTCACCGTTTGCTGTCGCCGTGTCGCGTGATCTTCTCCGTTGGATTGCGCGCAAGGGATTTCCGAAGAAACTCTCGTCGCCAGGCCTTGAGCCGGCGAGAAGACAACAGGCCTGGCCACGTGCTTCTACGTCGGCGAAAATCCCTCAGGTAGTTGAGTTGCTTCGCCTGGGCCTTGGTCTCAATCCGGGTTCGAAGGAAGACCGGATGGAGATGAACGATTGGCTGGAGAAAGCGTGGAACCAGCTCCTTCCACTCTTCCCGGCGAATGAAAGTGGCGAGCGTGCCTTGGATTTTGACCTGCTACAGATTGCGCCGCTCAAGAACGCGTTTCTCTGTCCCGTCACGCGACGTATCGTCGACGTCGCACCTTTCGGGCTGACCCCGTATGCTCGCATTGCAAGGGATCGCGCCGAGCCTATTGCGTTGCCGTCCTGTCCCGTTGACGGGGACGAAGCGATCCGCCGCGCATTCACGGAAAACGACACGACTGTTGCGGAGCTGCGGGCGCGAGGTCTCTGGACGGACCTCCACGACCGCATTGCACTATTCTCGCCCTATGCGAGATCCGCCGAACATTCGGCACAACTGTCGCCGGCACGGTTGCGTCGCTACGAGGCACTGTTCAAAGTCGGAAAGATCAATTTCCTAAATTGCTCGACGACGATGGAGATGGGTGTCGACATCGGCTCGGTGAACGGCGTTATGATGACCAACGTCCCGCCCTCGATCGCCAACTATCGACAGCGCGTCGGCCGTGCTGGACGGCGCGGTCAGCCTCTCTCGCTCGCCTTCACGTTTGCGAAGGATAGACCGCTGGATCGTGAGGCTTTCCGAGATCCTGCGATCTATCTGAAGCGCGAAATCGCGGCGCCCAGAGTAGCACTGGACAGCCGACCTATCGTGCTGCGCCACGTGGGAGCCTTCTTTCTCGGTCGCTTCCTAGAGGCAAATAGCGGCAACGCCCTGAAAATGGCTGCTGGCGATTTCTTCGGCTGTCCCGAGTTGCCCCGCGCCGCTCGCGCCGTGAAGGCGGAACGGCCCGTCGCTCGGTTTCTAGATTGGTTAGGTTTGGCTACGACCGCTAATGACAACGAAGCCCCGCTCCATCGCCTTGTGCGCGGCACAGTGCTGGACGGGCGGCGGGACCTGGCGGAGCTCACCACTGACGCCATGGCAGCCGTTGAATGCGAGTTCGCTGATGAGTGGCGAGCGCTTCAGGAACAATTGCGGGGGGCGACGGAAATCGGTGCGGCGAAATCCCTTGAACTTCATCTGAAACGCTTGTGCGGCGAGTTCCTGCTGTCTGATCTCGCAGATCGAGGATTCCTGCCTGGGCATGGCTTTCCAAACAACATTGTTTCTTTCGAGCTTGGCGGTTCTCTCCCTGACGAGGATGTGGCGGATGGTAGAATCGGCCAGCGTCACGGCGGACCTAAGCGACCGCTCGATATCGCCATCCGCGATTACGCTCCGGGTTCCGAGACGGTTGTCGACGGGCAAGTCTACCGCGTTGGCGGGGTTACGCTGAATTGGCATCGCCCTTCAAGCGAACAGGGCGTGCGTGAGATTCAGGCGTTGCGTTGGGCCGCACGTTGCGCACATTGCGGCGATTCATGGACAGGTGCCGGCTCGTGGCCCGAACAGTGCCGCACTTGCGCGGACGCGGCGATTAAAGTCGACGATTACCTGAAGCCAGCCGGCTTTCTTCGCGACAGCCATGTCGAGACGCATGCCGATATCGACCAAGTTGCCTTTGTTCGGCCCGAGCCGCCGCGCATTTCGGCCGGATCCGCCCGATGGGAAGCCCTGACCAAGCCCACCGCTGGGCGTTTGAGGCTCAACCGTCGCGGAACCGTATACTACCATACGAAAGGGCCGGGCTCGCAACCCTCTGGCTATGGGCTATGCCTGTATTGCGGCCGCATGGAGCCGATGAAGCCAGGCGAAATGGTGTGCTCGGGGCTTGATGACCATAAGCCGCTTCGCTCGCCGGAGAATTTCATGGAGCCTTGCGAGGGAAACGAAAAGCCCTTCACCATCAAGACTGGCCTGCATCTGGGCTATGAGATCCACACGGATGTTCTGGAACTACAACCGGCAGCGACACCTGATGTTGGTGCCGCAAATGCGCTCGCGATCGCCATGCGCGAAGCGCTGGCGCGGCACCTGGGAATCGAGCCGGACGAGATGGGTTACGGCATTGGCGCATCGCGCAATGCCATGATTAGTACCACGCTTTCCATCTTCCTCTACGACCGGGCTGCGGGAGGTGCAGGCTACGTGGTGCGCGCGGCAGATGACATCCGTGCGATCTTGAAGAGTGCTCGCGCGATACTCGACTGCCCGCGTAAGTGTGCCCATGCCTGCTCATCTTGCGTCCTCGTCTCCGATGCGCCGGAGAAGGAGGAGGAGCTCGACCGAAAGAAGGCCATTAGCTTTATGGATGCCCATCTTTGCCTTCCGGACATGATCAGCCCAGAGGACGTTTTCGCACAGCGTGCCGACATATCTGGGCGACCGCTCGCGGAGATCGACGAATGGCTGAACGGTCGCGGCCGATCGAAGCTCTTTTTCTGGGCGCAGTTGCGCGATCTGGCAGCACTGGAGGATTGGCCCCCGACCTCTCTGTTTCGGCGCTGGGCAGGCAACGGCCGGATAGTCACTCTAGTCCTCCCGCGAGGCACCATCGACACGCTCGACGCGTCTCAACTTCTTTATCTCCGGGATTACAGTTCGAGGCATCAGATTGCTATCGCCGAGGGGGATGCCGTGCGCTTTGGCAATGGTGGCATCCTGTTTGCTTATGCGATGGATGGGTCGACCGGTCACGCCTGGGCGAGCCGAGACGAGGCCATCCAATTGGCCGCACCCGACTGGGGCGCCAGCCACAGTCTTCCCGTCGCACGCGCACCCCTGGAATTCGAGCCCAGGTTAGCGACGGTCGGTCCCGAAAGGTTGGCGCCAAAGAGCGGTGCCGCGGTGGTCATCCTTGATCGAGCCTTTGACGGCCCGATCAGCGCCTTCGGGGAGAAGATGTCAAAAGCTATCCGCAAGGCTGCGGCTGATTGCGGTGTCCCAGCAAAGGAACGGCCGATCCAAGTTTCCTACCGTGATCGCTTCGCGCGGTCGCCGTTAGTTCTTCGTCTCCTCGTTGACACCGTGTCAGTTCTCACCGGAGGAGAGACGATACCTCTGTCGATCGAGACTGCGTCGGACAAGGATTCGGGGTTTTCACGGCATCAGGTCGCCTCCGACCTCACCGACAACGACATATTGGATGCCTTTGCGGGAGCTTATGGCGACCGTCGAAACCTTGACGTCAAGTTGGCTGTTGGCCAGCCGCCTCACAAGCGAAGCCTGGTCCTAACGTTCGAGTCAGGCAGGAAACTGATAGTTGATCTCGACCAAGGATTCGGCTGGCTGGTTTACGAAGGGGCCGATCGCAGTTTCGACGCAGGCGCAGCACCGCATGTCGCGGCAAGCCGCATCGCCAATCTGTCAGGGAGACTCCGTCGTAGGCATGATCACAATAGCCAGATGGTGGTGTGGCGATCTTAGGCGAAGTTTGCCTGCTGCCTCTGCTTTTACCGCAGTTCCAAGATCGCGCTTGCGCCGACAGCGACCATCACCTGCGGCGATCAAATGATGTGCGCAAGGGGGCCGTACCTGGAGACAGGCCGCTTACAGATGCTGCACATGGGAAAGCCGACGCTCAAACGAACGGGGCGGTCGGCAGTCGCCTTCATGAGTCATTCAGCATAGCCTAAGTCGCTGCCCGAAACCTTCCGTTCGTTCAATTGCAACCAATGGCTGGGTTCCTCGTCTCTCTCCGTTTCGCGGGCTGGGCGCGTCAGCGCCCGTAGAGTCCGTCCTCCAGCGACCGGTTGACTACCTCCAGCATTCCGCTCGCCCAGTCGCCGAGGGTGGGATCGTCGACCCATGTCGCCAGGGGGTCCTTGAAGCTGGTCAGATGCGCGTTCAGCGAGCCGCCCCAGGAGCTGGGGAAAATCCGCAGCCGGAGGGCTGCCTGGAAGCGCTTTGAGGCTCCATAAAGATGAGCGAGCTGCTGCAAAGCGGGGTGCCAGGTCCAGCCCTCGCCCTGCTGCTGCAGAATTGGGAAGAAGCTGATCAGGAAGGCAACGCGTCGGTCCGGATCCTCTACAGCCCAGTCGAGCATCAAGGGCAGCGGTGTATCGAAGAGTGCGCCCGGGCCGGTGCGCGAGACGTCATAGGCGAAAAGCTTGGTCGCGGAGGTGATAGCGTTAAGGCGCTCACGTTCGACGCGCGTTGCGATCTCGTAGAAACCGCTCAGGACCGGCCAGACCTCGTTGGGGGCTTGCTTGACGACGATCGCTAGCGCCGAGCGAATGGCATCCGAAGGACGACCGTAGCGCGAACCGGCCGAACGGCATGCTCGCTCGATCTGGAGCGCGAAAGCGCGCGCGAAACTGTCGTCAATAGCGCCGGATGCGGCGAGCAGACGGAGCATGCGATCGTGGACATAGTCGGCGTTGCTCGCATTGCCGTCGGTCCCATCCGCGATAGCAGGCGCGAGTATGGCCGCCTTCACAAGCTCGACGATTTCGGAGGTGAGCGCATTGCGCTCATGTGTCACCATCGAGAGGATTTCGAGCGCAGCCCAGGCACCGCCATCCTCGCGCTCGACGAGCGCTTTGATGAAGTCAGCCAGCGCCGGCGGCGAGACCTGGGCCAGGCCCTTGCCGTAGGAGATGGTCACCACCTGAGCGGTGTCGATCGCGCCTTCGCGGACCTGTGCCGTGAGGCGCGCCAACCGCTTGTCGGTGACACGAAGCGCGGTATAGATGTTCATCGGGCTCGCCGCGAGCATCGCGGAAGACTCGGCGATCGTTTCCAGCTTCGCGATCTGATCGGCCTGATCGGCAAGCCGCCGGTCAATGGCCGAAAGGAGCGCGCGGACGAAGGCCATGCCGCCACGATTGCCGCTGGCATCGAGTGCGGTGACGGCTTGCTCCAAGGCGCCGAGCGGGTCGGGCAAATGCCCGGCCAGCACTTCGGCGAAGGGATAAGGAGCGTTCATTTCCCTGCTCGACATGGCGGCGACGATCCGGGCGAGCTGGTCCGGATCGCGCGCAATATCGGCCGCGAGCGCCTGCGCTCGCCGAGCCGAATACTCGAAGTCGGGATCATCGACATTGTCGGCGTATCGTTTTTCCGGGTCGTGGATGTCCGAGACCCAGAACCGGCTGTAGAGCAGCGCCTGCTCGACGGGGTCTTCCGGGAGCGTCAGATCGTAGAGAGCACGCACGGCCGCAGCAAAGTCGTCCGGCGGACTGGGACGGTCGAAATAAAGCCAGTCGCCGATGCTCTTGGTCGCCCCGAACCAGTGACCGGATGTCGCAACGACCTCGCGGACGAAGGCCTCGATGGTCGACAAAAGTTCCGGCACCAGCAAGTTGCGTAGGTCGCCAGCGATGTGCTCCTCGATGGTCGGGCGCAGCTCAGGGGTCTTGCGCCAGATGTCAAGCAGGCGCTCGAGCGCCCATTTGAAATAGCCGTGAATCGTGTCGTGATCGGCGGGCGCCCATTCGGGCCGATAGGGTTCGGCGCCGATCTGCTCGAAGTCCGTCGAGCGCGAGATGTGGGTCTGGATCATCGCCCCCAACGCCTCGACGCATGCCCGCCTGATCCGGGGATCATCCTCGTCCAGCGTCTCGGTAAGGGCTTCGCGGCGGCGTCGATCATCGGCCTGCGTTCCCGCTAGGGCGATTTGGAAGAGCTGCCGCATCAGGTCGACGATGGGCGGTGATCCCTCGGTACTGGCGACTGCAGACAGACGCAGAACGATTTGCGCGGCCTGCCTGAAGCTCGACGAACGGGAGGCGAGCAAGCGCAACGCGTCGAGCAGACCATCGGTGACGGGGATTGCCGCCAGATCGTCGAGTGGCATTCGCATGATGGCGAAGAATAGGGCGGATCCTGTCCTGTCAGGAGCGACATGCGTGAAGGATGGTAGGAACTGGGCGGCATTGGGGCCGAGCAGGTCGGTGGCGTCCGCGAAGGCACCGTGCAGCAGGGAGTGGACGACGTCGCTCAGCGTCCGTGATCGAGCAAGGAAGCGCCAGCGCGCGAGCATCGCGTTGCGGTGGGCGGATGGTGCTCGGTCGAGGAAGCTGATGAGGGTCGAAGGCCGCAAATAATCGAGCCGGCGCAACGCCAGAAAATCGGCGATGGGTCGGGGCTGAGCATTCATGCTGCCGTGGTTGCGATCGACCAGGTGCTTGCCTGCGGCGATGACAAGATTTTCGTACATCTGCTCGCCCTTTATGTGGACGAGCGTCTCTGCGATATCGTCGAAACCAGCCGGATTCTCGTCGGGCGCGAGCCGCTCGAACAGGGAGAGGCATTCGAGCGCACGGACCGTATCGCGTTCGACGTCAGCGGCGCCGAGAATCTGCTCCGCGACATCGTCAACCGATTTGAGGATGCCGCGTTTGTCGTAGCTGTGGGTCGCCAGGACCGCGATGCGCGGGAAGCCGTCGCAGAGCGTGGCGATATAGTCGATCTCGTCCGCCTTCGCTTTTGCGAGTCCGGCCTTGAGAATACCCCTGATGGTCTCCCGATCGGCTTGGGCCGGCCGGATCATCTGGCAATAATCGTCATGGTCGCTGCCATCAGGGCCGAGCGTGATAACGCGGAGCTGGCTATCGTCGCCGCGCGCGATGTCATTGAGCCGGCGCGCCTCGTCCATCGAGCAACCGTCGACGACAAGGACCGCGGCGGAGCTTTCCTTCACAATCTGATTGGCGACGTCCCAGACTTTCAGAGGGACCTCGCGGAAGTCGCAGAAGATGAAGTTAGCGGCAGTCAGTCCCTGGAGCGCTCCCGTGCTCGTGCTCAGGGCATAATGCAGGGCCCGCGTCTTGCCGATGCCTGATGCACCCCAGATGCGCGCGCAGGCACCGCCCTCGGCGAGATCGTCGACGAGGCGCGCGGCGAGCTGGGTGAAGTCGATGACGTCGGCGTCGGTGGGGCCAAGCGAGAATTTCCGGTCCGGGCTCGGCACGAATGGGGGCGACGCGATATCGACGCGCTTGCCCCATTGGTCGAGGGTCGAGAAGCCGGCGAGTTCAATCGCCGCTTTCTGCTGCTTGATCCACACGGCGACCGCCGGATGGGTACTGGCCCAAGCGGCGATCGTGTTGCCTTCGTAGACGCGGATCGCAGTAAGCTTGGCTGGATCGCCGCCGGCGGCCTTAATACCCCTTTCGATCGCCGTGACGCGGTCGCTCGGCTTGGTGCCGACCAGAGGCTTTGCGGTGACGCCGATATAGGTGCCGCCACGCGCGAGCACGCCTTTAACCGCGTCGTTGAGGACCTTGACCTTAGCCGTCTTGGCCTGTGTCGGCTTGGTCCAGACCTCTTTTTCCCACTGAGCGTCGCCGTAATCCTTCGCCTTGCATTGGAAGATGACATCTCGGCCGGGGAAATAATCGGTCGATGTTTTCCCGCCTTCCCATTGGACGGTCGCGTCCTGACCGCCGTCGGCAACTGTGATCTGGAGAGGCACATCGACATTGCGGAGTGGTACGCCGGCCTTGCGGGCTTCGGCGTAGAGGAGGACACGCAGCAGCTCGACCAGCTGGTCGCCGTTGAAGTTTTTGATGTCATCCGCTTTGACAGTGAACATGCGCCTTTCCTAACGCGGCCCCGCCGCGGGCGAAACGATTGCTTGTATACCGATCGAAAGTCAGGGGCTCGATGCCGCTGATACACTGAAAAATCTTCGCGCGGTTGCCGGTGGTTCACCAGAGGTTGCTCGAAACGGACATGCGAATCTGCAATTCCATTTGGCCTCGGTAGCCTTATTCAATGACCCCCTCAAGCGCCAGCGCGAACAGGCAGAGAAGCCGGAGAACCGCCTTTTCCGACGTTTGCTCACGGCATTGCACTGGTTCCGGCAATCCTTTAGCGCTCGTGCAAACGAGGACGAGGCTATCGTCGCGCTCGCGGTGGCATTCGAGACGCTGCTCACCGATCATTATGGGCTCGGGGCCGCGGACGGCTTCGTCGCCGGATCGGCATCTGCATGAAAAGTGTGGCAAGGCTCGCCGGCTACGCGATCTACTACGCCCGCAGCTCGATTCTGCACACTGGAGAGCCCGATCACGCTGTCGATATCCATCGTGCGCAGGTCGCGTTTACGCGTTGCTTCTGTGCTATCGCCGAGAGGCTGGCCGTTTGGACGCCTACGGCGAACAACGCGATGGCTGATCTGCTAGGCGACGTTACCGGCCGCTGAGCTCGCCTTGGCGCGCCATTTTCAGCCGGCCGGAGCGTTATTCCCAGGATCGATGCGGCTATGCGAACGGTAGCTTATTGCGGGTGAGCCACCAAATCCGGAAAGTCCGCAACTGTCCGACATCTCCGACAAACGGCTCAGGCCAAAACGATGTCCGGTTTTAGGTTTTCGAAAGAGATGGCTGAACGACAGACTTTGGGCGCGAAGCCGCCATTCCTGATACGCGAGAAGACCGTCGACCACGGATTACAGCTTCCCCTCCGCTTCCTAAAAACCGACAGGAAGCTGCGTCGGTTCAGTTGCCCAGCCGAATAACGAGTGCTCGATCAAACTTGCCGTTCTCATCCTCATAACCCCTCGGGTTGCACACAATGCGGGTATTGCCGACCTGGTAGTCACAACTATCGTGCGTGTGGCCGTGGACCCATAGCGCAGGCTGCCCCACTTCCAAGACCTGCGACAGATCCGACGCGAAGGCCGCGTTGAGTAGGTCCCCCTTGAATCTGTTGGGAATCGAGTTGGCATGGGGCAGATGATGCGTGACGACAACGGTCGGGACCGGCTCGGATTTCAAGGCGGTTTCGATAACATGCCGTGATTCCTGGTGCATGCGATAGGCAGTCAGCGGAAGGAAGCGCTGCCAGGGATTTCGTTGTGCGGCGATCTGGCTGTAGTCATTCATGCTTTGGCGAGCATGGAACATTGCCACCTCGGGATTCCCTTCAATTCTGTAGTCTGTCCAGAGCGTGGCGCCGAGGAAGCGGACGCCGCCGATGACGACGGCCTGGTTTTCGAGGAAGTGAACGGCTGGGAAGCGTGTCGCGGCGGCGCGACCGTCCTCCAGTCCTTCCTTGATCGTACCTCTGTAGAACTCATGGTTCCCAGCGACATACACGCACGGCATCGCATGGGCGATGTTTTCGGCCAGCCAGTAGACGCCGTTGGCCGGCGCTCGACAAAGGTCTCCGGCGACGACACAGACGTCTGCATCTGGAATGGCAAGCGGCTGCCGCAAATCTGCGACTTCCAGGTGTAGGTCGGAGAACAGCCAGATTTTCATGGGTCGAGCCCTTGGTTGGCGGTTGCACGCTCTGGGACTTGAAGGGACGATCCCGAACCAGCGGGAGGCGGAGCGGTATCAGGTTCTCGATCCCGACGCCTAGCGGGGGTACTCCCCGGCTCCCCTCCCAGCATTGCCGGGGCGGGCCTCATGCTCCCCGTTCTCTCCATTCCTGCCTTCGCTGGCGTTTCCATCAGTCACACCGGTTTCGATCTCCTCCCGCAAGATCCCGAGCGAGACGCTCAGAGTGCCTTCAGGTTCCTTGGCTTGATCGCTGCCGTTGCTTGGCTGGCTCGCTGTGCTAACGACTTCGGAGATTTCGGCGGCGGACAGGTAACCGGACAGCGCGAGCCTATCGGCGACCCCGTCGAGCGCCGCCCGGTTCATTCCCAATAGTTCTTTCGCGTCAGAGATGGCTCTGTCCAGCCGCCTGCGAATGCTGCCAAGAAGGCCCGGCATGATCACCAACGTGTCGTGAGCTCCTTCCGGCAGGAAGACAGGACCGAGGTCGCCGAATCCCAAACGGAGTTCCATGTCCTTTGCAAGGTCGGTCGCCCGCGAAAGGTCCGAGCCCTGAACTCCGCCTGCGCCGGCCGACGGGCTGCCAAACACCAGTTCCTCCGCGGCACGGCCTGCCAACAGCGTGATCATTACCTCATGGCAGCGTTCCGGGGATATGCAGCCGTCAAGCCTAACGATCTCGGTTACCCCATCGCGGTCGCCGATGGTGACCCCGGCAACCTCCATTCCGCCAAGCAGCGTGGCGGTAATGGCATGGCCCGCCTCGTGGATGGCAAGGCGGCGGCGGTCTTGCTCAGGCGGAGGTTCGCGCTTGGAACGGACCTCGGAGAGAAGATCATCCATCCGAAGAGGGTGACGACCACGCCGGGCGGCGCCGCGTGCCCTCCTGACGTAGGCCTCGACGTCGGCTCCGGTCGCACCGCGAGCGGCGAGCGCCGCAGGCATCAGTTCGGTATCGGGCAACTGATCCCCAAGGTGGTAGCGGAATATCCGGGCAAGGGTCCTCGCGTCCGGCTTCTCGACGGCGATCTCGCGATCGAGCCGTCCAGCTCGCCTGACCGCCGGATCGATCGCGTCCGGGTGGTTCGTGGCGCCGATGACGACCACACCTGGCCTTTCGTCGATTCCCTGCAGCAGTTCGAGGAACAGGTTGACGATCTGCGACCAGTATTCGACGTAATCGCCGCGCAGCCGTGCCCGGTCGGAGATGCCGTCGAGCTCGTCGATGAACAGGATCGACGGCGACAATTTTCGCGCGCGGGCGAAGACATCCTTGATTGCCTGCAGCGTGCCCGAGAGATAGCTTGCCGAGTTCCAGTCGGCGACGCTTGTGGCCACCAGCGGCACCCGTGCCGATTTCGCAAGCGCCCGAGCGTAGCTGGTTTTGCCAACGCCGGGTGGACCGGACAACAAGAGCCCCCTGTTGTCCACCTCGTCCCAGCTGATGCGCCCCGCCTTGTAGTCGGCAAAATCGGCAACGAGTTCGAGGCCCCAGTCCTTCGCCTCGCCATAGCCGTCGAGGTCTTCCAGCGCGGGCCCGTCGGAATGGAACTCGCCTTTCCTGGCGACAAGCTCCTCAAGCCGCGTCAAGCATTCGTCAGGACTACGGTCCGGCCTCAGCGCCAGTACCAGGTCGGCGATATCGAGCAGGCGGACCGTGGTCTGGTCGATCGAGCGCGCCGTATGCCTTCCGGTGGCTGCTTCGACAACAAGCGCCAGGGCGCTCTCATCGATCTCGGGTAGGACAAGATGATATTCCGCTGAGCGCTGCAGGTCGCGCGGCAACTGTCGCCGGGGATCGGGAGCGATGCCGATGATGGTCGAGCGCGCATGAAGAGCGCCCGCGACCGCTTCGTTGCCGCTGTCCGGCTTGTGGCCCTTTTCCATCCCGTCGCGGGCAACGATGAGCGCCTCGTCCCTTCGGGCCCGAAATTGGCGGCCGCTGGTCGATACGACGCGATCCGAAGGGAGCGCGCAAGCTGTAATGACCCTCTGGACCGCTTCGACCCGGTCGGGTGTATGGGTGGCGATACTGACGACCGGCGTGCCGCGCCGCAGGATTCGTGTCAGTCCGGGCTCCAGTTCAATCGCACGTGCGGTCAGCACGGCCACGGCCGCCAGGTCGGGCTGGATCGATACACGCTCCTCGACCGGCGTGTCCATCAGGTCGTCGAGGAGAATTTCGACCGCATCGGAAGGATCGCCAGAACCGGCGCGCAGCATCGACTTGGAATGCACGCCGTCCTCGCGGGCGAGGATATCGAGATAGGCTCGCGCCAGAAGGTCGGCCTTGACGACGCTGGCACCGGGGCTTGTCGTCTCATGCTGTGAACGCGGCATCTTGTCCTCCGACAGGTGTTGGGAAGCGGTTCGTGCATCCGAACACGCCAGATGATGGCCGGCATTCCGCGGCCAAGGACGTTGGGTACGGTGCAGGGAAGCGGGGCTTCATGGCAGGTACTCCGTGTCGATCACGAGGTCCCAGCGAAACCCGTTGGCGCGCTCGGAGGCGGACCTCAGATAGCCGCGCGGATTGCACACGACCCGAGTCCGGCCGACCGTGACGTCGGCAGGATGATGCGTATGCCCGCAGATCCAGAGCGCCGGGGCGGCATCGGAATGCAGCACCTCCTCGAATACCTCCGCACCGCAAGCGAACAGGCAGTTGGTTTCGAGGCCCCGATAGACGGCGGGCGTGCAATCCGGATGCGGCAGGTTGTGGGTGACGACGACCGTCCTGCCGTCGAACGGGATCGAGAGCTGGCGCTCGATGAAGCCACGCGTCAACCCATGGAAGCCAAGCATCGCCTCAGGCGACAGCCATTGTCCGTCGCCGAGCCGAATCCTGGAGAAGTCCGCCAGTTGCCAGGCCATCGAACGCATGCGTCGCGGCAGGTCGGCCTCGTCCTGGAGGTTCATCCGGAAGTCGGTCCAGAGCGTTGCGCCGACAAAGCGAACGCCGCCGATCTCGGCCACGCGATCGTCCAGGACGTGGAGCGGCCGCACCCAGTCTTTCGACGCCTCGGCCGCCTCTTTCATCAAAAGGTGATCGGACGGTTTGGTGCGCGATATCCGGGCGTCGCTATAGAATTCGTGGTTGCCCGGCGCGAAGACCATCGGCAACCGATACCGCTCGATGATCCATCGCGCGGTATCGCCAAGCACGTCGGCGCGGCAAAGGTCGCCGGCACAGACGATCAGGTCGGCCTGCGGAGCCGTCTCCGGGAAAGCCGGGGCCTGCAGTTCGAGATGCAGGTCGGACCAAATCCAGAGTTTCATATCAGGCTCCGATCATTTTTTCTGCCGGTCGAGCGCCGGCCTCTGAGGCACATCGACACCATCGCGATCGATCGCCGCTCGCAGTTCTCTTGGTCCGACGTTCCGACAGAGTTCTTGAGGAACTCCGGCGCCTGCGGCCCAATCGAATGTCGGATGAAATGCGTTTGGAAGAGTGGAGGAGGGGGCAGCCATGTCACGAATGCTCGGGGACATCACCAGCCGGTTTTCCCAGTTGGTACCACCGCGATTCAGTCCTACCCAAACCGAGCTGCTCAGAGAACATCGACAAGCCAGACGTTACAATCGCCCGCTGGTGGCCCGGAAGCTTTGGATGCCCAGTGGCCAACCCGACGAGGCAAAGGGTCGGGCGTAGCGCCAAACGCCATTCCTCCAGAATCGGCGCGTCATGCGTGGAGCTCGATGCCGGGCGCTTGTTGAGACTGACGTACCAAAGGTCGGCGACTAGAGCATCAAGCCGGACCCTCTCCTCGCCGAAAGCTGTTAGATCGAGATCAATGTTTGGTCCGAAGCGCAACATGGCGTCTCTCTTTCGCGTCGCTGGTAGCCGGCTGTATTTGCTGCCCGTTATCTTCTGCTCGCCTCCAAGGCGCTTTCCTGCGGTCCCCGAATCACCATGCGGTTTAGGGGGATTAAATGATGCCATGGCTCAGCGAATGGTCAATTTGTACCTGATTCGAATCCTTTCATATACTATCTGTATCAATATGCGCCAATTGTTGACAACGAGGACCAGCGGTCGCTTCGTTGACCAATGGAGTCCTTTGCCGATACCATCCGGATGATGCGAGTAGCGCGGGCGCTGCTTGAGCTCAGCCAGGAAGACCTGGCCGAACTCGCCGGCGTGGGGCGTCAAACGATCGTCAGGATCGAAGGTGGAGGGAAAGGGGTTGCGTTCGACGTAGTGGATAGGGTTCGAACGGCGCTCGAAAAAGAGGGTGTGGTGTTCCTATCGTCGACGGCGGATCACGGTCCTGGCATAGCCCTGCGAAGATTAAAGTGAGCGGACTGAACCGGACCAGCTTCCGTGACAAGGCGCGACTTGGCTACGCCGAATGCGCGGGCGTTGCGGTGGCGTCCAGTCGAAGCCGCAAACGATAGCCGCTATTTGACGAGATGACATTCGCACATAGCGCCTCAGGCCGGCGTGAGGTTCCAGCACAGTCTTTCCAAAAGTCGTTTGTCTTTTCCGCCTCAGGCGTTCTTCGCGAAGCAGGGTCGTCACTTCGGCAGCATTCGACCCGCAGGATTGGGCGCCCCTCTTCGTGCAGCCCATCAGGTAGGGCAAACGTCCATTGAGAAGTCGATCGCCTTTATTTGCTCAACCGAGGGAAGCGTCCGGCGAACCATTTTTGCTCGCCCTCCAGCATCTCGTAATAGGCTTCTTCGGCCCGAGTGCTTTGGCGGCATTCAAGGCAGCAACTTGATGCGGACCGACATCGCCGTGGGTGATCGCCTGCCTCGCGGACCAACGGCGTGTCCTTCCCGAGACCCTTTTGGAGAAGCTAATACTGCTCCAGAAGCCCCCACGACACGATCGCCTGGTTGCGCGACTGACAATCCCAAACCCGCCCCAGTAGCCAGGCAGAACGAACTATCTTCGTTTAAGTGGCGCTCTGGGCAGAAGGCCGGGAATGCGTTCCCCGGAACGATCTCTTGGCGATCACATGCAGGCGGGAGCGCGTCAGCCTAATGGAGAGCTGACACCCAGTTCTGGCCGGCTTCCCACACGACCTGGACAGCCCAGACAACCGGCGGGGCTGCCATGCAGACAAACGAAGCCAGGACCAAGCGGCCAGCTGCGTTGAAGGTCTTGAATTTGCGATTGGCGATGCGTGCCTGCACGGCCACTTGGACTGCGAGGTCATCCAGATATTCGTCAGAGAAGGATTGGCCTTCTACAGGGTAGTACCGCTGTTTGGAAGCTGGACCGAAATCGTCGATTTCCAGGGATGCGATGTGACCGAAGTAAAGAAGGTTGCTAGTTTCCTCACGTTCATGGCGAAGATGGTGCAGCAATTTTGGAAGGAAGGACGTGAGCGTCACCACCGCTGCCACGGCCAGCAGCGGTAGCGCCACCAGGAAGGCAGTTCGGTAGCCCATTGGAGGCTCATCCGTGGAGCGAAGGATTCCGATGATGGTTGCCATCCAAACGGAGCAAAACGTGAGCAGCGCGGCGTTCTTCGCTTCCGCGAATTTCACGAGGTCCATCATTCGACTGTGATTGGCAGCCAAGGCCTTTTCATAGCTTTCCTGCTGGTCGTTCTTGGCCATCGCAATTCCTATGCGGCTATTGACAGTTCGGTGTCGACAAGGTCCCGAAGAGGGCACTCGTCCATCGTTCCGCAGCACTTCAGGGAAGAATCCTTGAAGCTGTCGAAAAATTTCGCCTCGGCTAAACGCCAGCCTTCAAGCGCCGCCGCGAGGTCGGCACACATCTGCGCATGGTCGGAGCATGCCGCCAGCGGCAATCCGCTTCCTCGGTCACACTGGCACCTCTGGCGTCGGGTCATCACTTGGCCGGTCTCCACGTCGACTGTAAGCAACCTCCTGCCGTCGAGCAGAAGCCGCAATCGATCGTGGCCGCCATGCCTCCTTCGCAATGTCGTAAGACGCCCTTCCTTCAATGCCTTCTCGAAAGCCCCGCCGATCCTTATGGCGCTCGCTTCAGCCGCCGCCTGGTACCTTGCAGCTTCGGGTCCGTGAGCACGTGCCTCGCCTTTTCCGGGCCAGCTGCAAAGCGCTGCCGCGGTGCGTTGCCTCAGAAGGAAAATGAGCAGCTTTCCCCACCATCGCCTGGCGGCTTCCGCGTCGGTGATTTCAAGCGGTTCTGCCTCCGCCCAATAGAGACAGAACGTACCGTCAAAGTTGATGTGGCGCTCCGGGCAGAAGGAGGGGAGGTGTTCGGTTTTTGCCTCCTTCGCAACTATCTTGTCTCCGGTATCAGCCACCGTGATGAGAAACCGCGTTGCGGGTGCACCGGACGCGTTGACTGGCTGAACGGCAAAGATCGCCACATTGTCTTTCCAGCTCACCAGATCCGAGTGGTTGTCGCGTGCAGTCTCGGCCAGGAGGGCGAGGGCCGACATTGCCGTCATCGCCCCTCCGAGTGTGGGCGGAACGGTTCCTCGGCAGCCCTGGCAATGGCCGGGCTCTTCGCGGCATAAGCGGCGGCATGCGCTGCTTTGGCCACCTTGTCGCCTTCGGCCGTGAGCGCCTCAAGCACTACGTCATAAGTCAGTCCGGATTTTCGACGCGATGTCCCGAAGAGTGTCCGTACAGACTCCGGACCAGCATCATACGCCGCCTTCCCAATCGCGGTTTGCTCGCCACTGCAGCGCTTCTGCTCGGCTTCTGAATCTAGGACGGCGCGACCCGTGGAGCAACGGACACGCTCGCCCTGCATGCCAAGTCGGGTAATCGCCGTCGGGCCGAATTCAAAGCCTATGGCTAGCCCGAGATCGTCGGTGTCCACGTCATTCGCTCCAAGCCTTTCGAGCGCTAGATCGAAACTGCTGCGCAATCCTCCGGCACACAGGGCCGAGGTAGACACCGTATCCTCGGTGTACGTCTGGTAGGCTGTTCCCTCCATCACGTGGCCGTGGATGCAATCGCCGATGAAGCGAATACGCCGCCCCGAGAAATCGGAGGAAAGAACACGGTCGAGTTCCGAACGGATGACGTGGAGACAGCGGACGACGTCTTCTGGATCGTCATCGATATGAGCGTCGACGTATGCCGTGAAGTTGTCGACATCGGCGTAGACTGAAACCGTGTCCATCCGCCTCGAGTTTCCAGGCGTAAGGACCGAGATATCAAGGTCGCGCAAAGGAGGAGTCGCTCGGCTGAACACAAAGGCGCCGATCGGGTTATTCTTGTTGTCAGCACGCCAGTCGGACACCACGGAGTCCTTGCTCAGTCCAAGTTTGGCGGCGTTCTGGCAATCCTCGATCTCGGCCTCGGTGAGCGGGACGTCTTCATCGTCAAGCTCCTCGAGCCCGATTGCCTTCCTCGCCTCGTTGCTCAGATATATGCCGATGTCGCTCCCGTTGGATGCGATCTTCGCTGCCATGTTGGCGGGGCGACCCAGAAACAGCGGTTCGCGGTTGCCGTTCCGGCCGTTGTTGACGACCAGCGCCCGGCCGCTGTCGATGCCAATCCGAACCGCCGCAGCCGGAATGTTCTCGTCGTCATCGCCTGTCTCGAGCAGGACATCGCTGATCAGCCGCGCGATGGCGATAGCACGGTTGACGCGATCTCCTTCCGCGTCGTCCCCATAAGGCTTGGCGACGACGGCGTGAAGCCGCTGGTTGTGGAAGTCTACGCGAATTGCATCGGATGCGGCCAGGATGCGATGAACGGCCCGATAATGCAGATTGAGGAAGCGCAGCGTTCGCTTATGGCAGGTCTCGCCTTCGGACTGCGTGCTTTCCAACATATCCCGCAGGTTCAGGATGTCGACGTAAAGGTGAACCGCATCCATGCGGTAGGCCTTGTTTGTCGGTATCGATGTCAGCGAGGTGTCCCGCTTGTAGTCCACCACGGTGACGGACTGGACTTCCTTGATGCGGGCGTCGATCGCGTCCTTGGCGCGATCGTATTTCCAGTTGTTCGACATACCTACTCCTATCGACAAGGGCGCTTGGGATCGCCCAGCTACTTCGCAATGAAATTAAGTGAGTTCACACCGGGACGCCGCGCAGCGACGAAAATCAATCCGGTTGATTGTGCAGCGTTTTAATTCGCTCGGAATGCGTTCAATTCCTGATTTGTTCCCGTTGGCATTCCCGGGCGCGAAAAGCGCCCGGGAGATGGTGTTTTTCGGCTTACCGCCGGAGGTGAGCAGACTTCGTGTGTCGAATGAACGATCTATCTTGACGTTGAGCGAGATTCAGTGACGCGTCAGGGGATAATTGGCGCCCAAAAAAGGAAAGTTATGGGTCGCTTTGCATCAGGTCCCTCCCTACTGATTGGGATTACCTAGCGTTTGTCCCCCCACAGATGGCACACTTGTCGCGCAATCCGTTCCTTCTCACCTTTCCAGCGATCTGAAGAGCGGCCGTCGAGCCGCTCCAAGTACACAACATTGGCTTTCAGGTACCCAACTTTGGGTGTGGCACCAGGCGGCATCAGTTCTCAGCTGCACCCGCTCGTAGCGCCGCACGTGTCGCACTTCTCACACGTCCCATTCCGCACCATGGTGAAATTCTGGCACTCGGAGCAGGAATTGCCGGTGTAGCCTTGCAGCAGCGACTTGGCGCGGCGGTCGGCGGCGAGTTTCTTTGCTTCGGCCGCTTCGTTGGCCGCCGCGTCGGTGAACAGCGCCGCCGTGGTGTCGGAGGCAGCGCCGGCCGCTTCCTCGAAGGCGATGTCCTCGGCCAATTCCTTCGCCCGCTCTTCATAGTCGCGCTTGTAGGCGACCGCTTCGTCGCTGGCCGGTTTCAGCGCCAGCACGTTGGAGCCGGAGAAAGCAGTCGGTGCCGAGCGGGCAGGGGTTCCGGCGGAACCACCGGCAAAGCCCTTCGGATCGTTGCCGCTCACCCGCGACACCAGCTTCACCGGCGAGGCGCCACGGGTCAGGCCCTTGGAGACGGCGTCGGTCTTGCCTTCGCTGATGCCGCGGCCAAGTGCAGTGTTGGAAAAGTCCGACTGGTCGACATGGGCGAGGTCGTTGCGGCCGAGATAGGAGATGGCAAGCTCGCGGAACACGTAGTCGAGGATCGACGTCGCGCTCTTGATGGCATCGTTGCCTTGCACCATGCCGGCCGGCTCGAACTTGGTGAAGGTGAAGGCGTGCACATATTCGTCGAGCGGCACGCCATACTGCAGGCCGAGCGAGATGGCGATGGCGAAGTTGTTGAGAAGGCCACGCAGGGTCGCGCCTTCCTTGTTCATGTCGATGAAGATCTCGCCGAGACGGCCATCGTCATATTCGCCGGTGCGCAGGAAGATGGTGTTGCCACCGATCTTGGCCTTCTGGGTATAACCCTTGCGGCGGCCGGGCAGCTTTTCCTGCTCGCGCGACACGCGCTCGATGATGCGCTCGACGATCCGCTCGGTGATCTGTGCCGCGCGCGCCGCCGCCGGTGCGGCGATCAGCTGCTCGATCGCCTCGTCCTCGTCGTCCTCGCCATCGGCGAGCAGCGAGGAATTGAGCGGCTGCGACAGCTTCGAGCCGTCGCGATAGAGCGCGTTGGCCTTTAGCGCCAGCTTCCACGACAGCATGTAGGCGCCCTTGGCGTCTTCCACCGTCGCATCGTTCGGCATGTTGATGGTCTTGGAGATGGCGCCGGAGATGAAGGGCTGCGCCGCCGCCATCATCTGGATGTGGCTGTTGATCGACAGCGAGCGCTTACCGATCTTGCCGCACGGGCTGGCGCAGTCGAACACGGCGAGGTGTTCGGCCTTGAGGAAGGGCGCACCTTCCAAGGTCATCGCACCGCAGACATGGATGTTGGCGGCCTCGATGTCCTTCCTGGAGAAGCCCAGCGCCGGCAGCATTTCGAACGAGAAGTCGTTGAGCTGTTCGTCGGTGAAGCCAAACGTCTCCTTCACCCAGTCGGCGCCGAGCGTCCACTGGTTGAAGACGAACTTGATGTCGAAGGCCGACTTCAGCGCCGCGTTGAGCGCCGCGATCTTGTCGTCGGTGAATCCCTTCGCCTTGAGCGCGCCGGGGTTGATTGCCGGCGCCTGGTTGAGATTGCCGTGGCCGACTGCGTAGGCCTCCATCTCGGCGATCTGGCTTTCGGAGTAGCCGAGCGTGCGCAGCGCCTCCGGCACGGCGCGGTTGATGATCTTGAAATAGCCGCCGCCGGCCAGCTTCTTGAATTTCACCAGCGCGAAGTCGGGCTCGATGCCGGTGGTGTCGCAATCCATGACCAGGCCGATCGTGCCGGTCGGCGCGATCACGGTCGCCTGCGCATTGCGGTAGCCATGCTCCTCGCCGAGCTCGATGGCACGGTCCCAGGCGGCCTTGGCGTGCACCGCAAGGTCCTGCTGCTTGAGGTCGGAAGCGACCAGCGGCACCGGGTTGACCGCGAGCTTCTCATAGCCCTGCTTTTCGCCATAGGCGGCACGGCGATGGTTGCGCATGACGCGCAGCATGTTCTGCGCATTGCGGTCGTAATCGGCGAAGGCGCCGAGTTCGGCGGCCATTTCGGCCGAGGTGGCATAGGCCGTGCCGGTCATGATCGCGGTGAGAGCGGCGCAGATCGCGCGGCCCTCGTCCGAGTCATAAGGGATGCCCGAGGTCATCAGCAGGCCGCCGATGTTGGCGTAGCCGAGGCCGAGCGTGCGGTATTCATAGGACTGCTTGGCGATTTCCTTCGACGGGAACTGCGCCATCATGACGGAGATTTCGAGCACGATGGTCCACAGCCGCACCGTGTGCTCGTAAGCGGCGATGTCGATCGTGCCGTCGGCGTTGCGATAGGGCAGAAGGTTGATCGACGCCAGGTTGCAGGCCGTGTCGTCAAGGAACATGTATTCCGAGCACGGGTTGGACGCCCGGATCGCACCGGCGGAGGCGCAGGTGTGCCAGTCGTTCATCGTCGTGTTGAAATGCAGGCCCGGATCAGCCGAAGCCCAGGCGGCGTAGCCGATCTTTTCCCAGAGGTCGCGCGCCTTCAGCGTCTTCAACACCTTGCCGTCCTTGCGGGCGGTGAGGTGCCAGTCGGCATCGTCCTCGACGGCGCGCAGGAAATTGTCTTTCAGCGACACCGAATTGTTGGAGTTCTGGCCCGAAACGGTCAGGTAGGCATCCGAATCCCAGTCGGTGTCGTAGGTCTTGAACGACATCGAGGTGTAGCCCTGCTTGGCGAACTGGATGACGCGGTAGATGTAGTTCTCCGGCACCGCGGACTTCTTGGCCGCCTTGATCTCGCGCTTCAGCGCGGTGTTGATCGACGGGTCGAAGCAATCGTCGTCATGGCCTTCGCAGTTGACGCAGGCCTTCATGATCGCTTCGAGATGCTTCTTGACGATCTTGGAGCCGGTTACCAGCGAGGCGACCTTCTGCTCTTCATTGACCTTCCAGTCGATGAATTCCTCGATATCGGGATGGTCGGCGTCGACGATGACCATCTTGGCGGCGCGGCGCGTCGTGCCGCCCGACTTGATGGCGCCCGCCGCGCGGTCGCCGATCTTGAGGAAGCTCATCAGGCCGGACGAGCGGCCGCCGCCGGACAGCTTTTCGCCTTCGCCGCGCAGCAGCGAGAAATTGGAGCCGGTGCCGGAGCCGTATTTGAACAGGCGCGCTTCACGCACCCAAAGGTCCATGATGCCGCCCTCGTTGACGAGGTCGTCCTGCACGCCCTGGATGAAGCAGGCATGCGGCTGCGGATGCTCATAGGAGGATTTCGACTTGGTCAGCTTGCCGGTGAACGGGTCGACATAGAAGTGGCCCTGGCTCGGGCCGTCAATGCCATAGGCCCAGTGCAGGCCGGTGTTGAACCATTGCGGCGAGTTCGGCGCCACGCGCTGGGTGGCCAGCATGTAGGCGAGCTCGTCACGGAAGGCGCGCGCGTCTTCCTCCGACGCCTTGAAGTAGCCGCCCTTCCAGCCCCAATAGGTCCAGGTGCCGGCAAGCCGGTCGAAGACCTGGCGGGCGTCGATCTCGGAACCATAGCGTTCGGCTTCCGGCAGCCTGGCAAGCTCGGCCTCGTCGGCGACCGAGCGCCACAGGAAGGAGGGGACGTCGTTCTCCTCGATCTTCTTCAGCCGCGCGGGGACACCGGCCTTGCGGAAATACTTCTGCGCCAGGATGTCGGCGGCAACCTGGGAAAACTGCGCCGGCACGTCGATATTGTCCAAGCGGAACACCACCGAGCCATCCGGATTCTTGATCTCCGAAAGCGCCTTGCGGAATTCGATCTCCGCATAGGCTGATTGTCCTGGCTTGGTGAAACGACGCTCGATGCGCATTGGTCCGGTCCCTTTTGTCTATATATAGCGCTTTTCCCGGGGATTTCTGCCCCCAATGCGAAACGCGCATGTCCGCCGTCCGCCGGCGTTCGAAAACGGCCGGCTCTCCATTTCGCAGTCTCCGCCGGCCCTGCTGGTCAACTCCTTGCGAAGTGCCTGTCCAACGCGCCGACGAACCCCGCGGGTCCCTCAAAACTGATTTTTTTTCGATTCCCTCACTTGAGGGAATTTCACACTATCTAGCGTCGAACCTACCTGCAAACACTAAATATAGTATTAACAGACAATTTATTCCAGTCCGACAATTCTCCCTATCGTCCCCAACCGCCCCACAACCCCAACGCTTCCGCCGGCCTCGTAAACAGGCGGAAATGCGGGCAAAAACGCACATAATACGGGAAAAAGACCGGGCTCAGAACTTTCCGGTCGCGCTCTCAACAGGAGCGCATGGCCTATAAAAGGCGACTCGTTTTGCGCCGTCAAGGATTCGTTTGCGTAGCTTTTGTGACCCCAACATCTTGTGTGTCACATATGTGGATAACGGGGATAGACTTGAGCTGTGGCGCAGGCGGTTTTGCCGCCGGCATGCTTCGCGCAAACACGACCGCTGCGTCCCGAGGGATCAGCCGTAATGCAATTTCGGCTTTGGCTCGGTGCCGGTGAACTGCACCCCGATGCGGTCGTTGCGGCGCCAGCGAACCTCGCACCGATAGGCAATGCCATCGAGCGGCACATAGAGAAGGAATTGATCGGGAACGCGTGCCTCGAGCGGTATCTTCAGTTCCGCGCCGCCTTCGTGCTGATTGCGCAGCGTGCAGCCGACCTCCGAGTTCTGAATCCCGGTGATGATCGCTCCACCCTTGAGCACGCGCGGACGACGCTCGCGCTGGGGCTCGCCGGATTCTTCCTGAAGTGGGTTTGCTGGGTTCGCCATCGATCACATGCCAGATCGACCGATTCCTATCCGCGAATGATTAGCAAACCATTCACGGCGCATCACAGGGCTGCGAATCGGTGGCGACACACGCGAAAGAAAGCGGGACCGGCGAGGGAAGCAAGCGGCTAGGGGAATCTATGCGGGTCGGCGCAGAAATAGGCGATGATCTGGCAAAGGTCGGGTTCGTTGACCATGCGCACCGCTTCGCTGGAGCTGACCCATTTGCGGGTGCGCGCGCGTTTTTCCTTCCAGCGATCCGCGATCTTGTCGACGTGCAGCGGAAACACCAGGACCTCGCACGGCACTTCTTCGCCGGAGGCCAATACCTTGGCATAGAAATAACGGCCGGCCTCAAGGTGCGATACCGTTCCGCGCAGTCCGGCTTCCTCATTGGCCTCGCGCGCCGCGGCCTCGCAGAGCGGCTCCCTGGCTTCCGGCCAGCCCTTGGGCAACACCCAGCGGCCGGTATCGCGGCTGGTGATCAGCATGACCTCGACGCCGTTCCCGGTATCCCGCCAGGGCAGGGCGGCTACCTGCAGACGGCAAGGCGCCGTGCCGAAGAGTCGCCGGACCCTTTCGGCCAGATGGTTGTGCGTCGTTGGTCTCGTCAACATCGGAGAAGCTAGCCCCAGCCTCCAGAATCGTTTGCCGCCTCACGAATTTTACGGCCAATTGTCGGCAATAAAAGTAAAAACTTTGGATGGACTGGCCAATTTCCGCCAACAAAGGTCGATTTCGCAAGAAATCGTACCCAAGGGGGCCGGTTCCCAAGCAAATGGTCCCCGGCGGCGGCTACAAATTGGAATAAACGAATCAGCCGGCGTGGTCGTCGGCGATCGGCTTCTGATAGGTGAAGCCCATGTCCCACGGGAAATAGATCCAGGTGTCCTGGCTGACCTCGGTGACGAAAGTGTCGACCAGCGGCCGGCCTTTCGGCTTGGCGTAGACGGTGGCGAAATGCGCCTTCGGCATCATCGCGCGCACGATGCCCGCCGTCTTGCCGGTGTCGGTCAGGTCGTCGATGATCAGCACGCCGGCGCCGTCGTCGGCCAGCAGGGCGGGGGTGATCTCCTTGAGAACCTGCAACTGCCCCTGGCTGGTATAGTCGTGATAGGAGGCGACGCAGACCGTCTCGATGACGCGGATGCCGAGTTCGCGCGAGATGATGGCAGCCGGAACCAGCCCGCCACGCGTGATGCAGACGATCGCTTTCCATTGCCCCTTGTTGGCACCCGCAAGCCGCCAGGCGAGCGCGCGGGCGTCACGATGGAACTGGTCCCAGGAGACCGGAAAGGCTTTTTCGGGAAGGGACATGTCGCGCACTCCGCAGCACGCGGGGACCGCGTGCAAGAAAACAGGGGAATGCGCGCGGAATTAACTGGAAAGCCTTGGCCTTGGCAAGGGCCAGCCCCGCAATCGCTGTGGGCTTACCGCGACAGGAAGGCTGCTACCTGCGCCGTGCGCAGCACGGTGCGCGTTACGCCGCCAAACAGCAGCTGGCGCAGCCACGAGTGGCTGTAGGCGCCGAGCACCAGCAGATCGGCGCCGGTCTCCGCGATCCTGGTCTGGATGATGTCATCGATCGAATTGCCGCCCGACCTCTGCACCGAGACGCTGACGTTGGCGCCGTGGCGCGACAGGGCGGACGCGATATCGGCGCCGGCGGCCTCCGGGCTTTCGTCGAGCGTGTCGGGTGGATCAATGACCAATATGTCGGTTTTCTCGGCTTCGATGATGAACGGCAGCGCGTCGAAGGCGGCGCGGGCCGCTTCCTTGCTGCCGTTCCAGGCGAGCAGCACATGCTTGAAGGTGGTGACCAGCGGGCCAGCATGCGGCACCACCAGCACCGGCCGACCGGCATCATAGACCAGCGTATCGACATCCGCGCTCGGGTCGCCGCCCGTCTCGCGCTGCGCGGCGATGATCAGATCGGCGGCACGTACGCTGGAAATGCCGGTCAGCGCGCTGTCGCCCGAAAAGCTCTCCAGGCTGCGCCACTCGAAGGACAGCCCGGAATTCTCGATATACTTAAGAAAAATAGCCTGCAGCTTCTCGGCCCGCTCCCGGTTCATATCGGCTGAAACCTGCAGGAACTCGGTGTCGGGAAAGCCGGTGGCCGAGGTGTAGGGTACCGGAAGCGTTTCGGCATGGATGCCGATCAAATGGCTCTGGAATCGGTTGGCTAGCGGAACGGCGCAGTCCAGCACCCGCTCGGCGTCCTGCTCGTTTTGCAGAATGGCGACGATGGTTTTGAATCGCATGGTAATCCCTCAGTTTACAAGCGATCGAATTGTGGCCGATCGAACTCGCGCCAGGGAAACGTTCCAGCGTCGTGCTTTGTTCCGGTCTGGACCAGATCAGCCGGGGTTGGTGGCGAAGCCGGCCACCATCGCCTCGACGTCCGCCCGAGCGGCGTCCAGCGCTTCCTGGCTGCGGGCGCGCACGACCAGTTCGGTCCAGAATTTGCCGTCGCCATATTTCGGATAGGAGCCGATGATCGTGTCCGGATGCGCTTTCTGGATGTCGCCCAGCGGTCCGCCGATGAGGCCTTCGCCGAATGGGCAGTGCACGGCTGCCGACAGCATCCTGGTGCCGGCCTTCAGCGTCGGCACGACATTGTCGAGCATGGCCTGGAAGATCGACGGTACGCCGGCCATGACATGGACGTTGCCGATGCGAAACCCGGGCGCAACGGACACCGGATTGTCGATGAGATCGGCGCCACGTGGCATCCGCGCCATGCGTTTGCGGGCCTCGGTGTATTCGATACCGCGCGTGGCATAGCTTGCCTCCAGCATGGCGTAGGCCTTAGCATCGTATTCGCAAGGCACGCCGAAGGCTTTGGAAATGGAATCGGCCGTGATGTCGTCATGCGTCGGGCCAATCCCGCCGGTGGTGAACACATAGGTGTAGCGCGCGCGCACCGCATTCACCGCCGCGACGATCTCGTCCTCCTCGTCCGGAACGATGCGCACTTCCTTCAGGTCGATGCCGATCGCCGTCATGATGTCGGCGAGATGGCCGATGTTCTTGTCCTTGGTGCGGCCGGACAGAATCTCGTCACCGATGACGAGCATGGCGGCGGTAACGATTTCGGGCATGGAAGACTCCGGCAGGACGGGTCGCCTCAGATAGCGCGGCGTCCGACGCCGTTCAAGCGCGACGCGTTTTGGATTGCAGCGGCACCGGATGCGGCTAAGCTCAAGCTGGCTCTGGTTCGGGTGGACAATGCTCCTGTCGGTTCTGTCGTGGCTGCTTGCCGTTCTGTTGTTGCCGGCGGTCCTGGGGATCGCCAGTCTGGTGCTGGCGACGCTGTGGATCGCGGCCAAGGCCGAAAGGCTGGTGCCGCCGGTCGGAAAATTCATCGAGATAGACGGCAATCGCATCCACTGTGTCGACCAGGGTGAAGGGCGGCCGATCGTCTTCCTGCACGGGCTCGGCGCCCAACTCCATCATTTCCGGCACACTCTGTTCGAACGGCTTGGTCCAGGCTACCGGTTGATCGCGCTCGATCGGCCGGGGGCGGGTTATTCCGTGCGGGCGAACGCCGCGACGGGCCGGCTGCCCGAACAGGCCGAGATCGTGCGGCGCTTCATTGAAGCTCTCGGGCTGGAGAAGCCGCTGGTGGTCGGTCATTCCCTGGGCGGCGCCATCGCGCTGACCCTGGCCGTGGAACACCCCGAGGCGATTTCCGGCATCGCACTCCTCGCGCCATTGACCCACATGGAGGCCGGTGCGCGCGAAAGGTTCGGCTCACTCTATATTCCGTCACGCCTGTGGCGCTGGATCATGAGCTATACGGTGGCGATACCGACAAGCCTCAGATATGCGCGGCCGACAATGGAGTTCATCTTCGCGCCGCAGGTCCTGCCTGGCGACTATATGGTCGCGGGAGGCGGGTGGCTCGGGCTCAGGCCGGCCCATTTCTATGCCATGTCCTCCGATGTCGTGGCGATCGAGCGCGACCTTGGCCGCATCGAGGGGCGCTACGGCGAGATCGCCATGCCGGCCGGCATTCTCTTCGGCGATGCCGATCGCGTGACCCGTTTTCACACCCAGGGCGCGCCGATGAGGTCAAGGATCGAGGGGCTCGATTTCGAGGTGGTCGAGGGAATGGGGCATATGCCGCAATTCGTCGCGCCGGAGCAGATCGTGGCCTTCATCGAGCGCGTCGCCAACCGAGCCTTCGCTCTCCGGACATCACCGCGGCCTCACGACAATTTCACTGAACCATTCAGCTGATTGCCGGGTTTACCCGTGTCGCACCCAAGGCGGCCAAGACACGGAGTAATTCAATGGTTACGAAACTTCTCGCAGCATCCGTTCTGACGATCGGTCTTGCCACATCGGCAATGGCGCAGTCGTCGGACAGCACCTATTCCAACCACCACAACTGGCTGTTCGGCAACGAGGACTCCTCGGCTGTCGACCTGAGCACCACCGGAAGCATCAATGGCGATAGCTCGGGATTGAACAGCCTGGGCAATCCCGGCCCGCTCGGGCCTTGTGCCTCCACCACGGCCGGCCCTGATGCGAATGCCCAAGGGAACGTGAACGACCAGTACTGCGGGAAATAATCAGCAGCAGGCTCCCAACTGGCCACGAGCGTCTCCTCTACAGGCGTCCGCGGCCGGCCTCTGTGCCCATCTAAAATCTGGATAAAAGATCAGTCGGAGACTTCTGTCTGCGGCCGGTCCCGGCCGTCGGCCAGTTCCTCGTGCCATTTGCCGTCAGAATCCTCGTACTGGATGCCGTCCGTGGCCCCGGCGACCTGCTGCTCGGCCGAAGCGATCTCGGCGGCGCGCAAGGCGCCCTGATGCGTGGGGAACGTCTCCGAGTAGGTCGCTCCGACCATGTAGGCCCAGCCGCCGTCATGCTCGACGATCTTGTAAGTCAGCTTCGCCATGAAAACCTCCAGTTGAAAGGTCCGTCCGCTCAATGCAGCCGGTCGTCGGACAGTTTGTCGTCGGGCACCAGCACTTCCGATTCCTTGGCGGCTTCAATCAGCGCCCGGCGCGCATCCGCTGTCGAACGATAACCTTCCAGCACTTTGAGGCAAGTGTCGAGGGCATCACGATGACGCGGGCCGCGATTGAGCGGCCACACAGTCATCAGGCACTCCGCCGCCTCCTGGGCACTACGGATATGGCGATATTTGCCGACGTGGCCAAGTTCGACGACGACCGGCACTTCAAAAGGTTTGTTGTCCATCATGGCCGCAACGCAAAGCAGCCAATTTGGTTGCAACCATGGTCTTCAGCCTGCGCCCAAAAGTCGCGTCGCGTTTGTGACGCGCTGTAAGGTGTGTTGAGATTCAGGTCAGGCCGAGCCGAAAACGGTGGTTTCTGAGAACCAGAGCGGAGCGTACTTTTGGGTACGTGAGCACCGGAA
Source organism: Mesorhizobium calcicola (assembly GCF_042682105.1). Taxonomy (NCBI): domain Bacteria; kingdom Pseudomonadati; phylum Pseudomonadota; class Alphaproteobacteria; order Hyphomicrobiales; family Phyllobacteriaceae; genus Mesorhizobium; species Mesorhizobium calcicola. The sequence continues at coordinate 167,015 of NZ_JBHUGY010000019.1, forward strand.
GCGCAGGAACGCGCCGTTTGCAGTCCGGCATCACCTGAATCTCAACACACCTGAGGTTTTTGTTTAATGCATGTCGTTGTCCCAAAACCGGATCCACTTTTGGGTGACATGGCACGGGCGTCTCAGTAGCCGCAATCATTGCGCAGCCAGCGTGCATTTGCCCAGCCGGTCCTGCCGCCGATTTCGACCTGATACCAGTTGCCGCGCCGGTCGAAGATCTCGGTGTGATCGCCATTGAACAGCTGTCCGATCATCCGCGACGACGAGTTCGGCCGTGTCCGCACGGCGAGAAAGCCGCTGCCGGTCGCCAGATTGTAACGGCCGGACAAGCCATGCACGGTGCCCTCGCAATATTGCGCGCCGACCGGCGTCGACGCACCGATCCAAAGTCCGGCCACGGCTGTCAGCGCGGCAACCGGCAAGAATGCCCTGAACGACATGATTTCCTCCAAGCCCGGCCGCGCCCGCCGCAGCCTCACCCAACGTAACAGTTTGCGAACAGAATTGAAGCCAAGCCGTGGCAAACTGTCCCAAACTGCGGGCCGCGCCGGGGTCGGAAGAACCGGTCGATCAGCCCGCCTTCATCCAGTGCTGCATCGTCGTCACCGAACGGGCAAGCTGCGGCGCCGGGTGGATTGTCTCGCTGAAGGTGGCGGCGGCACGCCATCCCCAGCGCGGATCGGCCAGGAAGGCGCGTGCCAGCGCCACCATGTCGGCGCGGCCCTCGGCGACGATCGCCTCGGCCTGCTTGGGGTCGTCGATCAGGCCGACCGCACGGGTCGGAATGCCGGCGCCCTTGCGCACGGCTTCCGCCAGGTGCACCTGGTAGCCGGGGCCGGTGGGCAATTTCTGCAAGGGCGAATTGCCGCCGCTCGAGCAGCAGAGATAGGCGACGCCGACGTCCTTTAGTGCTTTCGCCACTTCGATCGCGTCTTCGACCTCGAAGCCGCCATCGACCCAGTCCTTCACCGACAGCCGCGCGCCGAGCATCAGCTTTGGCGTTGCTTTCCGCACCGCCTTGGCGATCTCGACGGCAAGACGCATGCGGTTTTCCAGCGAGCCGCCCCAGCGGTCGGTGCGCTGGTTGGACAGTGGCGACAGGAACTGGAAGATCAGATAGCCGTGTGCCGCGTGCAGTTCGAGGAAGTCGAAGCCGGCCCGCTCGGCCCGCCTTGCCGCTTCGGCAAAACGTTCGATGAGCTGCAGGATCTCCTCGTCCTCCAGCGCGCGCGGCACGTTCCAGCCGCTGTCATAGGCGATGGCCGAGGCCGACACGGTCTGCCAGGGATCCTCGTTTGGCTGCAGCGGCCCGCCGCCCTCCCAGGGCTTGCGGTTGGAGGCCTTGCGGCCGGCATGGGCAAGCTGCGAGCCGAACTTCGTACCGGGCGCGGCAACGCGTCTGGCCGCATCCAGCGCGCGGCGGGCGGCCGCCTCATTGTCTTCGGAATAAAGGCCGAGACAGCCATGCGTGATACGCCCGCGCCGCTCGACATCGGTCATCTCGACCGTGACCATGCCGGCGCCGGACATGGCAAGGTTCATCCAATGATACAGGTGCCAGTCGCTGGCCGAGCCGTCTTCGGCGGAATACTGGCACATCGGCGCGACCGCGATGCGATTGGGGAAGGTGAGGCCGTCGAGAGTAATCGGCTGGAAAAGCGATGTTGTCATGAAATGGGGCTCCGGGAGGTAAGCCGCTATCTAGGTAGCGGATCGAAGGCGCGCCAGACACGATACGGTGAATTTGGGACCGATTGCCTGCATTGCGCAAATGCCGGTTCGCGGCTACGCCTCGACCCGACAATGCATGTCGCCCAAAAGTGGCCCCGGTTTTGGGAGAACGACATGCATAAGCATGGAGACCATGATGGAAGATCGCATTCGCATCCGTTCGGAGGAAATCCTCTCCGACGACTGGGCAGTCCTGAAGAAAACCGTCCTCGACTACCGCCGGCGTGACGGACAGTGGGAGACGCAGATCCGCCAGACCTATGACCGCGGCGACGGCGCGGTGATCCTGCCCTACGATCCGTCGCGTTCGACCGTGCTTCTGGTCCGCCAGTTCCGCTATCCCGCCTACGTCACCGGCCACCGCGAGCCGCTGATCGAGGCCTGCGCCGGCCTGTTGGACGAAAACGATCCGGAAACCTGCATCCGCAAGGAGGCCGAGGAAGAACTGGGCTACCGGCTGCAGAACGTGGAGCGGCTGTTTTCGCCCTATATGAGCCCGGGCAGCGTCACCGAACGGCTCTGGTTCTTCGTCGCCCGCTATTCGCCCGCCGACCGCATCTCGGCCGGCGGCGGCGCGCGGGACGAGGGCGAGGACATCGAAGTGCTGGAAATACCGCTCGACGAGGCGCTGGCCGGCATCGCCGATGGCCGCATCATCGATGCCAAGACGATCATCCTCGTCCAGCACCTGAAGCTGAACCCGATCAAGGCTTGATCCAGCGCCGGCTATCCGGCGCTCTATCGGCAGCGCTGCAGGGACAGCGGCCAATTGAAACCCACGCTGGTGAGGCTCCTGCGAAGTTGCGTCCCCGCATCAAAGGAACGCAACGCCGAGCGAGGCGTTCAATAGGCGACGTCACCAAGTGGGGGTCGGATGAGTTCTCTTCGTGAATAGCCTACGCTGGCGTTCCATGCGGAAGTGGAACGCTCCGCCCGCCTCGAAAAGAACGCCCGGCTGAGAGAGCTTCGATCTCATGCGTCCTGGTTGGTGTTCGATCCTGATGCTCCGTTTCACGAAGAGATCGATTGCTCAGCCATCTTTGAGGGAAGGACTTCGCGCAAGCCGTGACTTCGGCAATTGCTGGCCGCGGCTGGACGCTTGCGGGATGGCATAGGGGAATATGAGATCGAACGGTCTGGCGGCAGGCGAAGGAACCGCACTTTCCCAAGCTCAACGTGACCGTCTGGTTCGACCGGTGCGAAATGTCGGGCTAACCGCGAGAGATCAGGAAGGATGAAGCCTTCAGCGTGGCCTCACGCGGCGCGCGCAGGCCGGCCCGGGGCCGCGCATATAGTGGAGTTCTGGCCGGTAGCGCGGTGCAACGAATTCGCGAAAGGCCAATGCCAACCGTGTGATCAAACCCCAACATCCGATGACCCAATCCCTGCAAGACGCCGCTGCTGGAGGCTGTTCATTTCCGATTTTTGTCTGTGCTATCCACATGACGGCAAAGTCCGCGATGCTGAAGCCGACGCCGATACGGTCGAGGAGCCGCTTGAACAAAAGACCGTATCGGATTGGGTCGCAGTCAGAAATTCCCACGAGGTCTCGGACGACAAGAGGGCTACCGCCAAGGCCGTGACCAGGAGCACTGCGGGAAGGCCAAACAGAAGCTTGCGCGACATCATTGTCCCAACCTCACACGCCGGTGTCGATGTGGAACAGCGTTTTGGCCCGGCATGTCTGAGGTGATAACTGCAAGAACCGTGCCACCTTTGCTCGGCGGACGATTCCGGTCGGACTGGATTAATCTTAGCCAACACCGCCTAAGCCGATGCAGGCAGACGTCCCGAAATGGGTCATATGTGCTGGCACCATAATTGCACCGCCACCGACGCCGGGTATTGGGGCCCGGCATCGGGGCAAATGGGGGAGCCTCGCCGCTTCGCAAATGGAGCGGCGAGGCTTTTCGTTCAGCTCTCGGCCTTCAGGCGGCTCGACAGCCGATCGGGTTGACGAGAGGCCGACGAGCCTGACCGGCTTTGTTGGGGCCAGCCGGCTAAAGCCGATCCCTATATAAGCAATCTGCAGCAGAACCCTGTTCGGACGTTTCCCCCGCCATTGGCCATGCGGCTTTTGTAGCGGGCCTGACGACGCCGACGCCGGTTGGAAAATATATGCGCAAATGCTAATATATCTAAAGCTTTCGAATGAGGGAACGCAAGGGATCGGGCCGCCAGGCTGGATTGCGCGGGGGATGTATGCGTAGCTCTTTCAGGATCCTTGTCCCGGCCTTGGCTATTGTCTCGACTGGCGCCGTGGCGCACGAGTGGTATGCGGGCAAGAAGGACCCCGTCACGGGCTTCACTTGCTGCGCGGGAACAGATTGCGCACCGATCCCGGACTCTGAAGTCAAGGAAATGCCGGGCGGCTATATCTATCTCCCCACCGGCGAGTTCATCCCGTATCTTCGCGTACAGCATAGCCAGGATCGGCAGTTCCACCGCTGCATCTATCAATCGGAATTTCTCAACCTGGATCAGGGAAGTTTCGGAAAGGGCGACACCCGCTGTTTCTTTGCGCCGCATTCCGAGATAGGCGCGGCCTTCTAAGTGCGGGTTGATGAGATCGCGCCGGAGAGGCGGCCAGCGAATGCCGCAAAGCCATATTGTTTTATTTCAACATGGTGCGGACGACGGGAATCGAACCCGTACGATCAGAGATCGAGGGATTTTAAGTCTCTTTCTAGCGGTCCACCCTTGGGTATCCAAAGACGCTGAAAGCCTTGTGAATAAAGGAAAGACCGAGGGTTTACAGTCCCTGTTTGTTCCGATACGTTCCCTTGAGTGGACACGTCGCGGCTACCCGCACGGCTACCCAAGGGAGACAGGCAATGCCAGTGCTTTCCGACAATTTCGTCAATTCGACTGTTCTGCCACGCGACCGCGACGAACTGATTATCCGAGACAGTAAGCTCGCAGGCTTCGCGCTCCGCCTACGTCGCAAGGCTGATGGCAAGGCATCGAAGACCTTCCTCGTCTTTCAGGAGCTTCCCGGCCGCGACGGCGCCCGCAAGCGTAGAAAGATCATCATTGGCGATCACGCGACCTATCCAGCCGAGAAGGCGCGCGCCGAGGCTCAGAGCATGCTCCAGGCGATCAGCGTCGGCGACGATCCTGCGGCAGCGCGGGCTGCAAAAAAGGCGCAGCCGCTTTTCGAAGATCTCATCAAGGAATTCGAGACGACGCACATCGAGAAGAAAAAACCCCAGACGCGGAAGGACTATCGCGGGCGCATCCGGCGCAATCTGAGACCGGCGTTCAAGGGCAAGCGCGTTGCCGACATCACCGCCGAAATGGTGCGGGCTTTCCATGCCAAGAAGCACGGCAATCCGACCGACGCAAATCGGTCGCTCGCGGTGCTGTCGGTCATGATGGGCCGGGCAATGGAACTTGGCTGGCGCAAAGATAACCCGTGCATGGGCGTTCGGAGAAACAAGGAAACGGCGCGGGAGGAATGGCTCGACGAGACTGACCTGCCAAAATTCGTCAAAGCACTCGCCAGCGTTGCCGGTCCCCATGCCGATCTAATCCGGTTCCTTACCGTCTCTGGCTGGCGTGTCTCGGAGGGCCGGTTGATGACCTGGGACATGGTCGACTTGCCGCGCCTTGTCGTCCGTCTACCCGACACGAAAACGGGAGCATCTGCCCGGGCGCTCTCGACCGATGGTGCTACCATCATCGACCAGCAAGCGCACCGCGTCGGCTATGTCTTTTCAGGGCGCAAGGGAACGCAGCCAGTTTCCTATAAGCTCCTCCGCGAAGTCCTGACCGGCGTTTGCGAGGCGGCAAAGATCAAGGCCATCACGCCTCACGCATTGCGCCACACTGCCGCGACTTGGGCCGCTCTGAGCGGTGCGGAGGCGCACGAACTCCGGGAGGCCTTCGGCTGGAAAACTTTGGCGATGACGGGCCGGTATGTGGCGCGCGCCGAAAGCCTTGGCCGGCGTGGCGCACAGCGCACCGCTGACGCGATGAATGTGCTGCAGAAGCCAGTGGCTGAGGTGAAGGAATTCGGGCGGTGAGCGACAATGCGGACTTTATCGAAGTGGAACACAAGAGCTTCCTTGCGACCGGGAATGCCATGCACGCTTGGGCGGCTTTCAGCCATGCGCGCGTGACGAAAGATTCGATACCGGATTGGGTGTTGAATTACTTGGACCTATGCGCTCGCCGGCTCTTCGCCTTTAGCAGTCGGCAGGAAGACGCAAAAGGCGATGAGTTCGCCAAGATCGTGGCCAGTGCCTTCATGCTGACAAGCATGGGAGCAGGTACGCCGGCAAGCAGGTACTTCAACGCCAAATGGCTGGTCTATGGCATGAATGTTCATGCCAAGGTCAAGGCAAATACAAAAGAGGAATTCGCCGTTGGTGATGTCGCGAAGGACGCCAACGTCAGCACGTCGACCGTTTGGCGCGCCTGGAGAGCGTACAAGAAAGCCTTCCCAGCCGATGACATGACCGCGCTAAACGCTGCCACTTCATGAAGTCGGCGACTTCCTGACAGTCAGAAACCAAGCCACTTTGCGAAACAAGATCTTGTAGCGCCGGAGCCTGCCGTGTGCAAATTGGCTGTCACCTTATCAACGCGAAAGGTGACGCAAGATGGACAACACGGCAGCACGGGCATTCTCAGCCCGCATTGCTTACTGGACCTCCCAAGGTCTTTCCGGCCTCGATCTTTACGAACGGATGGCAGCCGACGACGAATTGCCGGCAGTGTTCGATACCGATGACTTGGCGGCGATCCAAGGCATCTCCCCGCTTTCAGTGAAGAAAGCGCGCCATCGGGGCGCCGGTCCAAACTTCATGAGGCTGTCAGCAAGGGCTGTGCGCTACAGCAGGCCCGACCTTTGTGCCTACCTCGCCAGCAAATACGTAAAAGTCCGGGAGGCCGCATAAAATGGCTCCCGAACGCGAAATCGAACTGATTCTGGCCGGCGCCGACTGGCTCATGAAGACACCGAAGAGCCAACGGCCCAAGTCGGCGATTGTCGAGTTGAGGGAACACTTCGGCTTGCGGGCTTCCGCCGCCATCATCGCCATCCGCTACGCGACTGAGGGCCAGACCTGGGGAGGCGCCAATGACAACACCCCATGAAAGCCGAAACCCGGCCGCCTTGGCAGCGACCGGGCATTCAGGAATGTCGACGGGCGGGGGCTTTAATCGACGGTATCATGATACCGCGCCTGAACCTTCGCCGCAAGACGTCCCTGGCCCGGCCGTCGCCGCCGTCCGCGTGGCTCGTACATGTCTGATGGATGCGCAGTTTCGTCTAGACGACCACGGCGTTCATTGTCGCCTGCTCAACGGGCTGCAAGACGGCACCACCACGCTTCTCGCCGAGTGGGCAGGCAGGCATCGGCCCAACATCGCCGAGCAGTTGCCGTCCTATGTCATCGAGGCCGCGATCGAGTGGCGAGCGCTTCGTGACAGGAGGCGCGCATGATGGAGGCCGACGACTTCGCCGCCGAACTGCTCGACGAGGTGTACAACTTCGTTGGCCGGTTCGTTGCCTATCCTTCCGAGGCGGCGCACGTGGCGCACGTCTTGTGGATTGCTCACACCCACATGATGCAGGCCTGGGAATCGACACCCCGGATTGCGTTCCTCTCCCCCGAGCCGGGATCTGGGAAAACGCGTGCTTTGGAGATTTCCGAGCTGCTCGTCCCCCGGCCGGTCGAGTCGGTGAACGTCTCGCCGGCCTACCTCTTCCGCAAGGTGGCTGACGAGGCCGGCGCGCCGACGATCCTGTTCGACGAGATCGACACCATCTTCGGGCCGAAGGCCAAAGACAACGAGGAAATCCGAGGCCTTCTCAATGCCGGCCATCGTCGCGGCGCCACCGCCGGCCGCTGCGTTGTCCGGGGCAAGATCATCGAAACCGAAGAGTTGCCGGCATATTGCGCGGTGGCGCTGGCTGGGCTCGGCGATCTGCCTGATACCATCCTTACCCGTTCGGTGATTATCCGCATGCGGCGCAGGGCTCCAGACGAGGCAGTCGAGCCGTATCGCCGCCGCGTACATAAGCCGGCTGGCGACGTAGTGCATAAGCGCCTGGCAGGCTGGGCCGAGTTCATCGCCGCCGACATCGGCAATGAATGGCCGGAGATGCCGGCAGGCATAAAGGACCGCGACGCCGACGTCTGGGAACCTCTTCTCGCAGTCGCCGCTGCTGCCGGAGGACATTGGCCGAGGCGTGCGCGCGTTGCGGCTGTTGCGCTTGTTGCACTCTCTAAGGAGAGTACACCTAGCCTAGGCGTTAAGCTCCTGGCCGACATCAAGACAGTGTTCAACGACAACGAGGTACTGGCTACCGAATCCATATTGATCCGGCTTTGCGCGCTCGATGAATCGCCGTGGTCAGACATGAGGGGAAAACCTCTCGATGATCGGCAGTTGGCCCAGAAGCTTCGCCCTTACGGCATCAAACCAAGGGTTGTGAGGATAGGGACAGCGACACCTCGCGGCTATCACATGGCCGATTTCATTGATGCGTGGCGCCGCTACCTGTCTACGCCTCCACAGGAGAGTGCAACAAGCGCAACAAGTGCAACAGCGGTGGCAGCATGACGGCCGCCGCAGCCTATTTGGCGATGCTCGCTTCCATCGCCATCGTGCTGGCGATCGTCTGCGGGTTTGCCTGATGGCTCGCGGGCGCCCACGCATAGGCACGCCGGAAGAGCGCCTGGATCGTCAGCGCCGGCTCGGCCAGGAGCGTGGAGCGCGTCGGAAAGAGCGCGAAGCCCGAGGCGGCATCGTCGTGCCGCTCGAAATCAATCATGTGACTGTTGGCCTAATGTTGGAAGTTGGCGCGGTCGACGAGCCCGGCAGCCGCAACCGGCAGCGCCTCGGCAATGCCGCCCTGCGCATCCTGAATAACGCGTTAGTCACAGCCGTTGCGAGCGGGCGTAAATTCACACTCGAACAGGAGGAGCATCATGCTCGCAAGGACACCAAGGGCGACCGAAATGGACTTCGCCAGCATCTTGAAGATCCCGCCGAAGCCGGCGGCGATAGCCGAGGCAGAGCGGGTTTGGCGCGCGTCGGTCGCCGAGCTTGAGGCCGCGCAGGCGAAGCACCGCGAACTTCACCGCGTTTATTTCAATCAGGTGCCTGGACAGCCGCCGAAGATCACAGCCGCCGAAGTCGACCACGCCGGCGCCGAAATCGCACCTTTCCAGGCAAGAGAAACGGAAGCCCAGCAGGCGCTCGAAGCCCAGCGCGCGGCGTTTGACGAAGAGGTTGCCGCACTGAAGCCGAAGATCGAGGCGTACCGCGCCGCGATCGCTGCGAAGATCGACGAACTCGAAGACTTCATCACGCTCGGCAGCACGTTCTATGCGGCATCGGTAGAGGCCAGGGTCAAGCTTCCGAGCAAGATGCCCAGCCGGTGCCAGAGCCTGCTTGGCCCGCATGGCGTCGGCATGCTGCGCAAACTTCTCAACGCCGTCGACTGAAAAGGATCACGCCCATGACCGATGCATGGAACAAGCTAATCACCTATTCCGAAGGCGAGCGTTGCCGTTTTTTCGGCGAGACGTTCGAGGCGAAATTCGATCTCGTGCGCGGCCTTAAGCCTATCGGTCCTTTGTCGTCGAAGTTCTGGCGCCGTGTGTCGACCGTACATGTTCCTAAAGCAAAGACCGCGCAGCCCTCAGGCTCTCCGTCGAGGAAACAGCCCACAGGCTACCTGACGCGCGCCGTGGGCTTTCGCTGACCGATGGAAGACGGCGTCGAAATCATGGCAGATGGCACTCGCTTCGTTCGGCGCTTCATCGCTGAGCGGACTGATCCATATTTTCTGGAATTGAAGCGCGGAGCCGAGGAGCAGCAAGCGGCTCGCATCGAGCGAGAGGCAGCACAGGCAGCGGCCCTCGCTGCTATTCCTCGCTGGGTCTCAGTCGGCCATGGCGTCGAGGAAATGTCGATCCCTGCTCGACCTGGCGCTCGAATGATCCATGGCCTGGCTTCCAGCTCTAGCATCAACACCCACGGGTATTCTCTCATTGCCAATGGCATGGACTGCGAACTGCCGGTTCCGCTTCTGTCCAGCCACAAGGGCTACGATGCGCCGATCGGACGGGTGTTTTATGTCAGGCGCACGCAAGACAGGATTTATGTCCGCGCGCAGATCAACGACAACGAATCCGGTGACTTCGCCTGGGAAATGATACAATCGGGCGAATTGCGATGCCTGTCTGGTGCGGCGAACAATTCCACCTTGCGCATTCAGGGGATCGTAGAAGGCAAGACCTTCTATGGCGCCTGGAAGCTTCTGGAGGTGTCAGTCTGCGCGAGCGGTGCAAACCCCGATGCCGTCTTCGACATCTATCAACCTGGGTTGAGCGAAACCAAATTCTTCAGCTGGCCTATCGCAGACAGGGCAGCCAAGACCCTGGTGAAGCACGCCGAGCCAGAGGTGCCCTACGCAGGCATATGGGCAGATAGCCAGCAGTATGAGCGCGGACAATTCACTACTGCCAGCGGTGCGCTCTGGCACGCTGAGATAGCAAGCAAGGGCGTCAGGCCCGGCACTGCACCAGGATGCTGGCGGCTCGCTGTAAAGAGAGGCGATGCCGAGAAACTGGAACGGAGGGCAAGAGGATGAGCGGGCAGTTCGATCAGATCGACGTGTGCCTGGCTGAAGATCAGCGCACCATCATCCTCTATGGCTACGACCGCGACGACAACTTGTACATGCAATCGTTCGACGCTCTGCCAATGCCGATCGACGAGGCCAACCTCGACGAGCAGCAATGGCGAGCCGCAGCGCGGGCCGATGCGTGGAGGGCCATGCCATGAGGCAGTCCCGACCCCTCGGGGGGGCCTTGAGGAAAAAAGGTCGACTTCCTCAGCGACCGCTCGCGGATCAAAAACTTTCAGTTTTGCTGCCCCGGTTGGCCCCGCGCGCGGGAGGGTTACATGGGCAATAGGGGTCCGGTGTCATCCGCTGCGCTTGCGATCGTCCAGCCGTCCAACGATGTTGGCAAACCCGCATCTGTGCCCAAGCCGAAGCCGCCGGCTCATCTCACCGCCGAATCGAAGAGGTGGTGGAACGAGATCCTGAAGGAATACGACCTGGAGGGGCATCATCTCAGGCTGCTCCAAGCAGCTTGCGAGGCTTGGGAGCGAATGCAGGCCGCTCGTGCTGCAATCGCCACGTACGGCTTGACGTTCACTGACGGCAGCGGCAGTCCAAAAGTGCGGCCAGAAATCTCAATCGAGCGGGATTCGAAGATCGTATTCGCAAGGCTCATCCGCGAACTGGACCTTGATTGCGAAGCGCCAGCCGAAACGCGCCGGCCACCTGCTATTCGCAGCAATAGGGGCGCCTGATGCCAGTCAAAAGACGACGGTCGGCAAAACGGCGGCAAGCGGAAGTCGATGCCTGGGCAGAGATGTTCCAATCCGGCAATGACGGTTTCTGTGATCTCGATGTTCTTGGCTATGGCTATGACAGCGATCCGAATGAGGCAGCGCGCAAGCTTACCGATGCGCCAGAGGCCTGGGCGCGCCTGGGCAGAGCTTTCCTTGCGACCAGACCAGACTATTGGACAACCGAACCGGCCTGGGCGCTATTGCAGTTTGGGGAGCCGGCTGAATGAAGCGCAGAGTTTCAAAAAGCAGAAATCGCGGCATTAATCCGCAAGCCGTCGAAGCCTTCAAGGCTGGCGACAACGCCACGCTCAGGCAAGCCCTTAAAATTCGGCCATGGGAACCGAGCCCGCTGGAGGTGGACGGGCCGCAGCCGCCCGATTGGGCGCGCAACGATGGCACCGCGTGGACAGCATGCTGGCCCAACGCGTGGGCGCTGCGCCAAGAACTGGAAGAGGCCTCAAAGGCCATCATCCGAGGAACCCGCACATGAGCATGCTGATCAATCCGTTTTGGTCGTCGTCGGCCGCCGCGCCGATATGGTCTCCGTTGTCACTCGGGGCGGCTTTGCTGGGCTGGTACAAAGCCGACGAGATAACAGGATCTAACAACGACCCGCTGTCGGCTTGGGCTGATGGCTCCGGTCATTCAAATGACATGACCCAGGCGACGAGTGGAGCGCGGCCAACGCTCATCACGGCCAATCTAAATGGCAAGAACGTCGTTCGATTTAACGCCCCTAGCGCCAGCCAATATTTCGACGTGCCGAACATCTTCTCCGGAAAGTCGGCCGGTTCGATGTACCTGGTGATAAAAAAGAACGCCGATCCGGCTGGTGCTGGCGGGGCAAACGCCGACGAATACTCCGGCATTCATCGCTTTGGGTCTTCAACCGGCACAGCCACCGCCGGGCATATGACTTACACCGATAGCAACATCTATTCCGAGTTTGGCACGACCGTCAGAAAGTCAGCAGGCAACCCGACGCCATCCCTGGCCTTATGGCGGATCATCAGCATCCACAGCGCCGCATCTGATTATGGCATCTTCATCGATGGTGGTGTCTATGTTGCTGGCTCGCCCACGCCGTTCTTCTCGACGGCAACCAACACTGTCGGCTTCGATTCCTCCCCGAAGTTTGGCCGCTCTGTCAAAGATCCCACGGGAACCCCGGTGTTCAAGTACATGGAAGGCTGGGCCGGTGAAGTCCTCCTGATCGACGGCAAGCTCTCTACCGCCAACCAGCAGAATGTCGAAGGCTACCTGGCCGCGACTGCTCGATGGGCGCTTCAGGCAAATCTTGACGCGGCTCATCCCTACAAGTCCAGCCCGCCACCGGCCTGATCTACTTTGCACCGAAAAGAATTCGCTGCTAAGAGTTCTGTTGATGGGGGCTGGGGAAAGAAACAACGCACTCGACGGGGTTCGGGCGATCGCGATCATGGTTGTGATCGCGCATCACGCCCATGCTCCTTTCGCTCGTGGCGGGTTCATCGGCGTCGATCTCTTCTTCGTGCTCAGCGGCTATCTGATCTCGTCGATCCTCTTCAAGGAACGTGACCGCGACGGCACGATCAATGTCTTGCGTTTCCTGAAACGTCGGGCGAAACGGTTGTGGCCGCCGCTACTCATCATGCTGGCTGCTTCCGCTTTGATCGTCCCGATGCTGTGGTCGGACGTTCCGACCCTCACCGTCGTGTTGCTGGCGGCGTTCTATCTGACTGATCTGTTCGGGAAAGAAGTGCCCATCGTTGGCCACACATGGTCGCTGTCGGTCGAAATGCAATTCTACCTGATTTGGCCGATCGTGGTCTTCTGGCTTGGTCCTCGCATTCGAACGAGGGCGCTGCTTTTGATGTTCGCGGCGGCGACACTATGGCGGCTGGGCAATGGCATCTACTTTCAGGACTTCGCGCAGACGGCGTTTCGTTTCGACATGAGGTTGAGCGGCTTGATCCTCGGCAGCGCCATTGCAGCCGGCGGGTTCGCGCTCCGTGGACGGATGGCTGAGATGGTCGGGTGGGCTTCGACCGCCTTGCTGTTGTTCCTCTCTGTCGTGCTTTGGCAGGACGCTGGCCTACGTGCAGCCGACCATTGATTTGGCCGCTGCCGGTCTGATCATAAGCCTTGTCGCCAGTGAAGGGACGACCCTCATCAACAAGGTGTTCTCCTGGCGACCTCTCGCCTGGATCGGGTTGATCTCCTACTCGCTCTATCTTTGGCACCTGCCGATTTCCCGCGCCGCCATGCTCTACAGCGACGACTGGCGCGTGATTTTGGCGGCGACCGTGGGGCTTTCGGTGCCGATCGCGGCTCTTTCGTACGCATTCATTGAAAAGCCTATGCAGCGCCTGCGCACGGCTCAACTGGCGATCTGAACTCGCCATCCCGGCCACCGCAGGCGCCAGACACATCAGGGTGGCACCGAAATTGCGAGTCCCCTCAGATGAACCTAGACATGTTTCAGATCGGCTGCTGGCGCTGCAGAGTTCCTCTGATCCGTCAGGCAAATGAACATCTGGGTTGTCCCAATTGCGGAGCGTCCGACACAAGAACGTAGAGTTGCAAATCTAGGCCCAAGCCGCCGCGGCAATTTCGCGATTGATATGCCGCCCCGTAAGGGGAAGCGATACGCCTAAACTCCGTTTCATTCTCTTGCGCAGTCGAGAAGAACAGCCGCCTAAGCGCGATCAGAGACAAAGCGCCTGGTGAGCGAAAACCCAAAATCGACCCGAAAGCCGAAAGGTTTGGAGGACAACGGCAGCCGGGCCATGCCGGAGAGTCCTCCTCCCGGCGGCTGTGATCATGCCCTATATTAGCAGGAATGCAAATACGCACTTTGATGGGGTCTCTCGCCGTCCTAGCCTCATGCGGTGTCGTGCTGGCGCTGGCGTGGCCGTTCTAGACGCCTGTCTGCGCAGCGGCGCCTACTCCTGCGGAACTTCGACGGTAATCTTGATTGCGGCGTAGTAAGCCGCAACATTGGCGATGTCTTCCTCGCTCAGGCCTTTGACGACCAACGACATCATATAACTCTTGCGCTCTCCGGCCTTGTAAGCCATCAGTGAGTGGACGAGATAGTCGTACTTCTGCCCGGCGAGATTGGGCGCTTCGCCACCGCCGGCCAGAGCTCTGCCGAGGCCTTCCTTGCCGTGGCACGATTGGCATTTCACCATGACTTTCCGGCCGGCGGTGCTGTCGCCTGCTGCCTGCGCAAATGACGAGGTGACGACGAGGGCAGCCAGGCCAAGGATCGCTCCGTGAAAACCACGGCAGGTTGACCATTCCGCCCGGACGTGTCGAGGAAGTTTCTTGATCATCGAAGTCCTCCCATCGGTTGACGAACATGTTCAATCTGAATGCCTTTGGCCTGACGTAGAGATTAACTGCCGGTGCAGCGCGCGAGTCCAGCAATTGGGGATTGTATAGAACGATAAAGCAGTGCCGACTGCCAAAGGGTATCAAGTTTGAGACCCCACCAAGACCGCGGTGTTTTTTGGCAAGCTTGGCTTGTCCTCCTGATCTCCCAGCGCGGCCCCAGGCGGGCGCCAGGACGCGCGAAGGCGCTTCGGCGGCTTTAGGACAGCGGCGGCGGGAAACGCGCGCTGGCGGGGCTCTACGCGCCGCTCCCGGCTGCAAGCTGCGCTTGCGTTCATATCAGACAAGCCTAATGTAATTCATGATCTGGCCATTGAGGGGTTGCGGCGGCGCATTCGGGTTGGGCGCTATCATCGCCGCAGCCTGCGCTTCCGGAACGCCATTGGCATCGGCACATGATAATGACTGGTACGAAAAACGGTGCTGCCATGACGAGCATTGCGAACCGATTGCAGATGGCGCCGTTCACGAAACAAGCAAGGGCTTCAAAGTGCCGTCCGGCGAGTTGCTGCCTTACGGGGACGGCAGGGTGCGTCAGTCACACGACATGCGTTTCCACTGGTGCCATGCCCAGAAATCAACGGTAGGCCGGCATCGTCAATTCCCATCTGGCAACCCTGACATTACAATCTGCCTGTACGTGCCGCCTAAGTCATTCTGACATTCCGGGCGCGCTTGACGATTTCAGCCCTTCCGCAGCCTCACACCGGCGCCGCAATGGGTGAAGCCCGGCTTGATCGGGCGCGTACGCCACCTGCGCGGCGAGGACGATCTGCGGCATGCCTCGCTGCAGGATTTCCGAGAGGAATAGGTGGAGTCGCTGCTATGGGCAGCCGCGGGTTCTTAGCTGGGCAAGGGCAATGCGTCGCACTTGCGTACATTCTAAAATAATGAAATACGCCTCCCTATCTTCCGTTGGGGAATGGGCTGGGAAATGTATTTTCCGCAATTTCTGGTCGGAATGTTCACGACGTCGGGGATCGTTGCGGTCTGGGCCTACATGGCCACGGGATCGATCTGGAAGGCCTTGGCCTGGACCATCATTGCCGCGATTGTGTTGCAGGTCGGATACTTTGTGCTGGTGGTAAGGCTAATTTATCAGCGCCGCACCGATGAAAAGACAGAAGCAAATCAGGATGCGACCCAACAGCAGCCGGTCATGCCGACTTCGCCGTTGCATAAAGATGGTGTGTCGCTTTAGGAGCGGCTAGCGAACTTCGCAGGAGGCACGGGGCGGTTCGGAGGGTTCATGGTGGCCTCGAATTACTAGAGCCGGTGGCGGCGAGCTCGGTTGTCTGGCGACGATTGCCGCTGCAACTGGCCGGGCTGTAGCACCGGACCTTCTGCCTTGAACACCACTCCGGCGAGCACAAACGCACTGCGGATAGCCGCCCGCTTCTCGACGCGTAGGATTCTGCGCTCATTTTCGAAATCGCTTATTGTCGCTTCGCTAAGGTTGGCCTTGGCGGCGAGGCGCACTTGCGACCACCTCAGCAGCGCTCGGGCTGTTCGCGCCTCCTGTGGTGTGAGATCGGCCAATACGAGATCGGAACGCTGGGTCATGTCGGCGGCTTATAGGGCGTCACCAGCCGCACAACATCAGAGGCGATCGTTACCACCGGGCCGCCCAGGCTCACGGTTACGGCGTCTTTCTCCACCCGCGTGACGCTGCCAATCAGTTCGATTGTTTGGCCCTTGACCATCTTCGTGGTGCTATCCCGAACGGAATGCGGGAATCCGTAGGACGGGATCGACACGCTGATCCTGTCGTCAGTGACGCGCCGAATGACAGTGGCGTCGATCGCCACCTCGTCACCGATGTTCAAGCCCTTGCCCATAGTTAACGACTCTGGGGCGGCTCGCGCTGGCGTCAAGATCAGCGGAACCTAATATACGCCGCGAAGCTTATGGGCAGATGAGCACCCGTGGCATCAACTTCCTCGACAAATGGATGGCCGAGCATCTGCCGGACGTGGTGACGGATGACCCGGCCGCTATAAGCGATCTTGCCGACCAGGTCATGGAAGCAGCGGACCGGGAGGGCATCGAGGTAAGCGAGATCTATGAGGAGGTGGGCAGCGTCTTCGAAGTGATCGCCGAGGCGATGCAACACCGCGAAGGCAGCCTGGCTGACTGACAGGCGGGAAACGCTGACGGCTAGCGGGCGCCCGTCGTCTGCATTATCATCCGGCCATGGGGAGACTTCGACCTCGCTCAAAGCCAAAGACGGCCTACCCGAACAGCGACCGCTTCGGCGAAGACGGCCGGCGCAACTACAGCGCCTATGACGTCTCGAAAGTAGCACGGCCCCGGCGTCAGATTTCATCCAAGCGGCTGCGACTTGTCGCGATCTTCCTCGTCCTTGCGGTGGCTGCTCTGGCAGTCTTTGTCATGAGCCAACTGCCGCATTGATATGCAAGACCTCTGGGCTACATCGCTTCCTCAGGCGCAAAAAAGCAGTTTTCATGCTCCTCAGTCGGGTGCAGGCAGATGTGGAAATTGTCATCGCCGGACGGAATTACAGCATCATAAGGTACGAAATATCGGTCTTGGTGGGTGACTTTCTGATGGTCGCCTGGCCGCAAGATGACGACGTAGCCTTCCGGACCTGGCGTTACGCTGCTGCCAGGAATCTTGCCACATTCGCCAGTTGTCAGATCGCCGTGACAGCAAGCGGGCGGATAGGTCCAGCCGGCTTCGGCGTTGTGCGCGAATACAGAGAAATCCTCAAGCACGGCAGCCGTGGCTATCACGCCTGCCAAGCTCGCCATATGTCGTGTTCCGGCTGGATGCACCGAACGGTTCCCCAGGGGCGACTGAGTGTCGTCATGGCCGTTATACAGCATTCGCGGCCGCTAATATATGTTCATCAGCGGAGGGCTCGATTAGGTCGTGAACCCATAAATGGGAATGAGGGAGATGGGTGAAAAGCGATCATTGCGTCGTTTGACCGATCGCACATATTGTCGAGGAATGACTGAACTCGCATTAGAACCCGGCGGCGGATTGAGAGGTCTTCCGATTGGATCAACCAAAGGAAGCGTTCGGACATTTTTCGGTGATAAGCACCAGCCGTTTAAGCGTACACCCGAAGGCAATCCGACAGATTATTGGGCGGATGCAGGCGTTTTTGCCTACTATGATTCTGACGAGCGCCTGGAGGCCTTGGAGTTTGCAAGCCCAAGCAACCCGACGTTGAACGGATTGGCTCTTATCTCGGTATCGATGGGCGAAGCGACACAGATTCTCCAATCTCTCGACCCGAAGTTACGCTTGGGGCCGGATGGCGCAACCTCAACGCAGCTTGGTATAGGCGTCTGGTCCTCGACGGGCGAAGCCGATCAACCTGTGATGTCCGCGATAACATTCGGACCGGGCTACTACGATTAGGCTGTGGCGCGGAACGTCTGATTTTGATGGGTTTGCCAACTCGCTTCCATATCGCGCGGGATTGTGATTCAGGCTCTACATGAGCCGATATGACCTGACCGACTTCGAGTGGCGCGTGATCGAACCGCTGTTACCCAACAAACCTAGAGGCGTGCCGCGCGTCGATGACCGACGCGTGTTAAACGGAATCTTCTGGGTGCTGCGCTCCGGTGCGCCATGGCGCGACCTGCCCGAGCGCTATGGGCCACGCACCACCTGCTACAACCGCTTCTCGCGTTGGCGAAAAGCAGGCGTGTGGGCTCGGCTGATGGACGCCATCAGCCGAGCCCATCATGGTGAAATCCAGATGATCGACAGCACTTCCATTCGGGCGCACCAGCAGGCTGCGACGGCAAAAAGGGGGGCGCAGATAATTGTCTCGGTCGCAGCCGAGGTGGCCTCACGACCAAAATCCACGTCGTCGTCGACGCGCAAGGACTCCCGATCCGGCTCGGCCTGACGGCGGGACAAACGCACGATGGGCAGATCGCCGATCGATTGCTCGACCATCTCGGCCCGCGCATTATCGTCCTGGCCGACAAGGCCTACGATGCCGACCGTATCCGGGAGTTGATCCAGCAGCACGGTGCCACGCCCAACATCCCACCGAAGAGCAACCGGCGCTGGAAGCCGTGCTTCAGCAAGCGCCTCTATCGCGAGCGCAACCTGATCGAACGCTTCTTCTCCAAGCTGAAGCATTTCCGCCGTGTCGCTACACGGTACGACAAACTGGCAGCTAACTTCCTCGCCATGATCCAGCTCGCCTCAATGCGACTGTGGCTTCGCGCTTATGAGTCTACGGCCTAGATAAACCTGTGAAGCAGATGCGCGACCCGTACCCCGAGACTGACGGCGAAATCACCGTTGTTGGCGGCCAAATCCCATCCGAAGAACGCGACCCAACAAAAGAGGAAAATAAAGAAGCGCATTAGCGTATTCTAAAATGGGTAAATGAACAGAAGGTGTCCTTTCAAGCTTTCCCTCGGTTGCGCTGGCACGTGGCCACAGAGAGGCGCCTGAGCGTGCGGGGCGCTTCGGCGGTGCAGGACAGCGGGCGGCGGGAAACGCCCTATAGCCTTGCATTTGTTGGAACCATTTCAGCGCCTCCGTTGATCCTCATGGCGGCCGCAGACTGAAGCTTACCATTTCCAGGGTTTTGTGAGAATGTGCTGGTTACTATCCATCGCGGGCTCTGAGGCTTAGGCCAGGATAGCCCCGAATGGTCCAGCTGGGAGGGTAGACCATGACAAAAGTAGGTGACGTTTCGTTTGTGGCCCTTGCCGCACTTTCCGCAATGTTGGGGTTAGCCGGCAACGTGGATGCCGAGGATGCACCTCCGACAATCGTCACCCTCGGCGACAGCTACATCAACGGCCACGGAGTAGCTCCGGCTGACGCATTTGCGCCCACGCTCAAGTCGGCGCTGAACGCTGCCGGGCACCCAGTGACAATTGTCGAGGTCGGGTACACAAACGACAGCGGGGCGGGTCTCCGTTGGCTGACGAAATCGAGAGGCGGCCTTGACCTGCAGGCGAGCCCTGCAAACCAAGTTGTCCTTGTCGAACTGGCACAGAACGATTGCGGGCTTCTCGACCTTGATCACACGCGAGCGAATCTCGACCAGCTTCTGGGTATCCTCGCCGACAAGAGGGTTCCAGTGCTTGTGGTTGGAACCGCGGCCTATGACCATTGCTCGTTTAGGCACGCTGACTATGCCGAGCTGTTTTCAAAGATGTTCTCCGAGCTGGCGACCAAGCATGGAGACTTGCTCTACGCCGACTTCAAAGAGGGCGTAACTGGGCATCCGGAGTTGCTGCAAGCGGACAGGGACCACCCAAACGCAGCGGGGGATGCGATCATCGTTAGAAACATGCTCCCTATGGTTGAGGCGCTACTGGCGCAGGTGCAACCACGTTGAACACCCGTCTGCGACGGCTTGTTGAAAAGCGACAATTGTCGGAATTCAACAGCGCCCCCGAATCTTCGATGTCTGGCAGTGGCTCTACTCTTCCAAGTTTTGGAAGAGTGACTACCAAAGTTAGTATTCCGCCCCACCATTCGCTCACTGTCAACGTTGACAGTGACATCAGGCCTTCCGCAGCCTCACACCAGCACCGCCACCATTCTCGGGGATGAACTCGACGCCGGCAGCAATTAGCGACTCCTGCAGCCGTGCAAGCGTAGTGGCGTAAGGGGCTCGTTTCCCCGCCTCGAAGTCCGCGATCGTCGCGCGGCCGACCTCCGCCTTCTCTGCAAGATCTTGCTGCGACCATCCGATAAGGCCGCGTGCGGCTCTGATTTGACCTGCACTGATTGTCATGCTGCTCCAACTTCATGCAAAATGTATTGACTTGGCTGCGAAGTCATTTAATTTGCATGACGTTACAGCAACCTTGCTCAAGGAGCAACCAATGCCGAACACTCATGTTCCGGCAGCCGGCGAAGCTATGCCCGCTGCCGAGGAAATAGCCATTGTCGGAAGATTTTCCGGCCGAGTCCTGATCGTGCAGCGGAGGACGTCATGACCTACGCCGCCATATGCCTGCTGCTCGTCGCAGCAGCGCTACGCACGCGCCTTGGGCGCCTGCACCTCGCTCTGAGGCTCCTACGCCTCTCCAATGCCCTGCACGACGCCGGAGCGCGTGTTCTTGAGCATGTCGAACGGGAGATGGGCCAATGACCACCACCATGACCAGACGCGCAGCCTTCGGCGCAATAGCCTCCCCGCCGGCCATAGGAGGCGCTGTAGCGGCTTCGGCCGCACTGCCGGCAACTGCCGAGGAGACGGAGATCGAGCGCCAGAAGGCTTCGCCGGAACTTCGCGCCGCGATCAAGGCGCACAGGGATGCCGACGCTTATTGGAAAAGCGTTTGCACCTGCACCGACTCTGCGATCCTCGGCCGTGAGGCGACAGCCGAGGAACACCAGAAATGGGAAGACGCCAACGACGGCGAATATTCAGCGCTCTGGGATGTCTGCCGTTTTCCCGCCCGGTCGACGGCCGACCTTGCCGCGAAGGGTCGCCACCTTAAGAAATATCACTCTTGGCACGCTGGTGATCTGGACAGCGAACAGGTGCGCGCCCTGCTTCTGTCCATGTCGCTGGTCGGGAAGGGTGGTGCGGTATGACCCTCGACCAACTGGTTGATACGGGAGACTTCCCGATTGGAGCAACGCGCCGTTCGATCGAGGATCGGATCGAAAAGCTGATCGAACTGCTCGACATCGTAGACGACGACGTTGACCTCGAAGACACCGCCGACGACGAGCCGTCTCTTGGCTGCCTCGATGATCTGGAACTCGACAACTGCGACGACGAGGACGGCCACGACGCGGAGGGGTACTGCCCAGATGACTACGGCGAAACAGTCATGTGGCCTGAAGACCTTAGGTCGCAGGAAGTGCTGGTATCGCCATGACCGGCCCGAGCGACAACCTCAACGACCTCGAGGCGATATCTGTTCAAGCATGTCACGGACGCCCACGTCACCGTCGAAGCAGCGGACCCGAAATGGCGAGCAGAGCTCTCTACTGTCGCAAACAATCCGTACCCGCGCCTCCGAAGCCGACGGCATGTTCCAAATCTCGAGGGGTTTCTTGCGGCCCCGCGCTCGCTGAAAATAGCCGCTCCAGGACAATCCAGCCGGGTCATAGTGGCTGGCGGCCAGGTCGCATGTGCACAAGACGCATGCACAACATCTACTTCAACCCGACGATTCCCGGGCTTGCTCCCGATCATCGGCGTTGCGCAAGTCGAAAACTTCAGCCCACACCGTTTTGTGCCGACACCAGATTCCCGGCAGCGTTCGTGATGGGCAATCTACGAATACGAGGCCGCTGCTGCGTCTCTGGCTTGGCGGCGCATGGGCAAGAGCAAGGCTGCATGTCCAAGGCAAGAAAGCACGCCGTGGCGCGCACCAATGTTCATGGCCCTTATCGCGCCGGCCGAAGCTGCATTCATCAGGCCACAGTCCCGCGAGTCAGACGAAATCGTTCGGAGGTTAGTGTCAGCGGTCCCAAAACGTCACACACAGAGTCTATACGTCTACCAGCAGAGACTGCACCACACGGAGAGACGACGGACGCGGCGATTCAGTCACGAATAATCGAGGACACCGATCTGCGGTTCGGACGACAATCCCCAACTATGACGGCGTGCCAGAATTGGCTCGAGGGAGACGCGATCACGACGCAAAGATACTGCTCGCGTGAGGCCCGGGCACGAGAACCTACAACGTCTTTCGCAAGGACCAAGACACATGCGCAACGGGGCACCACTGTCACGAACGGCGAACGCACGAACGCGTGATCGCCCATTGCCGGGCGCGCCGGGGGCCCGTGATTGCCGGAGAGCAGACCGCCGGCCATGGCGACCCACCATAGGCCGGAGTTTCTCCTCGTTGATGAGCCCGGCACGATTTCGCGCTCGATGATCGCGGCGGCGATCGAATAATGTAGGACTGGATGGTGTCTCGAAACGGGCGAAGCACTTGCGGTCGGCGATGCCGAGGCGCCTTGGCGAGATTGCGCCAGGGGCACCTATGCCAGTTGAAAAAACGCCGACCATAGCGGACCTTCCGCTGGCAAACGAGGATCATCCAGCGCCCGCAGCGTTCGTCGATCGGCGTCACCGTGTCGACGATGCTCGCCGTGTCGAGTCTGATAGAGACTCCGACATGATCGTCGAGGCTGCTAGCGTCCTCGAGGCTGGCGTCGAACCGAATCCATGTGTGGCCGCCCCCCCGCGTCCCCCTGAGAGCCGCGAGCTCTTCTCCAGGTGTTTGTGCACCAGTAATGTTGTCTATTGCAGGGGCCGTGCCCATGAGCAACCCAGCACACACCTTGACTCCACACACCGCGATGCACCACCTTCTGTGCCTGTGCGGAGCGCCGAGATCCCTGAGCGATATGGCCCGACGCAGCCACGCTCGGATACTGGCCACCGCAGAACCCGAGATATCGACCGTCACGGCCACGTGACGTATCGATGAAATTGACGACGGCCAGCGAAGCGAAGGCGGGCGACGATCTCGTTACGACGCCTCCGTCTGGAATGAACCAGACGTGTGTGCGTAGGCCCACCCAAATATTTGTGGCATTTTCGCCGGCCGGCGCGGAAGGTCACATGGTGCCGAGGCCAATAGTCGGAGACCGAACTGATCCCCGTACATGTTTCTCAAGAGCTGGGTTTTGTACCACGCTATGAGCGTGGACAAGACATCCAGAAAATTCGTTGATGGACAGTCCCTAGCAAAATAGGAACGGTAGACACAGCTTTCTTTACAATCCCTGGACGCACAGCAGAGATGCCAGAGCACCCAAAGGTCGCGGCGTGTCAGCGGTTGTACCCGAAGCATCGCCGGAACCGACCCTGACAGCCTGGTGGCGCA